>CALGVD010000019.1 GCA_937920275.1 uncultured Pseudomonadota bacterium
GACCACCGGCAGCGTCGCGATGAAGCGTCCGTGCTGTACGGTCGCCACCGCGATGCCGAGCGCGCCGAGCGCCACGAGCGCGACGCCGATGTAGTGTGAGTAGTTGCCCGTCGGGCCCGCAGGCACAGCGCCCGTCTGCATCGGCAGAAGACGCAGGAACAATCCGAAGCGCGACACGACAAACCCCAGCCCCACGGTCGCGTGCTTTACGGTGAGGTGCGGACCCAGCCGAGCAGTGTGCGCTCAGAGGCGAAGAAGACGCGGGGGTCTGACTTAGGGGTCTCGCTCATGCAGGCTTCGAGGATACCACCGCGAAGAGCCCCCACCCCACCACCAGCCCCACCAGCGTGGCGACGAGATCGTCAGGGTCGAAGAACAGCGCGCGGCTCGACTGTTGACCGAACTCCCACAGGATGAGACCGGCGCCGGCGAAGAGCGTGAGCCACATGAAGCGCTTGCGGAGCACCGTATGCGACGACGCGGGAAAAGACTCGAGCCACATGCCGAGCGCGACGGCGGGGATCGCGATCGCGGCCACGAAGTTCGGCAGCACGCCGAGCAGGTAAAGCAGCAGCGGCGGACCGTCAAAGTGCTGCGCCCGCGCCCAGTGCACTGCGCTCAGCAGCGCGAGTGCACCGATGCCGACGAGCGAGGTGCGGGTCGAGGGCTTCATCACACGGTCCGCTTCTTCTTTTTTCTTGGCTTCGGCGCCGGCAACGCCTTCGCCGTCACGAGCAGCGCCGCGCGCAGCCGTTCCGGATCGTCCAACTCGTCGGCGAGCAGGAAGTGCTCCTTCGCCCCCGGATAGGGGCATGCCAACATCACATCACCAAGCGAGGCCCTGCCCGCCTCCGTCGGCTTCAGGTGCAGTTGGTCGTCGCAGACCAACGCGACGACCTTGCCGTCGAGATAGAGCGCGTACTCGCCGAACATCTTGCGCGAGGTCAGCCGGGCGCCGAGACCGGCTTGGTCGAGGATGTGGGCGACGGTGGCTTCGCGGGTGGCCATGGGCACCTTACCTGCTGTCGTTCAATTGACCAGTTCCCGCGCCTCTCGCGCCCCGCGCTGCGCCCGCAGTGTCAGCGGTGTCGGCCTCGCCTGCCATGCGGCAGCGGCGACTTCGGCCTGCGCAATCTGCTCGGGCGACAAGGTGCTGCGGATCGCCTCGAGGCGCGGTGCGAACCGCGGACGCATCGGCTCCGGCATCTGACGCTGCATGATGAGTATCTGCGCCAAGGCCTGTACCGAGTCCTTCGGCACACCTTGCCCGTTCTGATAGGCGTTCGCGAGGTTGTACGCCGCCGGTGCGTAGCCCTGCTCTGCAGCGGCCGCCCACCACTTCACGGCCTGTGGCCAGTCCGATCTCTTGCCGTAGATGTTCCCCACATCGCCCTGTGCGAGCGAATAACCGGCTTCCGCAGCGACGGTCTTCGCAGCGAGCGCTTTCGCCTCGTCCACCTCGACCGCGCCAGGGAACTGCCCGGCGTAGTAGCAACCAACCTTGTAGTGGCCGAGCGCATCGCCGCCCGCGGCGGCGCGCTCGAACCAGCGGAACGCCGTGCGCGGGTCTTTGGCGGTACCGATACCGTTGTTGTGGAACATGCCGACGTTGTACTGCGCAGCAGCGGACCCCTGCTCGGCGAGCGCGGTCAGTTTGCGCAGCGTATCGGCGTCAGAGGCGTCTGCACACGCCGACAACGGCAGTACGCAGAGCGAGAGCAGCGGAAGGACCCACAAGCACTTGGTTCTCATGGAGTCCAAAGTATCACCGGATGACGGCCAAAGACCACCTGTCCTATCGCCGTCAGTCCCCGATCACCTCGGTCAGCCCCTCCACGACCTGGGTCAGCTCCTCGGGCGAGGCTCTGCCCAGCCGCGCACCGATCCGCTCGACCGAGAGCGTACGGATCTGGCTGATCTTCACCCAAGAGCGCTTCGGCAGTCGTCGATCTCCCAAGCCGAGGCTGAGCGGGAACCCGGCGCGGGGTGGTTGGCTCGTAAGCGCCATGGCGATGACCGTGCCTGATCGTTCGTTGAAGACATCATGGCTGATCACCAGCACGGGACGCATCCCGCTCTGCTCGTGACCGCGGACGGGGTTCAGGTCCGCCCAGCGTATCTCGCCCCTCAGTATGCGGGCCACGAGTCGAGTTCCTGACCCAAACCCTCTTCGGCCATCGCCTGCTCTGCCTTCGGATCGAGCTTCGCGCACTCTGATGCGAGCCGTCGGCGCTGCATGCGCGACAGCTTCTCCTCGAGAGCGGCTTGGATGGCTCGGCTGCGGTTCGGGTAGACCTCACGCGCGACCAGATCGTCGACGCGTTCCAGCGTCCCGCTGTCGAGGGTGATGGCGACCTTGACCGTAGCCATAGCAGAGCTCTCTGAAAGGGTATGACAATTTATCATACTTTTTCGCCTGCGCGATCGGGTGATGACCATATCGATGCGATCAA
The DNA here is from genome assembly GCA_937920275.1 of uncultured Pseudomonadota bacterium. Lineage (GTDB taxonomy): Bacteria > Pseudomonadota > Gammaproteobacteria > Steroidobacterales > Steroidobacteraceae > UBA964. The sequence goes on from CALGVD010000019.1 coordinate 2,454, forward strand.
GTCTAGCGACGTCGTCAAAGGCATCGACCTGCAAATCAGGCCAGATACACCAGAATGATCGGCAATACCGCTGACTCAGCGGCGAGCTTGCCCGCTATAAGGCGACCGGTTCACGCTGGCAGACACGGATGGCCGAGATCCGGGGTCGGGCCGCTGCCACCGCACCCCGGGCAGACGCGCATAGACAGCGTCGTCGCTGAGCACCTCGCACCCATGCTCGAGCGCGAGCGCGCCGATCCAGGCATCGCTCACGAGATCGCCTGCAGCGGGAGCACGCTCGAGCAGGTCGACGAAGAGCCCCCAATGCCGCGGTCCGGGCGGCAGCACCAAGGCATTGGGCGTCGCCCGCAGCACCTGCACGAACTGCAGTGCCGCTGCGGTCGGCGTGGGGGGAGAGAAGACGCGCGGATGGGTGAGCACGCGCAGCACGCCGCTCAGCACCGGGTCGCAGAGCGCGAACGGCTCGGGCGATGCGCGCAGCGCCTCGAGCGCGGTGCGCATGACCGCGTGCCGCGGTGCGTCGCTGCGCATCGCGCCGACCAGCACGTTCACATCGACGAGGACCAAAGTTCAGGTGCCGTCCATGACGTCGAGCAACGCAGCGTTATTGGCGAGGTCGACACCGGGACGCAGACCCTGCCCGCCGTAGACGGGCAACGGCTCGCTCACTCGGGTGGGCGCTTCGACGCGCTGCATCTCGTAGCGGAGCGCGTCCGCCACGAGCTGGGTGAAGCTGCGGTCCGTACGGCCGGCGAACGCCTGCGCCTGGGCGAGGAGGTCGGCAGGCAGACGGATGGTGGTTCGTGACATATGAAGACCATATTGCGTGACATATCGTATGTCAATCTGCTGGCGAGCACAGGGATGGCGATGCTGCCCGGCCCCGATGCGATGACTGGGCGCCATCACCGAGTCCGACTACTCGGTCATCCTTCGGCGCAACGATGCCGAGGTGCGGCGCACCCTAACTGAACGACCACTCCCGATGGTTCACGGCCCGCCTCCCCGTATTCGTCTCCCTGTGTCCGGCTATGTGGACCGGGTGGTCATCGACGCGGCGTACGCGGGGCGCAGCATCGGCCGGCAGTTCCACGCCTTCCATGCGTGTACTTGCAGGCGGCGGAGATCAGACCGTAGCCCCATATGGCACCGGGGCGTAGAATTGGTCGCAGACATATCGCTCGGGAGATTCCGATGGTGAGCGCACCGCCACAAAAGGCTCGCGCGGACGCTGCGGTGATCGGCGTGAAGTACGCCGCGGCGATCATCTGCCTGCTTCTGGCGTCCCTGCTCGGCGGCTGTGCGTCGATGGAGGAACTCGGGGCCTACAACCAGGCGAACAAAGCGTCCTGCGACGTCGATGCCGACGGTGCGCTGGTGGTACGCGGCCCCACTGACGCGAACTTTCTGCAGTGCATCGACCGGCGACCATCACAACGGACCGGCGTGCCGCTCGTGATCAGGATCTCCTCAGCAGGCGGTGATGTCGAGCGGGCGATGGCGGCAGCCGAAGGGCTCGCAGCACAGCGTCCCCATCTGGTCATCGAAGGGATGTGCGCATCGTCTTGCGCCAATTACCTGATCCCTGTCGCGGGTAAGGTCACGCTCGCTCCCGGCGCGCGGATCGTGCTTCACGGCTCGATCGATGGCGCCTTTAAGATGCAGCACTCCCATCTCGCGAGCGTCGATAAGTTCTACGACATGCAGGCGGCGTTCGTGGCACGCCACCGCGTGCCCCTCGGCTGGTTGCTGTACAGGGACGGCACGGCGGACGAAGGGTTCGGTCGCCACATCACGGGCATTCCAGAGCCGCTGCTAACCGGACAGGGAGAACCAAGGTTCTTCCTCGTCGAAGAGGCTTTCTTCCGCAGCTGCCTGCCGCAGGTGGAGGTATCCGGTTTCGAGACCGGCGCGGCGACGATGATCGCCGAGGACGCCGCTCTGCGTAAGGCCTTGTCGCGGCAAGGCATGCATCGCACGGCGCAGATGCGCTGCGCGGCCGCAGAGTAAGCGGCGGTCATCGTGCTGTCCGAACATCCGATCACGCCACTCCCTACCTGACCGCCTCCACCAACGCCTGCATCCGCGCCTCCACGCTAGCGCCCGCGCGGACCACGCGCACGCAGGCAGGCAGACCCTCCGCGATGAGCGCCTGCACCTCGCGACGCACGATCGAGCCTTCCCAGTCGATGAGCATGGTGGGCACCGTGAGGCCCTCGAAGCTGCGCGCGTTCTCGGCATGGAACGCGAGCCGGTAGGCGGCGTCGTAGCCGGGCGTCGCGATCAGGAAATGGTTCGCCATCGACTGCACCACGGCGAGCGGTGCGGGCGGACGGTCGATCCGGTGCTCCGGCGCCTCCGAGAACCACGGGAAGGAAATGAACTGGCGGCGCGCAACCTCCCACACCTTCGTCATGTGGCTGCCGTCGGCGCGCGGCGAAAGATCGGGGAAATAGCGCGGCTCCCAATCGGCGACCTGCGCGTCGGTGAAGAGCGCGCAGTTGTCGAGCACCAGGCGGCTGACGCGCTGCGGCGCGAGGCGCGCGAGGGCGAGCGCGAGCTGCGCGCCGGTCGCGGTGCCGTAGAGCGCGAAGCGCGTGGTGTCGATGCCGCCCATCGCGTCGATGCCGGCGAGGAACGCGCGCGCATAGTCGGTGAGCGACTGCGGCGGCGCGGGCAGCGGATCGGACTGCCCGTAGCCCGGCGTGTCGAGCGCGATGGCGCGGTGTCCTGCGTCAGCGAGCGCCTGCAGTTGACCGACCATGAACGCCGAGGACAGCGGGCTTGCGTGCAGCAGGAACACCGGCGTTCCTTCGCCCAGCATGCGGTAGTGGAGCTGCGCGCCGGATGCGCCGGTGTAGCCGCGGACCGGCGAGGTCACTGCACCACCGGACCCCGGACGGCTTGCGCCGCCTTCCACTCCATCGCGCGGCGCACGCGCCGCTCGACCGACGGGTGGGTGTAGAACAGGATCTCCTGCAGCGCACCGGGGCGCGGATCGCGGTACTCGGCTGTCTTCACCAGCGCCGAGGCCAGCGCGTCGGGCAGACCCACGGTCTTCAACGAATACATGTCGGACTCGGTCTCGTCCATCCGGCTGAGCGTGTTCATCACAGGTTGCGCGAACAGCCCCAGCACGCCCACGATGAAGAGCAGTACCGGCAGGCCGACGGGATCGGCGAGCGCGGCACGGCTGCCGAAGGCGCTCGCGAAGCGCGGGTAGAGCCGGTCGGCGAGGAAAAAGAACACGACCGCGAGCACCGAGACGACGATGACGCCGCGCCAGACATGGCCCAGCAAATAGTGGCCGATCTCGTGGCCGGTGACGGCCTTGACCTCGTCGAGCGAGGCGCCCTTGAAGGCGACATCGGAGATCGCGATGCGCACCGAGCCGCCGAGGCCCGCGACGTTGGCGGTGAAGTTGTTCGACTGCCTTGAGCCGTCGTAGACGAAGATGCGGTCCGGGGGTACACCGGCCTCCTTGGCCATCACCACCAACGCATCGCGCACCTCGCCCGGCGGCACGGGCTTGTAATCATTGAACAGGGGCTCGATTAGGATCGGTGAGAGCAGCAGCAGGAAGGAGGCCGCGGCCGCGGTCAGCGCGCCCGACCAGAGCCACCACCGTTTCCCGGTGCGCCGGATGAGCGCGTAGACGCCGGTGAGGAACAGCGCGCCGATCAACACCATTAGCGCGGTCCCGATCGCATCCTGGCCGAGATAGTCGCCGAGGGGTTGGCTGGTGCGGCCGTAGCCGCGCTCGCGCCACCAGCCCTCGTACAGCGACCACGGCAGCGTGATGAGCGTCGATACCAGCAGGAACACCGCGGACACCAGGAAGGCGCGCAGGTTCGGCCCGCGGCCCGCGAAGCGCGCGGCGACGCGGTCGAGGAGCCCCGCGCGCACGATGATCCAGGTGACGATGGCGCTGACCACCAGCCCCCAGAGCAGCAGCCAGTGGTTGCCAGCGGTGTAGGCCGCCGCCTTGGCGAGCTGCTCGGGTCCGAGCGAATCGATGTAGGCGCGCGTGGCGGCCTCGGGGTCGAATTCCATATGCTGACTATACCCGCGGTCTCGAGCGCGCTGCATCCCGCATGCCGTTTCAAACCGAACCGCGCGGTATGCTGTAACGCTTCCGCCACCCCCGACGAATGACCTCTGGACCGAACCCGGACCTCCCGCCCGTGACACCCGATGCCTTCGAGCAGACGCTCGCCCCGCTCTGGCGGCGCGCCCAGTCGGGTGACGAAGCGGCCTACCGTGAGGCACTGCGTCTGATGGGCGGACGGGTGCGTGCATTTCTGCGCCGTCGCGCGTCGGAGCCGGCGGGCGATGTGGAGGATCTGGTCCAAGAGGTGTTGTTGGCGGTGCACCTGCAGCGTGGGACCCACACCGATGGTTTGCCGGTGAGTCCATGGCTGCTCGGCATCGCGCGCTACAAGTGGGTCGATCACTGGCGCCGCCGGGGTCGGCAGGTCACGGTCACGGACGATCCAGACGCCCTCGATCAGGTCCCCGCCGTCGACGAGGGCGAGGCCACAGCGGCACGGCGGGATGTGGGGCAATTGCTCGAGCGCTTGCCGGCGGCACAACGGCGTGCGATCGAGTTGCTCAAGTTGGAAGGGATGACGGCGCCGCAGGCGGCGCGTACAGCCGGTGTTTCGGAATCAGCCATCAAGGTGCAGGCGCATCGAGGTCTCAAGCGTCTGGCGGCGATGATGCGGGGTGGACATGAAGACTGACGATCTCATCGAGATGCTGGCGCGGCAAGCGGGTGCCGCGCCGCGGCAACCGGTGCTGCGCACGCTCGCCACGGCGATCGGCGCGGGCGCGCTGCTCAGCCTTATGCTGGTCGGCGTGCTGAAGGCGCCCGTGCCCGCGGCGTTCTGGCTCACGCTCGCCCCCTGGATCAAGCTGCTCTATGGCCTAGCGCTCGCTGCAACGGCGCTGTGGTGGGTCGGACGCTCGGCGCGACCGGGTGCGCCGCAGCGCCCCGCGCAGGTCGCGGTGCTGGCGGTACTCGCGGCGATGCTGTCGCTCGCGGCCGCGTCCTGGTTCGGCACGCCGGCGCCGGAGCGTCTGGCGACCTTGATGGGCGGCGACCCGTTCGGCTGCATCCGCAATGTGGCGCTGTCGGCGCTGCCCGTGGCGGCGGCCTTGTGCGTCGCGCTGCGGCGCTTGGCGCCGACGCAGCTGCGCAGCGCGGGCGCTGCGGCGGGACTCGCCGCCGGGGCGGTCGGCAGCGTCGTCTATTCCTTGACCTGCACGGAGACCGGCATCCCCTTCACGGCGGTCTGGTACACGGCGGGCATGGTCGTCGTGGCGGGCCTCGGCGCCCTGCTCGGTCCGCGGCTGCTGCGCTGGTGAGCGTAGCTGCGCTGGTCATCGGAGGGCCTTTTCCCGAGGTGCTGTAACGATTCGCGGAACGCCGACGAATGGAGGGGGGTGTGTCCTT
>CALGVD010000020.1 GCA_937920275.1 uncultured Pseudomonadota bacterium
CCGCGCCCGCTGCACCCGCCGCGCCCGCTGCACCCGCCGCGCCGGCGCCGAGCGGGTCGTGGAGCCGTGCTGTGGTGTCAGCGCGCGCCGCCAAGACAGGCGAACCGAGATAGGTGTTGCGTAGGGCGGCGGTCGCCGGGTGGTCCGGGTAACGCTTGCGCCACGCAGCGGTGAGGTTCGCGTTGGACTTCGCAGGCGCTGCGGCCACCCGCGCTGCGATGGGTGCGGCCTCCAGCCAGCCGCGCGCGATGGCATCGCGCCCCGCTTCGCGCGGGTCGAGCGTCGCGCCGCCCGCCGCGGCCGTCCGCAATTGCTCGAGCAGTTCCTGACGCAGCGCAGTGCGCTCTGTTGCATCGAGCGCCCGCGCCTCGCGGGCACGGCTGCTATTGATGCCTGCCAGCGCACGGCCGGTGGCGAAGGCAAGGCGTTGCCGCAAGCTGTGATAACGGTCGAAGTCCGCATTGGCGGAGGGCGGTGACACTTTTTCGAGGATCGACCACCCACGCGCAGGCTCACCGAGTGCAAGCGCCGCCTCAGCTGCCGTCAGGTCTCGCGAAAGCGCTTGCCGGGTATCGAGCGGGTCTGTGAGCGATTCGAGCGTCGTCTGGGCTTTGCGGGGATCGCGCGCCGCCAGCCACTCGAGGGCGGCCAGCAGCTTGAAGTCGTTGGCGACAGCGGCGGGTGCAAAGTTGGCGACGGCTTCGTAATCGCGTGCGGCAGCGGCGTGTTCGCCGCGGGCAGCGAAGGCGGCGGCCCGTTCAGGAGAGGGCGGCTCGATCGGTGTGGGTGCGGCGGCGCAGCCCGTCAAGACGAGGGCGATCAGGCAAGCCATGGGGGCGGCTCGTCCGGGGTGGGGTTGAAGTGCCGACCTCACGGGGGCAGCATGCCGGATGGACCACATGGAGCGAGATTATAGTGCCTGATGCGGTCGAGCCGGCGCTTCGCCGGGGACTTGGGCGGCTGGAGGTCGTTGCGACACCGATCGGCAACCTCGGTGATCTCACGCCGCGTGCCCGCGACAGCCTGGCGGCTGCCGATGTGGTGGCTGCAGAAGACACCCGCCGCACGGGTCAGTTGCTCGCGGCGCTCGGTTTGCGCAAGCCGATGGTGTCTCTCCATGCCCATAACGAGCGCGGTCGTGAGGCGGGTCTGTTGGCGCGGCTCGAGGCGGGCGAGGTGGTGGCCTTGGTGAGTGATGCCGGCACGCCGTTGCTCTCCGATCCCGGTTTCGGTTTGGTGCGCGCGGCGGCGGCGGCGGGGATCCCGGTGCGTTGCGTGCCGGGCGCGACCGCGATCGCTGCAGCGCTCAGCATCTGCGGCATCGCCACCGACCGGTTCTGCTTCGAGGGGTTCTTGCCGACGCGCGCCGCAGAGCGATGGCAAAGACTGCTCGGCTTGCGCGACGAGCCACGGACGATGGTGTTCTTCGAGGCCCCACACCGCATCGCGGAGGTGCTCGCCGATTGCGCGGCGGTGTTGGGGGCTTCGCGGGAGGCCGCCGTGGCGCGCGAGCTCACCAAGCTCTTTGAGACCGTTTACCGGGGACCGCTCGAGAGCCTCGCGAAGACTGCGACCACGGATGTCGATATGGTGCGCGGTGAGATCACGCTGGTCATCGCCGGTGCGTCGACCGCCGGGGAGGGTGCCCCGGGGGCGGCGCGAGAGCCCGCCGCGCAGGCACAGCTTGAGCGCACGGTGCAGGCCGCCCTTGAGCACTTGCCGGCTTCCAAGGCTGCGGCGCTTGCTGCCGAGGCTTGCGAAGTGCCGCGCGCCGAGGCGTACGCGCTCGCGGTGCGCCTCTCGCAATTGCGGCGCTAGCCGCGCCACGCCCACGGTCGCACAGAAAGTCTTGATTGTTGTTCGGCCCATCGACGGGTATGGTGCGCCTTGGAGTCGGCCAGGCGATCGCTGCATTTCTCGCGAGATGTGGAGGAAAGTCCGGGCTCCTTCGGACACGGTGCCAGGTAACGCCTGGGAGGCGCGAGCCTACGGAAAGTGCAACAGAAAGATACCGCCGATGCGCCAACTTCCCGTCAGGGAAGGCAACGCAGGTAAGGGTGAAATGGTGCGGTAAGAGCGCACCGCGCGGCCGGTAACGGACGTGGCACGGAAAACCCCACCGGGAGCAAGGCCAAATAGGGAAGTCGCAGGGCAACCTGCAGCGCCGTGTCCGAGCGTGACTTCCGGGTAGGCTGCTTGAGGCGACCGGTGACGGTCGTCCCAGAGGAATGATCGCCCACGACAGAACCCGGCTTATCGGCCGACTCCTTCTCTTTCCTGACACCTATTTCAGCATTCACGGGCAACTCACTGAAACCCATGAACCTTTGCTCGCTCGAGCTGCTTGATGCAGCCTCTGAGCGCGCGTAAGTTGTTGGCAGCACATAAATTTTTTACGCGTAGACCGTTGACACCCCCACCCGCTGATTTCTATAGTGGCGGCAAGTGGTAGAAAGTGGGGCGAAATGGGCGGGACACCGTCCGTTCACATGTCATGTTTCGCGGCGCAAGCAAAGTCACGCTCGATGAGAAAGGCCGGATGGTGTTGCCCACCCGGCAGCGCCAGCGTGCGCACGAGCGCAGCGAGGGGCACCTCGTCGTCACCGTGGACCGAGACCCCTGCCTCCTGATCTACCCGCTGCCTGATTGGGAACAGATCGAACGCAAGTTGATGAGCCTGCCCACCCTGCACGAGCGCTCGCGGCGCCTGCAGCGGTTGATGGTCGGTCATGCGACCGAGATCGATCTGGACGGTCAGGGGCGACTGCTGTTGCCGCCCGAGCTGCGCGAATTCGCGGGGCTTTCGCGGCACGCCATGCTGATCGGTCAGGGTAACCGGCTCGAGCTGTGGGACGAGGCGCGATGGATCGAGCGCCGCGACTACTGGCTCAAGAGCGAGGAGACCGCGACCGATCTGTCGACGGAGCTGGATTCTCTGTCGTTGTGAGCGTGGCGGCGGTCGCCAAGGACGAGGGACGTGCGTGCAGGTCTTCGGTCTGTGCGTCGCGCGTGCTGGGCGAAGCGATGCGGGGTGTAGGCGTGGAGCAGGCAGAGGGGCACGAGCCCGTGCTTGTCGAGGAAGCGCTTGAGGCGCTCTCCCCGTTGACGGGTGGTTTCTATGTGGATGCGACTTTTGGCCGTGGCGGACACGCGGCGCGGTTGCTGCAGGCCGTCGGCCCTGTGGGCGCCGTACTGGCGCTCGACCGCGACCCCGATGCCATCGCGGCCGGCCGCCTGCGTTTCGCTGCGGATCCCCGTCTCGAGCTCGTACACGCGGATTTCGGTCGGCTCGCCGAGATCGTGGCCGCCCATGCCCACGGCCGCCCGTTGCAAGGGGTGTTGCTCGACCTCGGCGTCTCCTCTCCGCAGCTCGATGATCCGCGACGCGGCTTCTCGTTCACCAAGGACGGCCCGCTCGACATGCGGATGGACCCCACGCGCGGCATGTCGGCCGCGCAGTTCGTGGCGAGCACCGACGAGCGGGAGCTGCAGCGCGTGATCGCGGAGTTCGGTGAAGAGCGCCATGCCAGGCGCATCGCGCGGGCCATCGTGGAGGCACGCGACATCGCGCCTATCACCCGGACGCTGCAGCTCGCCGAGATCGTGCGCCGGGCGGTACGCGGGCACGACGGTAAACATCCCGCGACGCGCACTTTCCAAGCGCTGCGGATCGCCGTCAACGACGAACTCGGTCAACTGCGCGCCGCGCTGCTCGGCGCGTTCGATTCGCTCGCACCGGGTGGCCGGATGGCCGTGATCAGCTTCCACTCGCTCGAAGACCGCATCGTCAAGCATTTCATCCGTGAGCGCTCTTCGGTGGACCCGGTGTTCGCCGGCTTACCGGTGATCCCGGCGTCGGCGCAGCCGCTGATGCGCGAGGTCGGTCGTAAGCGCCGCGCCACGGAGGCGGAGATCGCCCGCAACCCCCGCGCGCGCAGTGCGGTGCTGCGGTGCGCCGAGCGGATCGCCGCCGGAGGCGCGCGATGAGCGTGGGGAACCGCCGCGTATTGATGTTGGCCGTGCCGCTGTTGTGGCTCGCGGTGCTCGCCTCCGCAGCCGGCGCCATCCACGCGAAGCATCGCGCACGCGAACTGTTCGTGCAGCTCGAGCAGGTCAACGCCGAGCGTGACCGGCTCGACATCGAGTTCGGACGCATGCAGCTCGAGCAGAGCGCTTGGTCGGCGCATGCCTTCGTCGAGAACGTCGCGCTCACGCAGCTTCGCATGACCACGCCGCCGCCGGCGCAGGTCGAAGTGGTGATGCCATGAGGGTGTCTGCATGAGGCTGCCGGGGTCTCTCTCCTCCCGCAGCCCGCGGCGCGGTGAGCGTGGCCGCAGCCGTGCCGCTGCGTCGTCCGGCCTCACCCGCAAACCTGAGCCCTCGGCACCGTCGTTCGACCGACGGGCGATGTTCGTCGTCGCCGTCTTCGCTTGCATCGCCTTGGCGCTGGTATGGAAGGCGGTCACCCTGCAGTTCGTCCAGAGGGACTTCCTCATGGGGCAGGGCAATGAGCGCACCGTACGCGTCGCCACCATCGTCGCCCATCGCGGCGCCATCGTCGATCGTGCCGGTGAGACGCTCGCGATCAGCACGCCGGTCGATTCTTTGTGGGTCAACCCTGCGCAACTGGCGGGCACCGGCGATGAGATCTCGCGGCTCGCCCGCGCGTTGCAGCGCGATCCGGAGGAGCTCACGCGCCGCGTGACCTCCAACCTGCAGCGCAATTTCCTCGTCATCGCGCGTCAACTGCCGCCGGCCGAGGCGCAGCGCCTGCGCGCGCTCGAGATCCCGGGTGTGCACTTCCAGCGCGAGTACCGCCGTTTCTATCCGGCCGGCGAGGTGGCGGGGCATGTGCTCGGGTTCACCGATCTCGATGACGCCGGACAGGAAGGGCTGGAACTCTTCTACAACCACTGGCTCTCGGGGCATGACGGCGCCAAGCGCGTGATCCGCGACAACCTTGGGCGCACGGTGCAGACCATCGAGAGCATCCGTCCGGTGCGTCCGGGTCAGGACTTGCGCCTGTCGATCGACATGCGCATCCAGTATCTGGCCTACCGGGAACTGAAGTCGGCGATCCAAGCGCATCGTGCGCGGTCAGGGTCGGTGGTCGTGCTCGATGTGCAGACCGGCGAAGTGCTGGCGATGGTCAACCAGCCGACCTTCAACCCGAACGATCGCCTGCAGATGAAAGTGGCGCTCTACAAAAATCGCGCGGTCACCGACCTCCTCGAGCCCGGCTCCGCGATCAAGCCCTTCACAGTGGCCGCCGCGCTCGCCTCCGGGCGTTATAGCGCGGATAGCATCGTCGACACCTCACCCGGATTCTACAAAGTCGGTGTGAAGACCATCGTCGACAAGAACAACCTGGGCGCGGTGGACCTCTCCACAGCCCTCGCTCGCAGTTCCAATGTGGCGATGGCGCGGATGGCGGTCCAGCTCGGTCCCGAGACGTTGCACCAGACGCTGTCGCGGGTCGGCTTCGGTCGCGTGACGACCAGCGGCTATCCCGGCGAGTCCGCGGGCTTGCTGCCGCAGTGGGCGCACTGGCGGCCGATACGCACGGCGACCATCTCCTACGGCTACGGCCTCTCGGTGACGCCGCTGCAGCTCGCACAGGCCTACGCCACCCTGGGGTCTTTCGGTGTGCACCGACCGGTCGCCTTCACGCCGGTGACCGGTCCCGTACCCGGCTCGCGCGTGCTGCCCGAGCAAGTGACCCGCGATGTCGTGAACATGATGGAGAGCGTCGTCACCCAGGGCAGTGGACGCAAGGCTTCGGTGGCGGGCTATCGCATCGCCGGCAAGACCGGCACGGCGTGGAAGGCGAGCGCCGGCGGCTACATCACCAACCGCTATGTGTCGGTGTTCGCGGGGGTCGCGCCGGTCAGTGCACCGCGCATCGCCACAGTGGTGGTGATCGATGAGCCCAGCGTCGGCGGCTACTACGGCGGCGATATCGCCGCGCCGGTGTTCGCGGATGTGGTCGGTGGTGCGTTGCGGTTGTTGGCGGTCGCGCCCGATGCGCCGCTCGACGCCCCGGTGGATCAGATCCCGGAGTCCACCCCGCAACGCGAGCCCGACCTGGATCTGCCGCCTGAGGCGGATGCTGTACCTCCAACCACCATCGCGCAGCGCGGTGAGTCGATCGCGGCTCCGAACGGTGCGCAACGATGAGCGTCCTGCCCGGAGCGCCGGTCGAGTTGGCACGCTTGTGCGCCGGTCACGCCGACGCACCGGCAGGCCTCACGGTCACGGACCTGTCGCTCGACAGTCGCACCGTCGAGCGCGACGGCTTGTTCCTCGCCTGTGCGGGTCGACGCAGCCACGGTCTTGCGACGCTCGAGATCGCGCTCGCCCGCGGTGTCCGCGCCGTTCTTTGGGAGCCGGCGCCGGGGATCGAGCCGCCCGCCGCGCGAGCGGGCGTTTGGATGGCCCCGATGCACGGACTCGCGCAGCAGGCGAGCGCCATCGCCGACCGGTTCTTCGACGCGCCGTCGGCGTCGTTGTCGATCACCGGCGTCACCGGCACCAACGGCAAGACCACCGTGGCCTGGCTGCTGGCGCAGGCGCTCGATGCCCTGCGATCGCTGCGCGACCACGAGGGTGGTTGCATCTATATCGGGACTTTGGGTGTGGGCACGCCGCCCGATCAGGTGATCGCCGGTGAATACACCACCGCCGATGCGGTGACCGTGCAGCGTCAACTCGCCGATGCTCGCGCAGCCGGTGCGGGTGCGGTCGCGATGGAAGTGTCGTCACATGCACTCGACCAGCACCGCGTCGCCGCAGTGCGGTTCCGTTCGGCGGTGTTCACCAACCTCACCCGCGACCATCTCGATTACCACGGTACCTTCGAGGCCTATGGTGCGGCGAAGGCGCGCCTGTTCGACATGCCGGGTCTCAGTGATCGTGTGTTCAACGTCGACGATGGTTTCGGCGCCACGCTCGCCGCGGACCAAGCCGGTCGCGGTCGCGCTTGGCTCACCTGTCGGACCGCCGCCGGACGCGCCGCCGCCGCACGCTGCCTCGCGCTCGATCCCGGGGCGAAGATGTTGGCGGCGACGGCCGTACGCCGTTCGGCGCGCGGACTCGCCTTCGAGATCGAGATGCCTGCCGGGACCGATCGAGCCTTGCCGCGGGTGATCGAGGCGCCGTTGGTCGGGGATTTCAACATCGACAACCTGCTGTCCGTGTTCGCGGCGCTGCTCGCGCTCGAGGTGTCGCCCACGGCAGCCCTCGAGGCGCTTGCGCGGGTGACGGCGCCGCCGGGTCGCATGCAGGCGATCGGCGCCGAGGGCCAACCGCTTGTGGTGGTGGACTATGCCCATACGCCCGATGCGCTCGCCAAGGCGTTGGCAGCCGCACGGCTGCACTGCAAGGGACGCTTGATCCTGGTGTTCGGCTGCGGCGGCGACCGTGATCGCGGCAAGCGCCCGCAGATGGCGGCCATCGCCGCCGATCTGGCAGACGGCATCGTCGTCACCGATGACAATCCGCGCACCGAATCACCTGAGCAGATCGCTGCGCAGATCGTCGCCGGTCTGCCGGCCGGCCGGCACGCCGAGATCATCCACGACCGCGCTGCGGCGATCCGTGCGGCGCTCGCCTCGGCGGGCGCGGAGGATGTCGTATTGGTGGCCGGCAAGGGCCATGAGGACTACCAGATCATCGGCGCGGAACGCCGCCCGTTCGATGATGCGCAGCAGGTGCGCGTGGCCCTCGGTCTCGCGTCGCCGGCCATGGAGCGAGGCTGATGCGCCGGCTGTCGCAGATCGCGGCCGATTGCGGTGGGCAGCTCATCGGCGAGGACAGCCCTTGGTCGAGCGCCAGCATCGACACGCGCCGTATCGCCGCCGGCGAGTTGTTCATCGCGCTGCGCGGCCCGAACTTCGATGGCGCAGATTTCCTGGGTGCCGCTGCGGCCGCAGGCGCCGCCGGGACCTTGGCGGAGCGCGCAGGTCCCGCCGGTCTGCCTGTGATCCTGGTCCCGGATGCGCTCGTCGCGCTGCAGCGTGCGGCTGCCGCATGCCGCGCCCGCTACACGGGCACCGTCATCGGCGTCGCAGGCAGCAACGGCAAGACCACCTGCAAGGAGATGATCGCCGCGATCTTGAGCGAGCGCGCGCCCACGCTCGCCACCCGCGGCAACCTCAACAACCACATCGGCCTGCCGCTGACGCTGCTGCGGCTCGAAGACCACCAACGACACGCGGTCATCGAGATGGGCGCCAACCATCCCGGGGAGCTCGCCGCGCTCGCCGCCCTTGCCGCGCCGGCCATCGGCATCGTCACCAATGCGGGCGCCGAACATCTCGAGGGCTTCGGCAGCCTTGAAGGCGCCGCGCGCGCCGAAGGCGAGCTGTTCGCTGCGCTCGGTCGCGACGGGATCGCCGTGCTCAACGCCGACGACGAGTTCGGTGGTCTCTGGCGCGACATGACGGTGGCACGCGTGGTGAGCTTCGGGCTCGGTGCCAAGGCCGACTTCAGCGCCCGTGAGATCCGCACGCAGGCGACCGCCGAAGGGTTCCTCACCACCTTCACATTGCTCGCGCCCGAGGGCGAGGTGCGGATCGGCTTGCAGCTTGCAGGACGCCACAATGTGATGAATGCGCTCGGTGCGGCCGCGGCTGCCATGGCGGCCGGTGCGACCCTCGATCAGGTTGCAACAGGACTCGCGCGCATGCGAGCGGTGGCGGGGCGGCTCGTGCTGCGACCGGCCGTCGCGGGCGCTTGGCTCATCGACGATTCCTACAACGCCAATCCGTCCTCGTTGCAGGCCGCGATCGATGTGCTCGCTGCGCTCGAAGGCCGCCGTTGGTTGGTGCTCGGCGATATGGGCGAGCTCGGTGAGCACGCGATCGAGGCCCATGCCGAGGCCGGTCGCTATGCGCGGGCACACGGCGTCGAACGCCTGTTCACCGTCGGGCCGCTCGCGGCGCGTGCCGCGCAGACCTTCGGCGAGGGCGCGAGCGAGCATGCCGATACCGCGGTGCTGGCGGCGGCGGTGCGCGCTGACTTGGCCGCCGATGTCCGGGTGCTCGTGAAAGGCTCGCGCTCCAACCGCCTCGAGCGCGTGGTCGATGCGCTGCTGCCGGGTCCGCCGGATGTCGTCGCTGCATCCCACATCGCTGCCCATATCGCTGAAGGGGTCACCTGAAATGCTGCTCTGGTTGTCGCGGACACTCGCCGAAGACCTCTCGTTCTTCAACGTGTTCACCTACCTGACGATGCGCGCGATCCTCGCCGCCGTCTCGGCGTTGGCCATCGCGTTGTTGGCCGGTCCGTGGATGATCGAGCGGCTCGCGGCGTTGCGGGTCGGACAGGTGGTGCGCGACGACGGGCCGCAGACCCACTTCAAGAAAGCGGGTACGCCGACCATGGGCGGACTGCTCATCCTGGTCGCGATCATCGTGAGCACACTGCTCTGGGCGGATCTCGGCAACCGCTTCGTCTGGATCGTGCTCGGTGTCACGGTGCTCTTCGGCTTGGTGGGCTTCTGGGACGATTACCTCAAGATCGTCCGTCAGAACCCGGCTGGACTGATCGCGCGCTACAAGTACTTCTGGCAGTCGGTCGGCGGTCTGGCCGCCGCACTCTTGCTCTGGTACACGGCGCAGTCGCCTGCGGACACCACGCTCTACCTGCCGTTCTTCAAAAATTTTGCGCTGCCGCTCGGCTTCGCCGCATTCGTGCTGCTCACCTACCTGATGATCGTCGGAATGAGCAACGCCGTGAACCTGACCGACGGCCTCGACGGGCTCGCGATCATGCCGGCGGTGATGGTGGCCGCAGCGCTCGGCGTGTTCGCCTATGCGTCGGGCAACGCGGTCTTCGCCCAGTACCTCGCCATCCCGGCTGTGCCGCAGGCGGGTGAGCTGCTGATCATCTGCGCCGCCCTCGTCGGCGCCGGTCTCGGATTCCTGTGGTTCAACGCCTATCCCGCGCAGGTGTTCATGGGCGATATCGGCGCACTCTCGCTCGGCGCGGCGCTCGGCACCATCGGTGTGATCGTGCGCCAAGAGCTGGTGCTGCTCGTGATGGGCGGCATCTTCGTGCTCGAGACCGCCTCTGTGATCCTCCAGGTCGCCTCCTTCAAGCTCACCGGCAAGCGCATCTTCCGCATGGCACCCATCCACCACCACTTCGAGAAGAAGGGCTGGGCGGAACCGAAGATCATCGTGCGCTTCTGGATCATCACCTTCTTCCTCGTGCTCGCGGGCCTCGCGACGCTCAAACTGCGATGAACCACACCACACCTGCAGCCACTGCCGCTCCGACCGCGCTCATCCTGGGGCTTGGCCGCAGCGGCGTGTCCGCTGCGCGCCACCTGTCCGCGCTCGGCTGGCAGCTCGCCGTCACCGACAGCCGTCCGAATCCTCCGGGCAGCGCCGAGCTCGCCGCATTCGCGCCGCAGGCGATCTGCCGTTTCGGCGGATTCGACCCAGCGCTGTTGGCCGATGCCGGGCTGGTCGTCGTCTCGCCCGGTGTATCGCTCGCCGAGCCGATGCTGCGCAGCGCCGCCGAGCGTGGCGTGACGCTGGTGGGCGACATCGAACTGTTCGCGCGGGCGCAGCAGGCCCGCGTCCCTGCTGTCCCGGTCACCGGCATCACCGGCACCAACGGTAAAAGTACGGTCACCACGCTGGTCGGGCAGATGGTCGAGGCGGCAGGTCTGCCGGTCGGTGTCGGCGGCAACCTCGGCACACCGGCGCTCGATCTGCTCGGATCGGCGGCGCCTGCGCATTATGTCCTCGAGCTGTCGAGCTTCCAGCTCGAGACCACCCATTCTTTGGAACTCGTCGCTGCAGGGGTGCTCAACCTCAGCCACGACCACATGGATCGCTACGCTTCGATGGTGGATTATGCCGCCGCCAAGGCACGCATCCTGCGCCGTTGCGGCACCGCCGTGATCAATGCCGATGACCCGTGGACCGCAGCGATGCCGTCGCCGGGTCAGCGCCGGCTCAGCTTCTCGATCGACGAAGGGGTGGCGGCCGACTATCGGCTGTCGCGTGATCCCGCCTCGGGCGAGGATTGGCTGCATGCCCAAGGCGAGCGTCTGCTGCCGACTTCGGAGCTCCGACTTTCCGGTCTGCACAACGCCGCCAACGCGCTCGCGGCGCTCGCGATCGGGGATGCGATCGGCCTCCCGCGTCCGGCGATGCTCCTCGCGTTGCGCCGTTTCACCGGTCTGCCGCATCGTTCACAGTGGGTGCGCGACCGACAAGGCGTGCGTTTCATCAATGATTCCAAGGGGACCAATGTCGGCGCGACACTCGCTGCCGTCGCTGGCATGCCCGGCACCTTGGTGTGGGTGGCAGGTGGCGATGGCAAGGGTCAGGATTTCACGCCGCTCGCCGCCGCGCTCGCCGGCCGCACCCGCTTGGCAGTGCTCATCGGGCGCGATGCGCCACGTCTCGCCGATCTGCTCGAGGGGATCTGCCCGGTACGCCGCTGCGACACGCTGGAGGAGGCGGTAGCGGTCGCCGCCGAGGCGGCGCTCGCCGGCGACACGGTGCTGTTGTCGCCCGCGTGCGCGAGCCTCGATATGTTCCGTGACTATTCGCACCGCGGTGACGTGTTCACGGCTGCGGTCGGGAGCTTGCCGACATGAGCACACTGTCCCTGCCAGCCCGCAGCGGTGGGCGCGCCGCGCAGATCCACATCGATCTCGTCACCCTCGGGTTGCTGTCGGTCATTTTGCTGCTCGGCCTCGTGATGGTCACTTCGGCCTCGATGTCCATCGCCGCGCGGGATGGCGGCGATCCGTTGCAGTACCTTCGCGGCCAGGCATCGATGGTCGCCGTCGGCGTGGTCGTCGCGATGGTCGCGTTCTCGGTGCGCAGCGAATGGCTGGAGCGTTGGTCGTCGCTGCTGCTGTTCCTCGCGATCGTGTTGCTGGTGCTGGTGGCGATCCCCGGCGTCGGCTATTCGGTGAACGGCGCACGCCGTTGGTTGCGCATTGCGGGGTTCAACCTGCAGGTCAGCGAATTGACCCGCATCATGGTGCTGGTCTGGGTGGCGAGTTACGCGGTGCGACGGGAAGCCGAACTGCAAGGGTCCTTGATCGGCATGGTCAAGCCGCTGTCGGTGTTGGCGGTGATCGCCGGCTTGTTGTTGCTCGAGCCTGATTTCGGTGCGGCCGTAGTGCTGGTCGCGACCGGATTCGGCGTGTTGTTCATCGCCGGTGCCCGGCTCCGTGATGTCATCGGGCTGTCGTTCGTCGTGACCGCGGCGATGGCGGCGATCGCGATGCTCGAGCCCTATCGCGTCCGCCGGTTGCTCGCGTTCCTCGATCCTTGGGCGGACCAGTTCAACAGCGGATTCCAGTTGGTGCAGAGCCTGATCGCCATCGGTCGTGGCGGATGGACCGGCGTCGGGCTCGGTGAGAGCGTACAGAAGCTCTTCTATCTCCCAGAAGCGCATACCGATTTCGTGTTCGCCGTGCTCGCCGAGGAGCTCGGTCTGCTCGGCATCCTGCTGACGCTGGTGCTCTTCCTCCTGCTCGCCTGCCGTGCGCTCTGGATCGCGAAGCTCGCCCATGACGGTGGCCTGAAGTTCCAGTGCTATATCGCCGCCGGCTTCGGGATCTGGCTCGGTCTGCAGGCTTTCGTCAACATCGGCGTGAACATGGGTGCCTTGCCGACCAAAGGGCTGACGCTGCCGTTCATCAGCTACGGCCGCTCGAGCATGCTGGCCGGGCTCGCCTGGGTCGGCATGCTGCTGCGGGTGTTCCATGAAGCGGCGAACGCCGCTCGCGGACCTGCTGCTGCGGCGCTGCGGGGCGGCTCCGCGCGCAGCGTCGCCGAAGTCGCCGAAGATGAGGCGTTGCTCGCCGACGGCGCGCGTCCATGAGCGAGCGACGCGTCATGATCATGGCGGGCGGTACCGGTGGGCATGTGTTCCCAGCGCTCGCGTTGGCCGAGGTCCTCCGCCAGCGCTCCTGCGAGGTGGTGTGGCTGGGTACCCGCCAAGGTATCGAGGCCCGTCTGGTGCCGGCGGCGGGCATACCGGTGGAATGGATCTCGGTCGGCGGAATTCGGGGTAAGGGTCTCGTCACGCTGCTGCGCGCGCCGTTCACGGTGCTGCGTGCGCTCTGGCAGTCGATCGCGGCGGTGCGTCGACAGCGTCCCGCAGTGGTGGTCGGACTCGGGGGCTATGTCACCGGTCCGGGCGGTCTCGCCGCATGGCTGCTGCGCCGGCCGCTGGTGATCCACGAACAGAACGCCGTCGCCGGCTTCACCAACCGTGTGCTCGCCCGTCTCGCCCGTCCGGTGCTGGAGGCTTTTGCAGGCAGCTTCCCCGCCGCTCGTCGTGCCCTCGTCGTCGGCAACCCCGTTCGCCCCGCGTTCTTCGCGTTGCCCGCCGCCGCCGTCCGTTACGGCGCACGCAACGGGCCGCTTCGGCTGCTGGTGATCGGCGGCAGCCAAGGTGCTGCGCGCTTGAACGCCGCGGTGCCGGCTGCGCTTGCGATGCTGCCGCCGGGGCGATGGCAGGTGCGCCATCAAGCCGGCGTGCGTGGACTCGAGAACGCGCGCCGCTGCTATGCGGACGCTGGGGTGCCCGCGAGCGTCGAGCCCTTCATCGACGACATCGCCGCAGCCTACGGCGAGGCCGACCTCGTGGTGTGCCGCGCAGGCGCGCTCACCGTCTCCGAGATCGCAGCCGCCGGGGTGGCAGCGCTGTTCGTACCGTTCGCTGCGGCGGTCGATGATCACCAGACCCGCAATGCCAAACATTTGGTGGAGCGCGGCGCCGCGACCCTGCTGCCGGAGTCCGAACTCTCGCCGCAGCGTCTGGCGGCGGAGCTCGAGCGGCTGGGTGCCGATCGCGGGGCGTTACGGATGATGGCGGAGCGGGCACAAGACTCCGCCGAGCCGCAGGCCACCGGTGCGATGGCGGAGGCCGTGCTCGCCGCAGGGGGACTGGCATGAATACGATGGAGCGCATGCGCCGGATCAACACCATCCACTTCGTCGGCATCGGCGGAAGCGGCATGGGCGGCATCGCCGAGGTGCTGTTGAACCTCGGCTATTCGGTGCAGGGGAGCGATCTCAAGCCGAATGCGGTGACCGCGCGGCTCGCGAGCTTGGGCGCGCGGATCTTCCAGGGGCACGACGCGGCACATGTCACCGGCGCCGATGTCGTCGTCGTCTCGACCGCCGTCTCCGAAGACAACCCTGAGGTGGCTCGGGCGTTGGCGCAGCGGGTGCCGGTGGTGCCGCGCGCCGAGATGCTCGGCGAGCTGATGCGCTTCCGTTCGGCGATCGCGGTCGCGGGTACGCACGGCAAGACCACCACCACGAGCCTCGTCGCCTCTGTGCTCGCCGAGGGCGGCGAAGACCCGACCTTCGTCATCGGTGGTCGCCTGAAGAGCGCCGGCACCAACGCCCGCCTCGGGGCTGGACGATATCTCGTCGCCGAAGCCGATGAGAGCGACGCCTCGTTCCTGCATCTGCAGCCGTTGATCGCCGTGGTCACCAACATCGACAACGACCACCTGGCCACGCACGACGGCGATTTCTCGCGGCTGCGGCAGAGCTTCGTCGACTTCCTGCACAACCTGCCGTTCTATGGTCTCGCCGTGCTCTGCGCCGACGATGCCGAGCTCTGCACCATCCTGCCGCGGGTCGGCCGGCCGATCGTCACCTACGGTACCGTCCCGCAGGCCGATGTGCGCGCGGTCGAGATCGAGCGCCGCGGTCTGCAGACCCGCTATCAGGTGCTGCGCCCCGGTCATGCGGAGCCTCTCGACATCACGGTGAACCTGCCGGGCGCCCACAATGTGCTGAATTCTTTGGCGGCGGTGGCGGTGGCCACCGAGCTCGGCATCGATGATGCAGCGATCCAGCGCGGTCTCGCCCAGTTCCAAGGCGTCGATCGGCGCCTGCAACGGGTCGGCAGCATACCGGTGGAGGCTGACGCCGTACCGGTGATCGATGACTATGGCCATCATCCGACCGAGATCCGCGCCACGCTCGATGCGGTGCGCCAGGCGCATCCCGACCGGCGGGTCGTGCTTGCCTTCCAGCCGCACCGCTACACCCGTACCCGCGACCTGCTCGATGACTTCGCGGCGGTCCTCTCCACCGCCGATGTGCTGCTCGTGACCGAGGTGTACGCCGCGGGCGAGGCGCCGATCGCCGGCGCCGATGGTCGCGCCATCTGCCGCGCGGTGCGCAGCCGTGGCGCGATCGAACCGGTGTTCGTGCCGCGTGTGGAGGATCTCGCCGACAGCTTGCGAGACCTGCTGCGCAGCGGTGATGTGGTGCTCGCGATGGGCGCCGGCAGCATCAGCGCAGCGGCACACGGTCTGCCGCGGCGGCTCGCCGGCGAGGAGGGGGCATGAGCGCACGATCCCCCGCTGTCGGCATCGACACCGAAGCGCTGTTGGCCCGCTTCGCAGGCCGTCTGTCGCGTGACGAGCCGATGTCGCGGCACACCTCGTGGCATGTCGGCGGCCCCGCTGAACTCTGGTTCGAGCCGCGTGACCGTGGCGATCTCGCCGAGTTCATGCGTGCGCTGCCTGCAGGCATGTCCATCACTTGGGTGGGCCTCGGCAGCAACCTGTTGGTGCGTGATGGCGGCTTGCGTGGCGCGGTCATCTCGGTGCACGGAGCGCTGTCCGCGCTCGAGCAGCGTGACGATGGCACGGTGTGGTGCGAAGCCGGTGTCCCTTGTGCCCGCATCGCGCGTCAATGCGCGCGTTGGCAGCTCGGTCCGGCGGGTTTCTTCGTCGGCATCCCGGGTACGCTCGGCGGTGCGCTCGCCATGAATGCGGGTGCTTACGGCGGTGAGACCTGGGCGCATGTCGCAGGCGTGGAGGTCATCGACCGTTCCGGGACGATCCGTCGCCGCGATGCCGCTGAGTACCGGGTGTCCTATCGGCACGTCGAGCCGCCGGTCGCGGACGAGGCCTTCCTCGCGGCGTCCTTGCATTTCGCGGCGCAGCCCGACGCCAGCACCGAGTCCCTCCGCGATCTGTTGGTGGAGCGCAAGCGCCAGCAGCCGATCGGCGAATGGAGCTGCGGTTCGGTCTTCACGAACCCGCCGGGTGATCACGCGGCGCGGCTCATCGAGGCCGCTGGGCTCAAGGGTCGCCGCATCGGCGGCGCCGTGGTGTCGGTGAAGCACGCGAACTTCATCCTCAACGAGGGCGAGGCGAGCGCGGCTGACCTCGAACAGTTGATCGCTTTGGTGCAGCACGAGGTCGCGCGACATGCGGGCGTACGCCTGCAGACCGAAGTGCGCATCGTGGGAGAGGCGGCCTGATGCGCCTGCTGCACGATATCTCTGCGATGCGCGAGGTGACCGATGCGCGCGGATTCGGCAAGGTCGCCGTGCTGCAGGGTGGCGACTCCGCCGAGCGTGAAGTGTCGCTGCGCTCGGGCGCGGCGGTGCTCGAGGCGCTGCGGGCGCGCGGCGTCGAGGCAGAGGCGTTCGATCCGCGCGAGCGACCCTTGGGTTCGCTCGTCACGGAAGGTTTCGCCCGCGCGTGGATCGCGTTGCACGGGCCGGGTGGCGAGGACGGTACGGTGCAGGGCGCGCTCGAATGCCTTGGCATCCCCTACACCGGCAGCGGCGTGCTCGGCTCTGCGGTGTGCATGGACAAGGCGCGCACCAAGCGGCTCGCCGCGGCGGTCGGCATCGCCACGGCGGACTTCGTCGAACTGCGCGGACCCGCCGACTTCGATGCCGCGATCTCCGCGCTCGGCTTGCCGCTGTTCGTGAAACCCTCGACGCAGGGCTCATCGGTGGGGATCTCGCGCGTGGAGACGGCCGCTGCGCTGCCCGCCGCGTACGCCGCTGCTGCGGCGCATGACAGCGTGGTGCTTGCGGAGGCCTTCATCCCGGGCGCTGAATACACCGTCGGCCTCCTGCAAGGCCGGGCGTTGCCCTCGGTGCGCATCGAGACCGCGCGCGCGTTCTACGACTACGAGGCCAAGTACCTCTCCGGCGACACCCGTTACCACTGTCCGTCCGGTCTCGCGCCGGAGACCGAGCGCCACCTCGGTGCACTGGCGCTCGGTGCGTTCGCCGCGGCGGGCGGTGAGGGCTGGGGTCGGGTGGATTTCATGATGGACGCCACCAGCCGTCCCTTGCTGGTCGAGATCAACACCGTGCCGGGCATGACCGCGACCAGCCTCGTCCCTAAGGCGGCGCTGGCGATCGGCATCGATTTCCCCGCACTCGTCTGGCGTGTGCTCGAGACCAGTTTCGTGAGAAGACCGCGATGATCGGCAGCCGTCCCCGCAACCGTCGACGCAGCGAAGAGCGTGGTTGGCAGTGGCCGACCGTGGATTGGCGACGCGCGGTGCAAGGCGTCGTCGGGCTCGCCGCGATCGCGCTGCTCGCGCTGTTGTTGCAGCACGCGCTCGATCGACCGGTGACCACGGTGGCGGTGGAAGGCCGCTTCCAGCGTGTCTCGCCGCTCGAGGTGGAGCAGGCGGTGCGTGAACGACTGCAGGGGGCGGGTCTGGTATCCGCCGACCTCGATGGGGTGCGCCGTTCGCTCGAGGCGCTGCCTTGGGTGGATCGCGCGAGCGTCGCACGGGCTTGGCCGACCGGCCTGAAGGTCGCCCTTTCCGAGCAGGTCGCCGCTGCGCGCTGGGGCGCCAACGGGCTGCTGAACTCGCGCGGTGAACTCTTCATCTCCGAGGCGCGCTTCGTACCGGTCGAATTGCCCCGCTTGTCCGGGCCGCGCGGGTCCGAGGCTGCGGTCGCGCAGCGTTATCTCGCCATACAGGGCCGTCTTGCCGAGGGCGGCGTGCGGCTTGCCGCCCTACGCCTCGATGCGCGTGGCGCTTGGGAGATCGACCTCGACAACGGCGTGAGCGTGCGGCTCGGTCGACGCGACATCGAGGCGCGGTTCGAGCGCTTCGCGGCGGCGGCCTTGCAGCTGGTCGCGCAGCGCGGCGCTGAGATCGCCTATGTGGACATGCGCTATTCGAACGGTTTCGCCACCGGTTGGCGTAACGGCACCCGCGTGGCGGCGATGGATGACGACGACGGAACACCTGAGGGCTGACGAAAAACATGGCACGCAAGACGGACAGACAGTTGATCGTCGGACTCGATATCGGGACCTCGAAAGTGGTGGCGTTGGTCGGCGAGATCGCCGAAGACGGCAGCATCGAGCTCATCGGCATCGGTACCCAGCCGTCGCGCGGCCTCAAGCGCGGCATGGTGGTGGACATCGAGTCGACCACGCAGTCGATCCAGCGTGCGGTCGAGGAAGCCGAACTGATGGCCGGCTGCGAGATCCACTCGGTCTACGCCGGCATCGCGGGCAGTCATATCCGCAGCCTCAACTCGCACGGTGTGGTCGCCATACGCGATAGGGAGATCGGGCAAGCCGACATCGAGCATGTGGTCGACGCGGCCAAAGCGGTGGCGATCCCGGCCGACCAGAAGATCCTGCATGTGCTACCGCAGGAGTTCATCATCGACGGGCAAGAGGGCATCCGGGCGCCGGTCGGCATGTCCGGCGTGCGGCTCGAGGCCAAGGTGCACATCGTGACCGGCGCCGAGAGCGCCGCGCAGAACATCGAGAAATGCATCCAGCGCTGCGACTTGGCGGTCGACGACATCGTGCTCGAACCCTTGGCCTCGTCCTATGCGGTGCTCACGCAGGACGAGAAGGACCTCGGGGTCTGCTTGGTGGACATCGGCGGAGGGACCACGGATATCGCCGTGTTCTCGCACGGCGCGATCCGGCACACCGCGGTGATCCCGATCGCGGGCGATCAGGTCACGAACGACATCGCCATCTCGATGCGTACACCGACGGTGAATGCCGAGGAGATCAAGCTGCGTTGGGCCTGCGCGCTCTCGCAGCTCGCCCGTTCAGAGGAGACCATCGAGGTGCCGAGCGTCGGTGATCGGCCGGCCCGTCGCTTGACGCGGCAGACCTTGGCCGAGATCGTCGAGCCGCGCTACGCCGAGCTGTTCGGCCTGGTGGCCGAGGAGCTGCGCCGCAGCGGTTTCGATGAATCGGTCGCAGCGGGCATCGTCATCACCGGTGGCAGCGCCCGCATGGAAGGGGCCATCGAACTCGCCGAAGAGATCTTCCATCGCCCCGTGCGCCTCGGCATCCCCACGGGTGTGCGCGGCCTCGGCGATGTCACGAGCTCGCCGATCCACGCGACCGGGGTCGGCTTGCTGCTCTATGCACGCGACCATTACGCGCCCGGCCGACGCACCGGTGGTATCGCCGGCGGTACGCGATCGGTGCTCGATCGGATGAAAAGTTGGTTCCAAGGCAATTTCTGATATTAGAATCCCGCAAACAGGAGACGCCGCATGTTCGAACTCATGGACGCATACAGCCAGAGCGCAGTCATCAAGGTGCTGGGCATCGGTGGGGGTGGCGGCAACGCCGTCGCGCATATGGTGCACAGCGGCATCGAGGGCGTGGAGTTCATGTGCATCAACACCGATGCGCAGGCGCTCAAGCACTCCTCGGTCAAGACCACGCTGCAGATCGGCTCGGGCATCACCAAGGGCCTCGGTGCAGGCGCGAACCCTGAGGTCGGCCGTCAGGCCGCCATGGAAGACCGCGACCGCATCGTGCAGATGATCCAGGGCTGCGACATGCTGTTCCTCACCGCCGGCATGGGCGGCGGCACCGGCACTGGCGCGGCACCGGTCGTGGCACAGATCGCCCGCGAGATGGGCATCCTCACGGTCGCCGTCGTCACCCGTCCCTTCAACATGGAAGGTGGCAAGCGCGCGCTGGTCGCCGACCAGGGCATGCAAGAGCTCGCCCGTACCGTCGACTCCCTCATCACGATCCCGAACCAGAAGCTGCTCACCGTGCTCGGTCCGAAGACCACGCTGCTCGACGCCTTCAAGAGTGTGAACAGCGTGCTGCAGGGCGCCGTGCAGGGCATCGCCGACCTCATCACCCGCCCCGGCCTCATCAATGTCGACTTCGCCGACGTGCGCACCGTCATGGGCGAGACCGGCATGGCCATGATGGGTTCGGGTTTCGCCAGCGGTGAGGATCGCGCCCGGGTCGCTGCGCAGATGGCGGTCTCCTCGCCGCTGCTCGAGGATGTGAACCTCGCCGGTGCGCGCGGCATTCTGGTCAACGTCACCGCCGGGCTCGACCTCTCCATCGGCGAGTTCGAGGAAGTCGGCAACATCGTGCGCGAGTTCGCTTCCGAGGACGCGACGGTGGTGGTCGGTACGGTCATCGACCCTGAACTCAGCAACGAGCTGCGCGTCACCGTGGTCGCCACCGGGCTGGGTCGTCTTCAGCCTGCGGTGCTCCAAGCGCCGGTCGCTCAGCCCCGCGCAGCGGCTGCGGTCGGTGTCGCCGCCGCGCCGGCAGCGGGTGGCCGCGGTGTCGGTGCGTTCGGCACCCAGGCCGCGCCCACCACCCCGGGCCTGCGCATCGCGGCGGCACGCCGACCGGTCGCGGTCGCCACCAGCGACTACTCCAAGCTCGACGAACCGGCGATCAACCGGCTCGCCGCAGCGGCGGGTGATGGGCTGCGCCACGACGACCCGGAGGCTGACGAGGAGATCCTCGACATCCCGGCCTTCCTGCGCCGCCAGGCCGACTGAGCCCGTCACTTTCCGGTAACATCCTGCGCTGCCGCCACGGCTGGCACCTGCGGTCTGCGGGTGCCCGTTCCAGAGCGGGGAGAGACCATGGTCGGCCAGCGTACGATCAAGAACATCATCCGCGCCTCGGGCGTCGGTCTGCACACCGGGAAACAGATACTGATGACGGTGCGCCCCGCAGCGCCCGACACCGGTATCGTCTTCCGGCGGACCGACCTGCCGGAGCCGGTCGACATCCCCGCGCGCGCCGAGAACGTCGGTGAGACCACGCTCGGCACCTCGTTGATCTATGGCGATGCCAAGGTCTCCACTGTCGAGCACCTGCTCTCCGCGTTCGCCGGCCTCGGCATCGACAACGCCTTGGTCGAGGTCAGCGCGCCCGAAGTGCCGATCATGGACGGCAGCGCCGGTCCGTTCGTGTTCCTGCTGCAGTCAGCGGGCATCGAACAGCAGCGTACCCCGAAGCGTTTCATCCGCATCCGCAAGACCGTGCGCGTCGAGGACGGCGACAAGTGGGCGCAGTTCGACCCGTTCGACGGCTTCAAGGTCAATTTCGAGATCGAGTTCAACCACCCGATCTTCAAGCGCCGCGCGCAGCGCGCCACGATGGATTTCTCGACGACCTCGTTCCTCAAGGAGATCAGCCGCGCCCGGACCTTCGGCTTCATGCGCGACCTCGAGTACATGCGCTCGCGCAACCTCGCGCTCGGCGGCAACCTCGAGAACGCGATCGTGCTCGATGATTCAAAGATATTGAACGAGGGCGGTCTTCGTTACGAGGACGAGTTCGTCAAGCACAAGATCCTCGATGCGATCGGCGACCTCTACCTGCTCGGCTACAGCCTCATCGGCGAGTTCACCGGTTTCAAGTCCGGTCACGGACTCAACAACCGTCTGCTGCGCACGCTGCTCGCAGACACCGACGCCTGGGAGGCGGTGGTCTTCGAGCGTCCGGAAGACGCGCCGATCTCCTATGTGCGCGCGCCCGTCCTCGCAGCGGCGGGCTGAACCCGCACCGCCCAACGGCTGATCCCGGGGCTCGCGGCCTGCACGGCCTCCCAATGTTCCGCGATCGCGAACCGCAGGCGTGCGGACCATGCGGCGGACTCGGCGTACACCGTCAAGCCCCCTTCGCGCTCGACGATCTGCGTGACCCGCGCGGCAAGTTCGGGCGATAGCCGCCCCCCCAGGAACTCGCGCCAGAACGCTTCGCGCCCTGTCTGACGCCGGATGGCCTGCTGCAGGAGCCCGCTCCCGGAAAGCAAGTCATTGATGCTATTAGGTTTTTTAGCGGGGCGCTGACGAGACGGCCGGCGGATCGCTTTGGATGGGTTGTGTCGGTCGGGGGGTTTCGGCATAGTCGCTGCTGTTTATCGTTCGGGCGGCCAGGATCGGCTGGCCTCGCTCAGGACATCGGGGGGGTAACTATGCCATCGTCCAAGACGGCGGACTGCGCGTTCCGCTCGGCTCCCCCGTCGGAGCCTCGACAGTGAGCCTGTCCCTGCTGTGGCAGCGGGCATCGGGTGTCGTCCGCGTCGAACTCTCCTCCCGACTCATGCTGGGGGCGGCGGCTTGCGGCGTCATGATGCTGCTCGGCAGTGTCTTCGTCGCGGGCGTCTCGCTCGGGCAGCGCGCCCAATCCCTCGACGGCAGCCCGATCAGCCTCGCGCGCGCGGCGCTGCTGCAGAAGTCAGAAGTGGCCGATCTGCGTCAGCAACTGCAGGAGCGCGTCGATGCGCTCGCAGCGCGCATCGGTCAGGCCAACGCCCATATCTTGCGGCTCGATGCACTCGGTAAGCGCGTCGCCGAGCTCGCCGACCTCGATTCACGCGAGTTCGATTTCGGTACCGCACCTGCGACCGGTGGCCCGGAGGAAGAGTCCGGCCAGCCCGTCCAAGCGCCCGATATCACCCGTCTCATCGATGATCTCGAGGGTCGTCTCGCGCAGCGCACTTCCCAGCTCGGCGCGATCGAGCGGGTGCTGTTGCGTCAAGAACTGCGCGAACAGATCGTTCCGGACGGTCTGCCGGTGTTGCGCGGATTCCGCTCCTCCGGGTTCGGTTGGCGCCAAGACCCCTTCACCGGGCGCTCCGCGCTGCACAAAGGCGTCGATTTTGCGGGCAACCACGGCGACGCCATCATCGCGGTCGGCGCGGGGGTGGTGAGTTTCGCGGGCGTCAAGGACGGCTACGGGATCACCGTCGAAGTCACCCACGGCGACGGCTATGTCACCCGCTACGCCCACAATTCACGCCTCACCGTGCGGGCGGGGGATATGGTCAGCCGTGGCCAGCAGATCGCCCGGATGGGCTCCACGGGGCGATCGACCGGTACCCACCTGCATTTCGAGGTTCTGCGGAACGGGGCGCCCGTCAACCCCTTGGCCTATATCGGGGGCTGATCCATCAGGGTTTGGGCAGGGTTTGGGTCGTCGGGCGGCCGCCCGCGCACCGCCCCGGGCTTGCAATCCTGCGTGTCGGCCTCATAACCCCGTAGAATACCGCTCCTTTTTCCTGGGGTTCCCCGCGCGTGCTCAACCTGCTTACCCGCGTCTTCGGCAGTCGCAACGACCGCCTCGTCAAGGCCTCCTTGCGTGAGGCGCACGCCGCGACCGGCTTCGAGTCGGCGCTGCAAGCCCTGTCCGACGAGGCGATCGGTGCCAAGACCGCCGAGTTCCGCGCTCGGCTCGCCGCCGGGGAGACCTTGGACAAGCTCGCGCCGGAGGCCTTCGCCGTGGTGCGCGAGGCCTCTCGCCGCACCCTCGGGATGCGGCATTTCGATGTCCAGTTGGTCGGCGGTCTCGCCTTGCACCGCGGCCGCATCGCGGAGATGCGCACCGGCGAGGGCAAGACGCTCATGGCGACCCTGCCGGCGTATCTCAACGCCTTGCCGGGCGAGGGCGTGCACATCGTCACGGTCAACGAATACCTCGCCCAGCGCGACGCCGATTGGATGGGTCCCATCTACCGGTTCCTCGGCTTGACCGTCGGCGTGATCCGCAACGGGCAGACGACGGAGGAGAAGCGCGCGGCCTATGCCTGCGACATCACCTACGGCACCAACAACGAGTTCGGCTTCGACTACCTGCGCGACAACCTCGCGTTCCGTCTGGATGACCGTGTGCAGCGCGCGCTCTCGTTCGCGATCGTCGACGAGGTCGACTCCATCCTCATCGACGAAGCGCGCACGCCGCTCATCATCTCCGGGCCGGCCGAGGAGAGCACCGAGACCTATGTCGCCATCAACCGTCTGGTGCCGCGCCTCGAACGCATGCAGGGGCCGCCGCCCGGACGCGACGAACCTGAAGGTGACGGCGACTATTCGGTCGACGAGAAACAGCGCCAGGTGCATCTCAGCGAGGCCGGCCACGAACATGTCGAAGCGCTGATGATCGGCGCAGGCTTGCTGCGCGAGGGCGAGAGCCTCTACGACCCCTCGAACATCCGGCTGATGCACCACTTGAACGCCGCGTTGCGCGCCCATGCGCTCTATCGCCGCGATGTCGAGTACATCGTGCGCAACGGCGAGATCGTCATCGTCGATGAGTTCACCGGCCGCACCATGCCGGGACGCCGTTGGTCCGAGGGCTTGCATCAGGCGGTCGAGGCCAAGGAAGGCGTGCGGGTCCGTGAAGAGAACCAGACCATCGCATCGATCACCTTCCAGAACTACTTCCGGCTCTACAAAAAACTCTCGGGCATGACCGGCACCGCGGACACCGAAGCGCCCGAGTTCATGCAGATCTACGGGCTCGAGGTGATGGTCATCCCGACCCACCGCGCGATGGTCCGCAAAGACCACCCTGATCTTGTGTTCCTCAACCAGGACGACAAGTACCGGGCGGTGGTCGAAGACATCCGCGATTGCGTCGAGCGCCAGCAGCCGGTGCTGGTCGGTACCGCCTCGATCGAGAGCTCCGAGCTGCTCTCCGGGCTCCTGCAGAAAGAAGGTGTCGTGCACGAGGTGCTCAACGCCAAGCAGCACGAGCGCGAAGCGCACATCATCTCGCAGGCCGGCCGCCCCGGGGCGATCACGATCGCGACCAACATGGCAGGTCGCGGCACGGACATCGTCCTCGGCGGAAACCTCGAAGCCGAGCTCCACGCCTTGCCGCCCGACGCGGATGATGCGGTCCGCGAGGCGACGCGCAGCGCGTGGCAGCAGCGTCACGACGCCGTGCTCGCCTCCGGTGGCCTGCACATCATCGGCACCGAGCGCCATGAGTCGCGCCGCATCGACAACCAGCTGCGCGGTCGCTCCGGCCGCCAAGGCGACCAGGGTTCCTCGCGCTTCTATCTGTCGATGGAAGACAACTTGATGCGCATCTTCGGCGATCCGAACTTCACCAAGCGATTGCTGTCGGCCGCCGGCATGCAGGAAGGCGAGGTCATCGAGAGCCGCATGCTCAGCCGACGCATCGAGACCGCGCAGCGTAAGGTCGAGTCGCACAACTTCGACATCCGCAAGCAGCTGCTGTTGTTCGATGATGTCGCCAACGACCAGCGCAAGGTCATCTACCAGCAACGCACCGAGATCATGGGTGCGACCGACCTCGGCACCGCCGTGCGTGGCATCCAAGCCGATGTGGTCGGCCGCCTGCTCGATCAGGCCTTGCCGCGCAACGTGCCGCGTGAGGACTGGGACCTCGATGGCCTGCGCGACGGTCTGCGCAAGGATTTCTTCGTCGACATCGACCCGGCAACCTGGCTCGCCGCCGAACCCGCGATGGACGAGCAGACGCTGCGCGGGCGCGTGCAGGAGGCGGTGGCCGCCGCGTACGACACCAAGACCGCCCGTTTCGGTCCCGAGTTGGCACAGCATCTCGAAAAAGATGTCGTGTTGCGCACCCTCGACCAGCACTGGCGCGAGCATCTGGCCGGCATGGATTACCTCCGTCAAGGCATCCATCTGCGCAGCTACGCGCAGAAGGATTATCGGTACGAGTACAAGCGCGAGGCCTACGAACTCTTCAGTGCGATGCTCGATCGCGTGAAGT
Organism: uncultured Pseudomonadota bacterium; assembly: GCA_937920275.1. Classification (GTDB taxonomy): domain Bacteria; phylum Pseudomonadota; class Gammaproteobacteria; order Steroidobacterales; family Steroidobacteraceae; genus UBA964. The sequence continues at coordinate 25,571 of CALGVD010000020.1, forward strand.
TCGATACCGCCTCGGTGCTCGCGCGCATCGATGTGCGCAGCGAAGCCGATCTGCAGCGCGAAGAGGAAGAGCGGCAGCGACGGTTGCTTGCGGCCTTGCAGTTGCAGCACGCGGAGGCCCAGTCGGCGCTGGCGGTTGCGCCGTCCGCCGAGGCGCCTGCCGCGGGCGCGGTCGATGATGCGCAGGAGGCGCCCGTCGTGCGCAATGAGCGCAAGGTCGGCCGCAACGAGCCCTGCCCCTGCGGATCAGGCAAGAAATACAAGCAGTGTCACGGGCAGCTGGAGTAGGCGACGCCGCGCGACCGATCGTGCCGGTCGTGCCGGTCGTGCCGGTCGTGCCGGTGGTGGCCGCTGCGATCGTTGATCGAGCTGGCGCGGTGCTCATCGCCCAACGCCCACCCGGCAAGCACTTGGCCGGCCGTTGGGAGTTCCCCGGGGGCAAGGTCGCAGCCGGCGAGCCCGATGTCATCGCCCTCGCGCGCGAACTCGCCGAAGAGCTTGATATCGATCTGTCGCGCGAGGCTGGCCCGCCCGAACATCTGCTCACGCTGCGCCATGATTACCCCGACCGCTGCATCGAGTTGCGCTGCTTCCTCGTGCCGCACTTCATCGGCGCTGCGCGGGCGCTCGACGGTCAACGCCTGAAGTGGGTCGCGCCTGCGGCGCTCGATGCCGAGGACATCCTCGAAGCGGACCGACCGTTCATCGAGACTTTGCAGCGCCGCCTCGCTGTTGCAAGATGACCGCCATGGCAGTCGCCGACCCTGCGCAATCTTTCGCCGTCCGCAACCCGCGCACCGGACTGCCTGATCATCGTTTCGAGGCCCCTTCGGCCGCCACGCTGACGGCGATGCTCACGGGGTTGCGAGCGGCACAGCCGGCCTGGGCTGCGGCGCCGCTCGCCCATCGCATCGAGGTGCTCGGTCGCTGGCGCGCGGAATGGCTGTCGCGCGAGACCGAGATCGTCGCCGCGCTCGCTGCCGACACCGGTCGCCACCTGCTCGCGGTCAGCGAGTTCCACTCGGTGCTGGGCATGATCGACCGCTGGAGCCGGGCGGTACCCGCGCTTGCGCAAGAAGAGGACTTCCGTTCTGCGACGCTGCCGACCATCAGCTACCGCTCGCAGTATGTGCCGTATCCGCTGGTGGGCGTCATCAGCCCCTGGAACTTCCCGGTCGCGCTCTGCTTCATCGATGCGGTGCCGGCGTTGCTCGCCGGCTGTGCGGTGTTCGTGAAGCCGAGCGAGGTCACGCCGCGTTTCGCGATCCCCGCGATGCAGAGCATCGCCGCCGTCCCTGAGCTCGCCGCGGTGTTCCGCCTGCAGCCGGGTGGCCGCGAGACCGGTGAACAGCTCGTCGCCGCCGCGGATGTCGTCTGCTTCACGGGCAGCGTCGCCACCGGCCGCAAGGTCGCCGAGAACGCGGCGCGGCATTTCGTCCCGGCATTCCTCGAACTCGGCGGCAACGATCCGCTGATCGTCACCGCGAGCGCCGATCTCGAGCGCGCCACGGATGTCGCGCTGCGCGCCACATGTCTCGCCACCGGCCAGGCCTGCCAGAGCCTCGAGCGCGTCTATGTCGACCGTCGCATCTTCGCGCCCTTCATCGAGCGGCTCGTCGCGAAGGCGCAGCGCGTCGAGCCCAACTGGCCGGACATCCATGCGGGGACGATCGGACCCTTCATCTTCGGCCCGCAGGCCGATACCGTCGCGGCGCAGCTCGTCGATGCGCGCGCCAAGGGCGCTCGCGTGCTCTGCGGCGGTGAGATCTTGGACCATGGCGGCAAGTGGTTGAGACCGACCGTGCTGGTCGATGTCGATCACTCGATGGCGATCATGACCGAAGAGACCTTTGGCCCCGTGATCCCCGTGATGCCCTTCGACACCGTCGAGGAGGCCATCGCGCTCGCCAACCATGGCGAGTACGGGTTGTCCGCCGCGGTGATCGCCGGCACCCTCGAAGAGGCCGAGGCCATCGGACGGCAGCTCGATGCCGGCGGCATCAGCCTCAACGACGGTTCGCTCACCGCCATGTGCCACGAGGCTGAGAAGCACTCCTTCAAACTGTCCGGGCTCGGCGGTTCGCGCATGGGCGCGGCCGGATACCTCCGGTTCTTCCGCCGCAAGGCGCTGATCCGCCAGCACGGCGCGCCCGCGACCCTCGACAGCATCAACGAATCATTCGCACGGAGCCGACCATGAGCACCCAGGACCTCGGATTGCCCGACATCAGGATCGACCAGGACAGCCTCTACCGCGAGGAGACCTACACCGACCGGCGTGCCGGTACGCTGCGGCGTCTCGTGCCCGTGCTCGCCGACGGCTCGCCGGATGCTGCGCGGCCGGCGCTCTGGCTCGGCCAGACGCAACTCATGACCCCGGGTGGTGTCCTGCCGCTCGGCTTCGAGATCGACGCGACGGATCTCGCCTCGGCGATCGCGAAGTTCCCCGAGGCCGTCAAGCAAGCGCTCGAGGACGCCATCGAGGAGGCGCAGCAGATGCGCCGCGAGTCCGCCTCGCGCATCGTCGTACCGGACGCGGGGGGCATGCCCTCCCCGGGCAAGATCAAGTTCCCCTGACGGTTGACCCGTCGCCGGGGCTCCGGTACGGTCGCTCGATGTTGCGCCGACTCCGAGCCTTTGCCGCCCGTGCACCGCGAGTGATCGTCTCGCTGGTGTTGCTGGCGTTTGTTGTGCCGGCGCTCGCGGGTCCGCTCGCCTATTGCCTCGAGGGTGTTGACGGGTCGCGGGTGGTCGCGGCAGCCAGCCACTGCGAGTCGATGGCGGATGCAACGGCGACGGCGAAGCCGGCGGCCCCCGAACACCTCCCGGCGATCGACGAGTCCGTCAACGCCGCGTCGGGCTCGACCGGGTGGGCGCTGGTCGTCCAGTCGAGTGGTCTGCTCGTCCACGCCGGCGGCATCGCGTCCCCGCTGCCCGAATTGCTGCCGTCACGCCTCGATGCGTACGGCTCCGACGCGCCTGATCGATACTCGATGGGCAGTCTCGCCGGTGCCATCGCCGGCCGCTCCGCTCGTCTGCAGATCTAGGCCGATCTCACCGCTGATGTCGAATGCCGGTCCCTCACGGGGCCGCGTCCGAGTTGCCGTGTCCGAGGTCTGCCATGTCCCGCGTTCTCTGTCCTCCGCCGAAGTCTGCCGTGCTGCAAGGGTTGCGTGCGGTGCTCGTCTGTCTGTCGTTGATCGCGACCAGCGCTGCGCTCGCGCACGAGGGTCATGATCACGCCGATGAAGGTTCGGACGCGGTGGCCGCGACGGTCGCCGCTTCCGCAACGGTGGGCGGCATCGCCGGGCGCAGCGTCGTCGAACTCACCTCGGAGCTCTACGAGGCGGTCGTGCAGTCACACGGCGACCACCTCGATCTCTGGCTCGACCGCTACGACACGAACGAGCCGGTGACGGGCGCGCGGGTGGCCGTGACGCTGGGCGAGGCGGCGGAAGTCGTCGCCGAAGAGGAGACGCCCGGACAGTACAGGGTGCCCATCACGCCGTTGGCGCCCGGCGCGTCGGCGGCGCTTGCGCTCTCGATCCAGTCCGCCTTCGGTGACGATCTGCTGGGCGGCACGCTCACAGACGCCACGCCGCCACCCGAGCCGCTCACCTCGCGGATCGTGCACGCGCTGGAACACAGTTGGCGCTGGCTGCTCGGCGCGCTGATCGTGATCGGCGCAGCGATCGTGCTGCTGCGGCTTCGTGCGCGTCGACGCGATCGTTTCGCGCTCTCCGTCGGGGTGGTGCTGTTCGCGGCGATCTGGGCATTGCAGCC
>CALGVD010000021.1 GCA_937920275.1 uncultured Pseudomonadota bacterium
GCTACCTCGGCGAGGACGACATCGTCCGCTTCGAGGACCGGTACGGGCGGGATAGTCAGAGCACATGACATGAATCTCTCTGCTTTCAAGGCCTACGACATCCGCGGCCGTATCCCCGACGAGATCAACGAAGACCTCGCGCGTGCGGTCGGCCGTGCCTACGCAGGCTTTGTGAAGCCCAAGCGCGTCGTGGTGGGGCACGACATGCGCCTGACGAGCCCAGCGCTCGCGGCAGCGCTCACGCAGGGCCTGCTCGAGAGCGGCGTCGATGTCTACGACATCGGACTTTGCGGCACCGAGGGCGTGTACTACGCGACCGCGGCGGGTGACGGCGCGGGCGGCGCGTTCGACGGCGGCATCATGGTCACGGCGAGCCACAACCCGCCCGATTACAACGGCATGAAGTTCGTGCGCGAGGGGTCGCGCCCGATCAGTGCCGACACGGGCTTGAAGGAGATGGCGGCGATGATCCGCGAGGGGCGGCTGCCGGCGCCGGTCGCTGCGACGGGCGGGCGCCCGGGCACGCGCCACACGCTCGATACGCGCGCGCGGTACATCGAGCATCTGTTGTCGTACATCGACCGCAGCAAGCTGCGTCGCCTGAAGGTCGTCGTCGACCCCGGCAACGGTGGGGCGGGGCCATTCGTCGATCTGCTTGAGCCGCATCTGCCGTTCGAGTTCATCAAGGTGCGTCACGCGCCCGACGGCCACTTCCCGAACGGCGTGCCCAACCCGATGCTCGAGGCCAACCGCGCGCCGACCATCGAGGCGATCCGCCAGCACGGCGCCGATGTAGGCCTCGCTTGGGACGGCGACTTCGACCGCTGCTTTTTCTTTGACCATACGGGCCGTTTCATCGAGGGCTACTACCTCGTCGGTCTGCTTGCGCAGTCCTTCCTCGAGCAGGAGCCCGGTGCGCGCATCGTCCACGACCCGCGCCTCACCTGGAACACGCTCGACATCGTGCGCACGCATGGCGGCGTGCCGGTGCTCTGCAAGTCGGGCCATGCGTTCATCAAGCAGAAGATGCGTGAGGTCGACGGCGCCTACGGCGGCGAGATGAGCGCGCACCACTACTTCCGCGACTTTGCCTACTGCGACAGCGGCATGATCCCCTGGCTCTTGGTGCTCGAGCGCATCTGCGCCTCGGGCCAGTCGCTCGCGGATCTTGTCGGTGAGCGCATGCGGCTCTTCCCCTGCAGCGGCGAGATCAACCGCCGCATCCCGGATGTGCCGGGCGCCATCGCCGCAGTGCAGGCGCACTACGCGTCGCAGGCGACCTCGGTCGACCACACGGACGGGTTGTCGATGGAGTTCGAGGGTGCGGCTGGGGCGGGCGCGGGCGCGTGGCGCCTGAACCTGCGCGGCTCGAACACCGAACCGCTGATCCGGCTCAATGTGGAAGCCCGCGGCAGCGAGGCCTTGATGCAGCAGAAGACCGCCGAGGTGCTCGCACTGCTCGCCACCCTAGGCGCGGTGGCGGCGGATCACTGATATCGCTCACATAAAGGCATATTAATGAGCGATATCATGATATTTTATCGCTCATGCAATGGAATTGGCAGCACCCCGACTGGCCCCGCTTCCGGTACCGGCCCGACGCCTTCGCGGCGCGGGAGGCCGAGTTCCTGCGCGGCAGCGGTGTCGCGGTGGGTGCGGCCAGCCATCTGCCTGACGATGAGCGGCTGACGGTCGTCCTCGACCTGATCGGCACCGAGGCGCTCAAGACCTCCGAGATCGAAGGCGAGACGCTGGACCGCGACAGCGTGCAGTCGTCGCTGCGGCGGCAGTTCGGTCTGCAGGTGGACGGGCGCCGGGTCGGCCCCGCCGAACGGGGCGTCGCCGCGATGCTGAGCAGCGTCTATCGCAACTTCAACGGACCCCTCACCGAGGCGCTGCTCTTCGAGTGGCATCGCGAGCTCATGCAGGGGCGGACCGATCTCGCGCAGCTCGGCGGATACCGCGCTCACGATGAGCCCATGCAGATCGTGTCGGGACCGGTCTACGAGCCGAAGGTGCATTTCGAGGCGCCGCCCTCCGCGGTCGTGCCGCGCGAGATGGCGGCGTTCCTCGACTGGTTCGCGGCGACGGCGTCCGACGGTGCTGCGCCCTTGCCGGCGGTGACGCGTGCCGGTCTCGCGCACTTTTATTTTGAGAGCCTGCATCCTTTCGAGGACGGCAACGGCCGCGTGGGGCGCGCGATCGCGGAGATGGCGTTGGCGCAGGGCGCGGGCCGGCCGGCGTTCACCGCGCTCTCGCTCGTGCTGCAGCGGCATCGGTCGCGCTACTACGATGCGCTGTCGGCGGCGAGCCGTTCGCTCGAGGTCGATGCGTGGTTGGATTGGTTCGCTGATCGCGTGCTCGAGGCGCAGCGCAGCGCGCTCGCCTCCATCGAGTTCGTCATCCACAAGACCCGGCTGCTCGACCGGCTGCGCGGGCGGCTCAACCTGCGCCAGGAAAAAGTTCTCCTGCGCGTGATGCGCGACGGGCCGGGCGGGTTCGTGGGCGGGCTCTCGGCCGGCAAGTACACGGCGCTGACCGGCGCATCGGCCGCGACCGCGGGGCGCGATCTTGCGGAGCTCGTCGAGTGGGGTGCGTTGGTGCGGACGGGCGAGAAGCGGGGGACCCGATACGCGCTGCCGTTCGACCCCGGGGAGTGATGGTGGGCGGTACTGGGATCGAACCAGTGACCCCTGAAATCCATCCTGCGGACAGGGTTATAGTGGGACAGATTTCGGCAGGGGACGCTCCCGAAAGCCTTGATTTCTCGTAGAAAAATGAGGCTGACAGCGTCGGAGCGCGTTGCCATGAACTGCCGAAAATGGCTCGGGCCACAGCGGCAAATCGTGACCTGCCTTGGATAAAAAAAGTACCAATAAAAGAAATATGGCTCTATAATTATCCGCATGAAACAGACCCGCGACACTCGCAAAGCGCTGGCCGTCTTTCGGCGTCACGGCGGCGTAATGAGCACCAGCGAAGCACTGGCGGCGGGCGTGCACCCGGCCGCCCTGTACGGACTGCTGCAAGAGGGACGTCTGGAGCGGCTGGCGAGGGGACTGTATCGCTCAGCGGGAGCTAGGGAGTTCAGTAACCCGGATCTCGCCGTGGTTGCGCGCAAGTCACCGGATGCAGTCGTATGTCTGGAGTCTGCCCTCGCATTTCATGGCATCACCACGCAGATCCCACGTCGCGTACACGTGGCCGTTCCACGAGGGAACTACTCCGGCCTGCGACTGCGTACGCCACCGGTAACCGTGCATCGGTTCGCGGCGGAGCATTTCGATGCGGGTATCGAAACCCATTCGATCGATGGCACGACGGTGCGGGTCTATAGCGTCGCTCGAACCCTCGTCGATTGCTTCCGATACCGCAACCGCATCGGCCTCGAGGTGGCCGTTGAAGCGCTTCGGTTCGCGCGTGCCCGCAAGAAGATCAGCAACCGCGAGATCCTTCGCACGGCGGAGCTGCTGAGACAGGCGAAGGTGATGGGGCCATACCTCGAGGCTGTTCAATGACGAAGTCGCGTAATGTGGTCGCATCTGTGCTCGCACGCCTGCGAAATGTTGCTGCGGCCGGGGGGCTCAGCAGCGCCGAGCGCGAGGAGTTGACGCGGCAGCGGCGCGAGAACCGGTTTGTTGGCGGGGGTACCCCGGGGGTGGGGGTCGAGCTAGCAGAAAGTGGAAAGGGCGCGTCAGAGGGGCCCGTTTTGAACTGGGGGTGCCAGTACTCGGCGCGCTGTGTAGGGCGTTTTTAGGCCACTACTGGCGGTGACCTGAGCGCCGATATCGTAACAATCTGACTTAATTTCGATATTTGGTGGGCGGTACTGGGATCGAACCAGTGACCCCTGCCGTGTGAAAGCAGTGCTCTACCGCTGAGCTAACCGCCCGCCCGGGAAAGGGGCGAGATTCTACGACGGGCGGGGCGGCTGCGCTAGACTTCGCCCCCCATGAGCGTCGTCACCCGTTTTGCCCCAAGTCCCACCGGCCTGCTGCACATCGGCGGCGTCCGGACGGCCCTCTTCTCCTGGCTGTACGCCCGTCGGCACGGCGGGAAGTTCATCCTGCGCGTCGAGGACACCGACCGTGAGCGCTCCACGGACGAGGCGGTGCGGGTGATCGTCGAGGGCATGCAGTGGCTCGGCCTCGCGCACGACGAGGGCCCGTATTTCCAGACGGCGCGCTTCCCGCGCTACCAGGAAGTCATCGCGCAGTGGCTCGCCGAGGGCAAGGCCTATCGTTGCTACTGCACCAAAGAAGAGCTCGAGCAGCTGCGCACCGAGCAGATGGCGCGCAAAGAAAAGCCGCGCTACGACGGACGCTGGCGCGACCGCACGGACTCGCGCCCCGGCGTGGATCCCGTCATCCGCTTCCGCAACCCGCTCGAGGGCGAGGTGGTGGTGGAGGACCAGGTGCACGGCCGCGTGGTGTTCCGCAACAGCGAGCTCGATGACCTCGTGATCGCGCGCGGCGACGGCACGCCGACCTACAATTTCTGCGTCGTGGTGGACGACGCCGACATGGGCGTGACGCATGTCATCCGCGGCGATGACCATCTCAATAACACGCCGCGGCAGATGAACATGCTCGCAGCGCTCGGCGCGAAGATCCCGGTCTACGCGCATGTGCCGATGATCCTCGGCCCGGACGGTGCCAAGCTCTCCAAGCGCCACGGCGCCGTGAGCGTGCTGCAGTACGAGGAGGACGGCTATCTGCCCGATGCGCTGCTCAATTATCTGGTGCGCCTCGGCTGGTCCCACGGCGACCAAGAGGTCTTCACGCGCGCCGAGATGGTCGCCGCGTTCGACATCGCCGATGTGAACAAGTCAGCCTCGGCTTTCAACCCCGAGAAGCTCCTGTGGCTCAACCAGCAGCACCTGATGCACAGCGATCCCGCGACCGTGGTGCCGTATCTCAAGCCGCACCTTGCGCGCGTGGGCATCGATATCGCGACGGGGCCGGGCGCCGATGATGCCTTCCTTGCGCGCATCGTGGTCGCGCAGCGCGAGCGCGTGAAGACGCTCAAGGAGATGGCGCAGGCGAGCCGCTACTTCTTCGGCGAGGCGGTCGAACTCGACGCCAAGGCGGCCACCAAGCACCTGAGCGATGAAGGTAGGGAAGTGCTCACGGCGCTCCGCGCGACGCTCGAGGGCGTCACGGACTGGACCGCGGCGCCGCTCAACGCTGCGCTGAACGCGTTCGCCACAGCCCGCGGCATCGGCCTCGGCAAGGTCGCCCAGCCGCTGCGGGTGGCGGTGACCGGCAACACCATCTCCCCGCCCATCGACCTCACCCTGGAGCTGCTTGGCCGCGAGCGGTCGATGGCGAGGCTGGATCGGGCGCTTCAACCTTGACTTTATCGGGGGGGTTCCGTACCTTCCCCTCCCTCTTTTGGGGCCATAGCTCAGCTGGGAGAGCGCTTGCATGGCATGCAAGAGGTCGGCGGTTCGATCCCGCCTGGCTCCACCAATTTCGGGGTTTCGGCGTCCCCATCGTCTAGAGGCCTAGGACATTGCCCTTTCACGGCAGTAACAGGGGTTCGAATCCCCTTGGGGACGCCACTTCCCGCTCGGCTTGGGAGCCCTCCAATCCCTTTCACCCCGGCGAGATCCTTTTAGAGGAATTCTTGGCGCCGGCGAGGATCTCTCAAGTCTCGTTCGCCCGTACTGTGGGCTGGACTCGAGCGCGACTGAACGAGTTGATCAAGGGCAAACGGGGTATCACCGCAGAGGCGGCGCTCGATCTGGCGGAAGCACTGAAGACATCTGCGCGTTTGTGGATGAATCTGCAGGCGACCTACGATCTCGCGCAGGCCGAGAAGCGTCGGCGGGTCGCATGAGCGGTCTGGCTCCCTGGCTGCTGGCCGGCAAGGTCCTCTGCATCGTGCTCTATGCCGCGGCGGTGGCGCGGCTTGCGGGTTGGCTGCCGGACGGGGTGTTCCCCTACGCGCCGTGGATCGCCGCAGTTTTCCTCGTCCTCCACGCCATCGAGCTGCCGATCTTCTGGCAGCGGGTGAAGCGCTATCGCGGGCCGCTCGCGGTGAGCATCGCCTTCACGCTGATGTTCGGGTTGCTGCACCTCACGCCGCTGCGGGGCAGCGCAGAAAGCGACGCGCAGTCAGCGCGATAGCCGTTCGGCCATCCGCGTCTGCCAACCCGGGCCCGTCGCTTTCCAGCGGGCCAGCACATCGGCCGGCAAGCGGATCGTCAGTTGCACGCGAGGGTTTTTCGCACGCGGACGCCCCGCACGACGAACCTCACCGCGCGCGATCATCTGTTCCGTCAGCGCCGGTAGCTCACGGTAATGCGCGCGCTTGATCGGCGTAGCGTCAACTTTCTTCAGGTCCGAACTCCAGGATCGGCGCGAGGCGGATCGTTTCGCGGGCATTGGCTTTCCTCATGCTGAACACATGGCGCACTTCGCCACGCTGTACGAATCCGACCACCAGGATCCGGCCAGCAAGACGGCCGAAGCAGATCCGCCGTTCTTCGCCATAGTCGCGTCGTGTATCGACCACCTCGAACGTGATGCCTGAGAACACGATCGACGCATCCTCGAAGTCTAGGCCGCGCTCTTCGAGCGTGCGCTGCCGTTTCACCGGATCGTAGGTGATGTCCATCATTAATGTAGTGACGAAAATAGGTGGTGTCAAGCCCGGACGAGGCTATCGAGCCGCGTCGGTTTCGCCGAGCCTTGAATCTGGGCGAATCGCGCAGAAATCGCGCGAGATCGCGATGCTAGTCCGCGACCACCGGGTACACCGCGCCGCTCCAGACGGTCCGCGGATGATCCATCATGATCTCGATGATCACGGGCACGAGCGCGGACATGAACCGTGCACAGTCGCGCACCTGCTCGCGGTTCACGGTGCCGTTCCAGGTGCTGCCGCCGTGCACCAGTTGGTTGCGCAAGGTGTAGATGCGATCGAGCGTGACGCCGAGCACCGCGAGGGTGTCGCCGCGACCAAGCGCCTTGTTGGCGTGCGCCTTGGCCGCCTCGAAGCGCGGCTTCCAGGCCTCCGGCGGGAGTCGGCCGTTGTGCGCGTTCCAGTAGTCACGGTAGAGGAACTTGTTGTCCAGCAGGCCGCGGATGGGGCCGGGGAACTGCGTCCAGACGAGGTCAGCAAGGCGGTTCTGGCCGTCGAGTTCCAGCAGCACGCCGAGGAACGCGTTGAACGCGCTCTGTTCGCCATCGCGGTGCGCGTCCGTGATCTCGGTGGCGTAGGCGGCGTTGAAGGCGATCCAGAGGAAGATGAACTGCGCGTCGGGGTCACCATCGCCCGCAGTCCCCGCAGGGCCGACCTCCATCGCCGCACGCTCGAGCCAACTCAGCGCGCGATGAACGCGGAACGCGAGACCCTCGGCATGGGTGTGCCGCTCGGCGCGCTGTCGTGCCTTGAGCTCCGCGTGCGTCCGGCTCATCGCCACCCGAGCCCCGGGAGCTTGCGCTCCCAGTCGATCGCGCTGCGGACGATGAGATCGAGGTCGTCGCGCTGCGGCTGCCAGCCGAGCACGCGGCGGATGGCGGAAGCCTCGGACACCAGTTCCGGCGGATCGCCGGCGCGGCGTGGGCCTTCGCGCAGGGTGAGCGGCTGGCCCGCGGCGCGCGCCACGGCTGCGAGCACCTCGCGCACGCTGTAGCCGTGGCCATAGCCGACATTGAGCGTGGTCGACTCGCCGCCGCGGCGCAGGTAGTCGAGCGCATCGAGATGCGCGCGCGCGAGGTCTTCGACATGCAGGTAGTCGCGCACGGCGGTGCCGTCGGCCGTCGGGTAGTCGGTGCCGAAGATCGCGACATGGTCGCGCTGGCCGACGACATGCTCTGCAGCGACATGCACGAGGTGGAAGGCATCGCGCCGCGACTGGCCGATGCGGCCAGAGCCCTCGGCGCCCGCGACATTGAAATAGCGCAGGGCGACATGGCGCAGCGGCAACGCTCCCGTCGCCCCCGCCGCAGTCTCGACATCCCGCAGCATCCACTCGGTCACGAGTTTCGAGCGGCCGTAGGGGTTGATGGGGCGGGTGGGGTGGTCTTCACCGGCGCGTCCGCCGTCGGGGATGCCGTACACGGCCGCCGTCGAGGAGAACACGAACTGCGAGACGCCGTGGGCGGTGCAGGCCGCGAGCAGCGCGCGCGTGCCGGCGGTGTTGTTGCCGTAATATTTGAGCGGGTCGCGCACGGACTCCGGGACGCTGAGCGCCGCAGCGAAATGCAGTACGGTGTCGACGTCGTGCTCGCGCAGCACCCGCGTGACGAGCGCGATATCGGCGACATCGCCCAACACGAGCGGCGTGTCGAGTACGGCCTGGCGGAAGCCGGTGCTGAGGTCGTCGAGCACCACCACGCGCTCGCCGCGCTCGCGCAGTTGCAGCACCGTGTGGCTGCCGATGTAGCCCGCGCCGCCGGTGACGAGGATGCCGGATCGCAGGGGCTGTGCTGTGCCGACTGTGTTCGCCATGCGCCGATTGTAGTCCGGCTGCATGCTAGAGTGCGTGATGGTCGCGACCTCCGACGCGCAACCCTTCGCGCGACTCTCCCCCGATGAAGTGCTGGCGGCCGCCGAGCGCCTCGGGATCGAGTGCGACGGTCGGCTGTTCGCCCTCAACTCCTATGAAAACCGGGTCTACCAGATCGGTTCGGCCTCGCACGGCACATTGGTGCTGAAGTTCTATCGTCCCGGACGCTGGAGCGATGCGCAGTTGCTCGAAGAGCACTCCTTCACCGAGGAACTCGCCGCCGCCGACCTGCCCGTCGCCGCACCGCAACGCTTCGCAGATGCCACGCTGCACCGGCACGAAGGCCTGCGTTATGCGGTGTTCCCGCGACTCGCCGCGCGTGCGGTCGAGATCGATGCGCAGGACTCGCTGCAGCTCATCGGTCGTACGCTCGGCCGGATGCATGCGATCGGTGCGAAGGTCCCGTTCCGCCATCGGGTGACGCTCAGCAGCGAGCGGCTCGGTTGGCAGGCCCGCGATGCGCTGTTGTCCTCGCCGCTGCTCGAGGAGACGACGGCCGACAAATACGCCGAGGCCTCGGCGGCGTTGCTGGAGGCCGTCGATGAGGCGATCGAACGCATCGGCCCGGTCGGTCGCATCCGGCTGCACGGCGACTGTCACCTCGGCAACATCCTGTGGCGCGAGCAGGGGCCGGTGTTCGTCGACCTCGATGATTGCATGATGGGGCCGCGCATCCAGGATCTTTGGATGTTCCTCTCCGGCACGCCCGACGAGCGCGAAGGCCAATGGAACGAGTTGACTAGCGGCTATCGGCAGTTCCATGCCATCGACGAGTGGGAGCGCGATCTCATCGAGCCGCTGCGGGCGTTGCGCATGGTGCACCACGCGGCATGGATCGCGGCGCGCTGGGAAGACCCGGCGTTCCCGCGCGCGTTCCCTTGGTTCACGAGCCCGCGCTTCTGGCAGGAGCACCTAAGCGATCTGTGGCAGCAGTTGGCGGAGCTGCGCGGCGGCTGAGCTGCGCGGCGGCTGAGCGCGACGCTATTTGACCAGCACCACCGGCACCGGCGAGAGGTGCACCACTTTCTGCGCGACCGAGCCGACGAGGGCGCCGGCGAGTACGCCGCGTCCGTGGCTGCCCATGATGATCTCGTCGACGGCCTTCTCCACCGCGTAATCCACGACCACCTTGCCGGCGTCGCCGACGCCGATGTGCGGCTCGGCCGAGAGCCCGGCGGCGGCGAGCTTCGCGAGCGCGGGTTCGAGGATCTTCGTGCCTTCCTCGCGGTAGTAGGTCTGCAGGCTGTCCTGGCTCACGAAGAGCTTCACATTCACCGTGACGATGGGTGCTTGCACGGTGAGGACATGCGCATGGACGGTGTCGCGGGTTGTGGCGGCGCGGGCGATCGCGTAATCGAGCGCGCGGTCGGAGTACTCGGAACCGTCGACAGGCAAAAGCAGCGTCAGCATGGCGGGATCCTCAGGACGGGTCGGAGGGCTTGTTGATCGGCGTGGGTTCGGCAGGCGTCGCGATATCCTGCGACGCGAGGTCCACGAGCGGCGCGTGTGCAGCGGGCACCGGAGCGCGCCGGGCGAGCAGCTTGCCGACCGCGACCACGAAGAGTGCGCCCGCAGCTGCGGCGCCGTAGTGCAGTGGTGCGCCGTAGGGCGTCGCCCAGTCCTTCAGCACGACATCGTCGACGATCATGCCGCCGCCGATCCAGCCGAGCAGCGCCGCGCCGAACACGATGACGAGCGGGAAGCGGTCCATCAGTGTGAGCACGAAGCGGCTGCCCCAGATGATGATGGGGATGCTGAACAACAGGCCGAAGATCACGAGACCGAGGTGGTCCTTGGCGGCGCCGGCGATGCCGATGACGTTGTCGACGCTCATCACAGCGTCGGCGATGACGATGGTCTTCACGGCGCCGAAGAGATGCGTGCTGGCGTCGATGTCATGGCCGCCGTCATCCTGAGGCATCAGCAGCTTGATGCCGATGTAGAGCAGCAGTAGGCCGCCGATGATCTTCAGGAACGGGATCTTCAAAAGTTGCAGCGCGAAGAAGATCAGCACCACGCGCAACGCCACGGCGCCGAAGATCCCCCAGAAGATGGCCTTTTTACGCTGCGCGTCGGGCAGGCGGCGTGAGGCGAGGGCGATGACGACCGCGTTGTCGCCCCCCAGCAGGATGTCGATCATGATGATCTGGCCGAGGGCGATCCAGAAATCGGGCGAGGACATCTCCATACGCCATCATACCCTCGGCCTGCGGTATCTTGGCCGGATACGGGCTCGGTGGGCCACAGGGAGGACGGTGGATGCGGAGCAAGAGCATGTTGCAGTTCGCCTCGATGATCCTGCTGGCGCTGTGGGTGTCGTCCGCTTCTGCTGCAGCCGATGGCAGTGGTGCAGGAACGCTCACGCCCCGCGAGATCATCGCGCAGGCGCAGGCCGCGGCGGGCGGTGAGACTTGGGTCCACCCGCGCACGCTGCTGATGCGAGGTCATGCGGTCTTCTACACGCCGCAGGGCCCGGAGCGGCACGAACGCTACGAGATGTGGCGGGTGTATCCGGCGCAGAAAGGCGCTGCGCACGCCGCCGACGGAAAGGTGCGCATCGAATCCTGGCATGAGGGCAAGCGCGTGCGCCTCATCACCTTCGACGGGCAGCGTTCCTACACCCTGGACGGCCCGCAACCTCCATCCGAGGCTGACCGGCAATGGTCCGAAAATTTCGGGTTCGGTGTGATCCGCTTCGCGCTGGAGCCCGGCTTCCGGCAAGAGCGCCTCGCGGACGATACGGTCGAGGGCCGAGCGGTGCATGTGGTGCGCATCACCGATCCCTCGGGGCAGGCGACGACCTTCTCGATGGCCAAGGACGATTTCGCCATCCTGCGGCTCGGCTTCGAGACCGCGCGCGGTTGGCACGAGCGTTTGTATTCGGATTTCTTCCGCAAGCCCGGCGTGTCCTGGGTGCAGCCCGGGCGGGTTCGGCTCTACTACGCGGGCGTCATCCAGAACGAGATCTTCTGGACCGACTTCGAGCTCGATCAGGCGATGGCGGACGATCGATTCGTGGTGCCTGCAGCGCGGCCTGCACCGAACCCGGCGCTGTTCGTCGCGCGCGATGCGGATTCGACCATGTACCTTTTCGGTACGCTGCATGTCCTCAAACCCGGCGATGCTTGGAGCACGCCGGCGATCGAGGCGGCGCTCGCGCGATCGGAGGAGATCTGGACCGAAGTCGAGATGTCCCCGGACGGCATGGCGGACGCCCAGCGACTGATGCGTGAGCGCGGCATGGCGCCCGATGACGAACCGTTGTCGGGCCGATTGACCCCCGAACAGGCGCAGCGATTGGATGCGACGCTCCAGACCTACGGCCTGTCCCGCCAAGCCATCGAGCGGATGCGCCCATGGCTCGCCGGGCTCACGCTGTCGCTGGCGCCGGTGATGCGGGCGGGCTACGACCCGGCCGCTGGTGTCGATCGCGGTGTCGGTGCGATGGGCGGTGTCCAAGGCAAGAAGATGCGCGCCCTCGAGACGGCGGAGCAGCAGGTGGATCTCCTGGCCGGGCTCTCTGAGCCGCTGCAGATGCAGATGCTGCTCGAATCGATCGACGAAGCCGCACGCGCGGCCACGATGGTCGACGCGCTCGCGGCGGCTTGGTTACAAGGCGATCTCGAGACCCTGGCCGGTCTGGTCAACGACGATATGCGCCGGGCTTACCCTGAATTGTTCGAGGTGCTGTTCGTGCGCCGCAACGAGGCGTGGGTGGCGACCCTGCTGCAGGAGCTCGAAGGCAGCGGCACCGATTTCGTGGCCGTGGGCGCAGGCCATCTGCTCGGCGCCGAGGGCTTGGTCGAGCGGTTGCGTGCCGAGGGCGTGCGGGTGGACCGGGTGGACCGGGTGGGCGACCCGTCACACTGACCCGTGCGCGTGATAAAATATCGTTGCGCCACTTGATCAACAGACGCGGCGTGAAAGGCTCACGATGACTTCTCCGGGTTTCCTCGACCGACGCGTGTCGGTCGCCCCGATGATGGATTGGACCGACCGGCACTGCCGCTATTTCCTGCGTGGCTTCGCGCCGGACCTGCTCCTCTACACGGAGATGGTCACCGCCTCGGCGATCTTGCGTGGCGAGCGGGACCGGTTGCTCGAGTTCTCCTCGGAAGAACACCCCGTCGCGCTGCAGTTGGGCGGCTGCGAGCCGGATTACCTCGCCGCCGCTGCGCGCTACGGCGCGGAGTGGGGCTACGACGAGATCAACCTCAACTGCGGCTGTCCCTCCGACAAGGTCCAAAAAGGCGCGTTCGGTGCGTGCCTCATGAACGAGCCGTCGTTGGTGGCGGACTGTGTCGCGGCGATGCGCGAGGTCGTCGACATCCCGGTCACCGTGAAGATGCGCATCGGCACGCTGCGCTCGGGGCAGTCGGACCTCGCCCAGGCCATGCAGCGTTTCGACGAGGCGGACTACGACCGCCTGGCCGATTTTTTGGTCGCGATCCGTGCAGTGGGCGTCGACTGCGCCATCGTGCATGCGCGCCGCGCGGTGCTCGGCAACTGGTCGCCGGCCGACAACCGCGAGATCCCGCCGCTGCGCTACGACATCGTGCGGCGGCTCAAAGAAGATTTCCCTGACCTGCCGGTGATGCTCAACGGCGGGCTGCGCACCGCCGCACCCTGCGTCGAGGCGCTCGAGTGGGCGGATGGGGTCATGATCGGTCGCGAGGCCTACCATCGACCGATGGTGCTGGGCGAGATCTACGAGGCCATCGAGCCGGACTACCGTACGCCCTCCATCGCATCGCAGCTCGAGCGCATGGCCGTATACGCCGAGCGCGAGATGTCGCGGGGTGAGCGGCTTCCGGCGATCACGCGCCACCTGCTCGGGCTCGTGAGCCATACCCCCGGTGCGCGCGAGTACCGGCGGATGCTCTCCGAGGGCGCGCGTGAGCGCGATGCGGGGCCGGAGCTGATCCGGCGCGCCGCGGAACTTGCCTACAACGAGGCCGCCTGAGCGGCGACCGTGCTCAGCGCGTAGCGGGGTCGGTCGGCAAGCGCTCCACCGGGCCGTCCGCCATCGCGGACAGATAGATCGCCACCGCGAACACCGCGACGGACTGCCGCAGGTGCGCGGGGTCCACTTGGTCGAGCGTGTCGTTCACGGTGTGGTGGATGTCGAAGTAGGTGGTCGCGTCGAGCGCCGGCGCCAGCACCGGCACGCCGCGGCGACGCAGCGGGCCGAGATCTGCGCCGCCGTTCGAGGTGTTGTCCCCGAGCTCCACGCCCAAACCCTTCACGACGCCGTGGATGCCTTCGATGAGCGGCCAGTGCGCGGGCGGCACGCGCCCACCGATCTTCCAGACCGGGCCGTCACCGAGATCCGCTTCCATGGCGAAGGCGTGCTTGCCGACCGACTCGTCGCCTTCGTCCGCGGGATAACGCGCCGCGCCCGAGAGCCCGAATTCTTCGTTGGCGAACGCGACCACGCGGATGCTGCGGCGGGGCCGTGGCGTCATCTGAGCGGCGAGGCGCGCCGCGGCGATCGCGATGGCGACGCCCACGCCGTCGTCCTGCACGCCCATGCCGAGATCCCAGGTGTCGAGGTGACCGCCGACCAGCACGATCTCCTCGGCGAGGTCGGTGCCACGCAGGTCGCCGATCACATTGGCGGAGCGTACCTGCGGCAGGTCACGGGCCGTGACCCGCATGCGCAGGCTGACCTCACGACCGCTCGCGAACTGGCGCTCGAGCATGTCGGCGTCGGGGTTGGATACAGCGAGCGCCGGGATGCGCGGTGCGCCGATGTTGTAGGAGAGGGTGCCGGTGTGCGCGATGCGGTTCGTGCTGGTGCCGATGGAGCGCACGACGACGCCGACGGCGCCCGATGCCGCCGCGGCACTCGGTCCCTCGGTGCGCGAGCGCACGGCCTTGCCGTAGCCGCTGCCGTCGCGGGTGCGTTCGGTACGGCCCGCGAAGAAGACGATCTTGCCTTTGACGGCACCGGCGGGCAGCGCCTGCAACGCCGCAAGGTCTTTGACCATCACGACCGGCGCGATGAGGCCCTCATCGGCGGTACCGATGCTGCCGCCGATCGCGACGGTGACCATCGGCTGCGGGTAGGGCGCGAGCACCTCGGCGCTCGCCTCGCCGCGCACCCAGCGCGGGACGATCACTTCGGGCGTACGCACTTCGGTGAAGCCGAGGTCGACGAGTTTGCGGCGTGTCCATTCGACTCCGGCGAGATCGCCCGGGGTGCCTGCGAACCGCGGACCGACCTCGGTGGTGAGCGCGGTGAGGAGCTGCAGCGCCTCGTCGCTCTTGAGCGCTTGATCGCGCAGCTGTGCGGCGCTCTTGAGCGCTGCCTTCGTCGGTCTGACCTCGACGCTGCGTGACGGGGTCTCAGCCGTTGCGGAACCCGAAAGGGTGGCGGTCGCGAGCCACAACCCGGCGAGCGTCGCGACCGCCGCGCGCGTGATCTGTGGCGGCGGGATCTTCATCCGAGACGGGCGCGCAAGGCCTGGACCTGCGCGCGCAGCGCGGCGGGGGTACGGCTGCCGTACTCGTCCAGATACTTCTCGATGTCGGCCGCTTCGTCGCGCCACTCCTCGGCTTGCACCGACAGCAGCTGTGCGAGCACGCCCGGCGCGAGGTCGAGACCCGCAAGGTCGAGGTCCTCCGGGCGCGGCAGGTTGCCGATGGCGGTCTCTTGTGCGCCGGCTTTGCCGCTGCAGCGGTCGATGATCCACTCGAGCACGCGCAGGTTGTCGCCGAAGCCCGGCCAGAGGAACTTGCCGTCGGCATCGCGACGGAACCAGTTCACATGGTAGATCTTGGGCGGGTGCTTGAGCTTCGCGCCCATGGCGAGCCAATGCGCCCAGTAGTCGCCGTAGTTGTAGCCGGCGAAGGGTTTCATGGCCATCGGGTCGCGGCGCAGCACGCCGGCCTGACCGATGGCGGCGGCGGTGGTCTCGGAGGCGACCGAAGCGCCGACCAGCACACCATGGCTCCAATCACGCGCTTCGTACACCAGCGGCGCGACGCCACGGCGACGGCCGCCGAAGATGATCGCGGAGATCGGCACGCCGCGCGGGCTGTCGGCCTCCGGCGCGTAGCTCGGGTTGCGCTTGGCGGATACGGTGAAGCGCGAGTTGGGCTGCGCGGCAGGGCCGTTGGCGGGGTCGTAGGGGCGGCCCTGCCAGTCGATCACCGGCGCCCCGGTGTCGAGGCCTTCCCACCAGGGCTGGTGGTCGGCGGTGAGACCGACATTGGTGAACAGCGTGTCGCGCTGGATCATCTCGAAGGCGTTGCGGTTGGTCTTGCGGTTGGTGCCGGGCACCACGCCGAAGTAACCGGCCTCGGGGTTGATCGCGTACAGACGGCCATCCGGGCCGGGGTGCAGCCAGGCGATGTCATCGCCCACGGTCGTGACCTTCCAGCCCGGCATCGTCTCGGGTGGGATCAACATCGCGAGGTTGGTCTTGCCGCAGGCCGACGGGAACGCCGCCGCGACATAGTGCGTCTCCCCTTGCGGGCTCGTGAGGCCGACGATGAGCATGTGCTCGGCGAGCCAGCCTTCGTTGCGGGCTTGGTAGCTCGCGATGCGCAGCGCATGACACTTTTTGCCGAGCAGGGCGTTGCCGCCGTAGCCGCTGCCGAAGCTCATGATCGAGAGGTCTTCGGGGAAATGCATGATGAAGCGGCGGTCCGGGTCGAGCTCGCCCGTGGAGTGCAGGCCCTTCACGAAGCTGCCCTCGCGAGCGATGCGCTCGAGCGCCGGGCGGCCCGCGCGGGTCATCAGGATCATGTTGATGACGACATAGGCGCTGTCGGTGATCTCGACGCCGCAGCGCGAGTAGGGCGAGTCGATGGGGCCCATGCAGTAGGGGACCACATAAAGCGTGCGGCCCTTCATGCAGCCCTCGAAGAGCCCCAGCATCTTGGCCTTGGCGTCAGCAGGCGCCATCCAGTGGTTGTTCGGGCCGGCGTCTTCCCGGTCCGTGGTGCAGACGAAGGTGAGGTGCTCGACGCGCGCGACATCCGACGGATGCGAGCGGGCGAGGAAGCAGTTCGGGTAGTGCGCTTCGTTGAGCTTCTGCAGTTCGCCGCTCGCTTCGAGTTCGGCGATCAGGCCGCGGTACTCGTCGTCGGACCCTTCACACCAGTGGACCCGTTCGGGCTGCGTGAGCTGCCGTACCGAGGCGACCCATTCGCTCACGGCGGGGGACATCGCGGACAGGGCGGGAAGGGCAAGGGGTGCGGTGGCCATCAGATATCCTTTCGATAGGCTTGATATCACGACCCGCCAGTATAACCGGCTGTGGCGCAGGTCGCGTCCGAGCGGCGCGGGGTCCGCCCGGATTTCCCGTTTTTTCTTTCAGATTCAATGCTCGACACGGCGCCGCGCAGCGGTTAGCGTGCCGCCCGCGATGCAGGATATCGACGACATCCTCGGCCCCGACGGGCCCCTGGCCGGGAGCCTGCCGGGCTTCCGGCCCCGGCGCGCCCAACTGCAGATGGCGAGGGCGGTCACCGACGCGCTCGAGCAACGCACCGCGCTCTTGGTCGAAGCGGGTACCGGCACCGGCAAGACCTTCGCTTATCTGGTGCCGGCGCTGCTCGCCGGGCGGCGCGTGCTGGTCTCGACCGGCACCCGCACACTGCAAGACCAGCTCTACGCCAAGGATGTGCCGTTGGTCGCCGGCGCGCTCGGCAGTCCCGCCCGGGTGGCCCTCCTGAAAGGGCGCAGCAATTATCTTTGTACCTACCGCCTCAAGCGCCAACTCTCGCAGCGCGTGCTCGAGGGCGTCGCGGCGCCCGAGCCGTTGCTGGCGCGGCTCGAGTCATGGTCCGCGATCACGAAGACGGGCGATCTCGCCGAAGTGCCCGGCATGACGGAGTCCCAGTCGATCTGGCCGCAGGTCACCTCGACCCGCGACAACTGCTTGGGTCAACGCTGTCCGGACTACGCGGGCTGTCATGTGGTGGCGGCACGGCGCGACGCGCAGGCGGCGGACCTCGTCATCGTCAACCATCACCTCCTGCTCGCCGATCTCGCGCTGAAGGAAGACGGTTTCGGTGACCTCCTCGGCTCCGCCGATGCGGTGATCCTCGATGAGGCGCACCAGTTGCCGGATCTCGCCACGCAGTTCTTCGGCGCCCAGTTCTCGGCGCGGCAGGGCGAGACGCTGCTGACGGAGGGCAAGGCGGCCTTGCTGCGCGGTGGCGGATCTTTGGCGGAGATCGGGCCTGCGGCCCGCACGGTCGAGGCGGCGCTCGGCGCGGTGCTGGCGACCTTGCCGCGCGGTGCGGCCCGTCGGCGCTGGGAAGAGGCCGGTGAGGAGCTCGATTCCGCAGTGTTCGCGCTGGTGGCGGCGCTGCGCGAGTACGGCGTCGCGTTGGGTGACGCCTCTCAGCAGCCCGCGATCGCGGCGGTGGCGGGGCGTGCCGGCGAGCTCGCGGGGGTGCTCGAGCGGATCGCCCAGGCGGGCGGCGACGACGGCGCGCGCACGGTCGAGACGGCCGTCCGAGGTTTCACGCTCGGTCTGCTGCCGTTCGATGTCTCAGAGCGGTTCCGGGGCCTCGTCACGGCGCATCCGGCCGCTTGGGTGTTCACCTCCGCGACGCTGTCCGTGGGCGAGGATTTCGCGCATTTCGCGACGCGGCTCGGACTCGAGGACGCGCCGACGCTGCGTATCCCGAGCCCGTTCGACTTCAACTCACAGGCGATGCTGTACCTGCCCGAGGGGATGCCCGAACCCGCCCAACCGGGGTATGTCGATGCGGTGATCGATGCGAGCGTCCCATTGTTGGAGGCGTCGGGCGGCGGCGCCTTCCTGCTCTTCACCAGTCACCGTGCGTTGGCGCAGGGTGCGGCGCGGCTTCGCGCCACTTGGGACGGCGCGGTGGAGCGGCCGCTGCTGGTGCAGGGCGAGGGGCCGCGTGAGCGGCTCCTGCGCGAGTTCCGCGAGCACGGCGACGCGGTGCTGCTCGGTACCGCGAGTTTTTGGGAAGGGGTCGATGTGAAGGGCGAGGCGCTACGGCTCGTCATCATCGAAAAACTGCCCTTCGCGTCGCCCGACGACCCGCTCACCAAGGCGCGCATCGAGCACCTGCAGCGCAGCGGCGGCAACGCCTTCCGCGACTACCAACTGCCTGAGGCGGTGCTCGCGCTGAAGCAAGGCGTCGGCCGCCTCATCCGCAGCGAGACCGACCGTGGCATGATCGTCATCTGCGATCCGCGGCTGCTCGGCAAGGGCTACGGACGCGTGTTCCGCGCCAGTCTGCCGGAGATGCCGGCGACGCGCGACCGTGCTGAAGCCACCCGGTTCCTGCGCCGCTTGAAGGCCTGACCCACGCTGCCATGAGACTGCTCGCCCTCGACACCTCCACCGAAGCCTGTTCAGCCGCGTTATCGGTGGGCGATGCGGTGCTCGAGCGCAGCGTCGAGGCGCCACAGGGCCATGCAGGGCTCATCCTCTCCATGGTCGAGGCCTTGTTGGCCGAGGCGGGTGTCGCGCTCTCTGCGCTCGATGGCATCGCCTTCGGGCGTGGCCCCGGCAGTTTCACCGGCGTCCGGTTGGCCGCGAGCGTGACCCAGGGTCTCGCGTTCGGCGCGGGGCTGGGCGTGGTGCCGGTGTCGAGCTTGCGCGCCGTCGCGTGGCAGGCGATCGGGGTGTCCGCGGCTGCGCACGACGGCGTTTTGGTCTGCAACGACGCGCGCATGCAACAGGTTTACTGGTGTGCGTATCGTCCCGGCGTCGATGGCCTGCCCATCGCGCTGATGGAGGAGGCAGTGGGCGCTCCCGAGAGTGTGCTGCGACCCGCGGGCAACGCTTGGCTCGGTGCAGGCCGGGGGTTCCGTGCACACCCAGCGCTAGCGAACCTCGTGCCAGGCACCCCCACGGACGCGTTCGATCTGTTGCCGCAGGCGAGGGCGGTGCTCGCGCTCGCCCGACCCGACGTCGCGGCGGGTCGCCTGCTGCCCCCGAGTGAGGCGCTGCCGATCTATGTGCGGGACGAGGTCGCAAAGCCCTCGTCAGCCCGACCGTCATCATCTTGAAACACGGGCGCGTTGAAATATGACAACGATGCCAGCCAAGGTCATATTGATCGTCGAAGACGAAAAAGCGATCCGCGACATGATCGCCTTCGGCTTGCGTCGTGCCGGGTTCGAGATCCGCGAAGCGCAGGACTGCCGCGCCGCCCGAACCGAGATCGCGGCCCGTCGGCCCGACCTGCTGTTGGTCGACTGGATGCTGCCCGACATGACGGGCCTCGAGTTCACCCGCCAGCTCAAGCGCGACCCGAACCTGAAAGAGCTGCCGATCATCATGCTCACCGCGCGCGCCGAGGAGGCCGACAAAGTCGCCGGCCTCGAGGGCGGTGCGGACGACTATGTCACCAAGCCGTTCTCGACCCGTGAGCTGATGGCGCGCATCCAAGCGGTGCTGCGGCGGGTCGACCCGGCGGTCGGCGGCGAGATCGTCGACATCGAGGGCTTGCGGCTCGACCCGGTGGCGCACCGCGTCACCGCCGGTGACAAGCCGGTGGTGCTGGGGCCGACCGAGTACCGCATGCTCGAGTTCTTCATGACCCACCCCGATCGGGTCTATTCCCGGGAACAACTCCTCGACCGCATCTGGGGCGGCAATGTCTATGTCGAGGAACGCACCATCGACGTACATATCCGTCGTCTGCGCAAAGCCCTCGAGGAATTCGGGTACGATCGTCTCGTGCAGACAGTGCGCGGCGCGGGGTATCGCTTCTCCGGCCGCGGGGAGTAAGCGTCCTGAACGATGGATTCCGGGATTGGGGCTACGCCCTGTCCCGTCTGGCCGGTATCTCGATCCTCGGCCTCTTGGTGGGCTGGACGATCGGACATCCCTGGTGGGGTCTGACCGGGGCGCTCGCCATCGTCCTCACGCAACAGTGGGTCAAGCTCCATCAACTCGACCACTGGCTGCGCAACCGCAACCGTCGCGCGCCGCCGGATGCCGGCGGTCTGTGGGGCGATGTCGTCTCGCAGGTCTCGCGGCTGCACCGTCGCAAGCAGTTCCACAAGCAGCGGTTGCTGTCGCTGTTCCGCGAGCTGCGTCGATCGTCGGCGACCATGCCGGATGGCGTGGTGGTCCTCAACACCCAGCACGAGATCCTCTGGTTCAACCGCAAGGCCGGTGAACTGCTCGGTCTGCGCCGCAAGACCGATCATGGCATCGCGCTCGCGAGCCTGCTGCGCCTGCCGCAGTTCGGTCGCTATCTCGAGAAGGGCGACTTCAGTTCAGCGCTGCGGCTCCAGCCGCGTATCGGCGACGCCGTATGGATCGAGTTCCAGGGCATGCCCTACGGCGAAGGGCAGTTGGTGCTGTTGGTGCGCGATGTCACCCGCCAAGCCCAGCTCGAGACCATGCGCAAGGACTTCGTCGCCAACGCCTCGCACGAACTGCGTTCGCCGCTCACGGTGATCGCGGGCTATCTCGAGACGCTGTCGCTCGATGACGGCGTGCCGGCGGATCTGCGGCCGCCGATCCTCGAGATGCGGCGCCAATCCGAACGGATGACCGCGATCATCGCCGACCTGCTCGAGCTCTCGCGGCTCGAAGCGAGCGATGAACAGGTCATCGGTTCGCCGATCGATATCACGGCATTGCTCACTTTGATCGCCAAAGACCTCGCGGCCAACAACGGCACGCGCCATGGCGTGGAGGTGCGTATCGAGTCGGGCGACGGTCTCATGGCGGATGACGGTCTCGTGCACTCGGCCTTCTGGAACCTCGCCGAGAACGCCGCGAAATACACGCCCGCGGGAGGCACCATCACGCTGCGTTGGTGGACCGACGAAGACGGCGGCCATCTGTCCGTGATCGATACCGGTCCCGGTATCTCCGCCGAGCACCTGCCACGGCTCACCGAGCGTTTCTATCGGGTGGATCCGGGCCGTGCCCGCGACACGGGCGGCTCGGGCCTTGGTCTGGCGATCGTGCGCCATGTGTTGCAGCGTCATGGCGGCGAACTCGCGATCACGAGCGAGGAGGGGCGCGGCAGCATCTTCACCTGCCATTTCCCGCCGTCGCGCGTCGCGCGACAATCGTTCGCATTGAACGGTGACTCTCGTTATGCTGATGGTGTTGGGGCTTGAAGCCCCGGGGGTTCGTCGCCATGGATACCGCCGATCTTTCGCCACACATCTCGCGCCGGTTCAACGAAGACCTGGACCGCGTCCGCAACCAGGTCCTCGCCATGGGCGGCTTCGTCGAGCAGCAGCTCGCCAAGTCGGTCACGGCGCTCGTCGAGGGCGACAGCTCGCTCGGTGAAGCGGTCGCGCACGACGACTTCCATGTCAACAACATGGAGGTCTCGATCGACGAGGAGTGTTCGCGCATCCTCGCCACGCGCGCGCCTGCAGCCAGCGACCTGCGGCTCATCGTCGCCATCATCAAGGCCATCACCGACCTCGAACGGATGGGCGATGAGTGCGAGAAGATCGGCTACATCGCCTCGCGGCTCGCCGCGCAGGAACGCCCGGTCGACAAGTACCGCGAGGTCAAGCACCTCGGTCGCGTGGTGCAGGATCTGGTGCACGATGCGCTCGATGCCTTCGCGCGCATGGATGCGGAAGCGGCGCTGCGCGTGGCGCGCCGCGACCGTCTGGTCGACGAGGAGTACGAGGCCATCCAACGCCAGTCGATCACCTTCATGATGGAAGACCCGCGCAGCATCCGCCGCGTGCTCGATGTCATGTGGGTGGTGCGCGCACTCGAGCGCATCGGCGATCACGCCAAGAACATCTGCGAATACGTCATCTACATGGTGCACGGCAAGGACATCCGCCACATCCGCATCGAGGATGTGGAGCGCGCCCTGAAGGACGGCAACGGCCCGTGATCCCGGCGTTCCTCGCGACCCGGCGCGGTGCCAACCTCGCCGGTTCCGCCATCTGCCTCGCGATGTTGGCCTACGCGCTCTATTCCGAGCGGGTGCTCGGTTTCGAGCCTTGTCCGCTCTGCATGTTCCAGCGCGTCGGCGTGGCGATCCTCGGGGCCGTGTTCCTGCTCGCCGCATTGCATGATCCCACCGGTCGCAGCGGTGATCCGCGCGGCGCCCGCGTTTATGGCGTGCTGATCCTGCTGGCCGCCGCGCTCCCGGCCTATGTCGCGGGGCGTCATGTCTACATCCAGAGTTTGCCCGCGGGGTCCGTGCCGTCATGCGGTGCGAGCCTCGACTACATGGTCGATGTGTTCCCGTTGATGACCGTCATCACGAAGGTCCTCACCGGCGCCGGCGAATGCCAGAAGATCGACTGGGCGCTGTTCGGGCTTTCCATGCCCGCGTGGGTGCTGGTCGCGGTCATCGGGCTCGGCGTCTTCGGCGCGTGGGCGAACCTGCGCGCCGCGCCAAGCCTCAAAACGCCCAGTCTCAAAAACTTCACCGCTCCGAAACCGTAGCGTCACGGTCGTTCCCCAGACTCGCGCCAGCCAAGGCCGACCTGGGGAAATTCTTGACCGCCGATATCCCTTGCCATGCCGTCCGTAGCGTATTCATCTCGGACATACATCTCGGCACCCGCGGCTGCAACGCGACCGCGCTGCTCGACTTCCTCCGCAGCGTCCAATGCGACACGCTCTATCTCGTCGGTGACATCGTCGACTTCTGGGCGCTGCGCCGCACTTTCTACTGGCCACAGGAACACAACAACGTGCTGCGCACGCTGCTCGGCAAAGCCAAGCACGGTACGCGCGTGGTCTATGTGCCGGGGAACCATGACGAGGATCTCCGCGAGTTCGGCGGCTTCGGCTTCGGCAACCTCGAGATCCTGAAGGACTGCATCCACGAGACCGCGCAGGGTGAGCGTCTGTTGGTGCTGCATGGCGACGAATTCGACAGCGTCGTGAAGTGCAGCCCCTGGCTCGCGGCGCTCGGCTCGCGCGCCTACGACTTCTCACTCGACATGAACCTCTACTTCAACAAGGTCCGCAGGGCCTTGGGTTATGAGTACTGGTCATTGGCCGGGTATCTCAAGCACAGGGTCAAGAACGCCGTGAACTACATCTCGAGTTTCGAGCAGGCGGTGGCGCGCGAAGCCCGCCGGCGTGGCGTCGACGGCGTGGTCTGCGGCCACATCCACCGTGCCGAGATCTCCCGCATCGACGGCATGCTTTATTGCAACGACGGCGATTGGGTCGAGAGCTGCACAGCCCTCGTGGAGGATCGCAACGGTCGTCTCGCGATCTGGGATTGGTCGCGTATGCAAGGACGGGCGGGTGACACCGTAACGCCGTCGCCCGTCGAACTCGCGGCCTGAGATGCGTCTGCCGGGACCTTCAGCGGCCGCGCTGCTGCGGATGACCGCAGCGCAATCAAGTTGTAACAGGAAGTCTTTATCGTAAGTCCATGCGGATATTGATGTTGTCTGATGTGTTCTTCCCTCGGGTGAACGGCGTCTCGACCTCGATCCAGACGTACCGCTCCGACCTGCAGGCCCTCGGCCATCAAGTCACCTTGGTGGCGCCGCAGTATCCGTCGGCCACCGTCACAGCGACCGACCCGATCGATACGGTCCGCATCGAATCACGCGGCGTGCCCCGCGACCCCGAAGACCGCCTCCTCAAGTGGGGTCCGCTGATGCGTTGGGCGGAGTCGCTGCGTCCGGATGATGTCGATGTGGTGCACATCCAGACGCCGTTCGTTGCGCACTACGCGGGATTGCGGTTGGCGCGCCGCCTCGGCTGCCCGGTGGTCGAGACCTACCACACCTATTTCGAGCATTACCTGCATCACTATGTCCCGGGGATCCCGGCGGCGCTCACGCGGTCGCTGGCGCGGCGCATGACCGTGTCGCAGTGCGGCGCTGTGCAGGCCGTGATCTCGCCCTCGCGACAGATGGCGGACGCGCTGCGTGATTACGGCGTCAAGACGCCCATCGAAGTGCTGCCGACCGGCTTGCCGCCTGCGGCCTTCGGAGCCGGCAACGGCGCCGCGTTCCGAGCCCAGTTCGGCATCCCCGCGCAGCGGCCGGTGATCACTTTCGTCGGCCGTGTGGCGCACGAGAAGAACATCGACTTCCTGCTGCAGATGCTCGTGGAACTGCGACGCAGGGTGCCGGATGTCCTGATGGTCATCGCAGGGGAGGGGCCGGCCGAGCAGCACCTGCGCGGGCTCGTCGCCCGGCTCGGGCTCGAAGCCCAAACGCTTTTCATAGGTTACCTCGAGAGGACCCGCGGTCTGCTCGATTGCTACCGGGCCGCCGACGCGTTCGTGTTCGCGTCGCGCACCGAGACCCAGGGGCTCGTGCTGCTCGAGGCGATGGCGCAGGGCACGCCGGTCGTCTCCACCGCAGTGATGGGCACGGTGGATGTGCTCAGCGGGGCGGGTGGCGCCGTCGTGGTGCCGGAAGAGGTCGGTCCCTTCGCCGAGGCAGTAGCCGCCGTGTTGCGCGATCCGCGGCATCGAGACGAGCTCTCGGGTCGGGCCCGTGAGGATGCGGCGCGGTGGGCCTCGCGTGTCATGGCCGAGCGACTGGTGCACCTCTACGAGGGCGTCATCCACACCGATGCGCCGCCGCGCTCGGTACCCGCAGCATGAACGCCGCCGCTCTATTTTTGCGCGCGGACCAGGCGGAGAGGCGCTTATGCCTGCTCGCCAACGCCGCTGCGCGTCGCCGCATGGTGCGGGGGCTTTTCTGCAGCGTCAGCCGGCTCGGCGACGGGGCGGTCTGGTACGCCCTGATGGCGATGATGCCGTTGTGGTTGGGCTGGACGCAGGGTCTGCGCGCCGCGTCCCACATGTTGCTGGTCGGTGCGATCGGTCTCGTGCTGTACAAATTCCTCAAGCGCACCTTGGTGCGCGAGCGACCGTTCATCGGGCTGGTGGGCATCGAGTGCGCCATGCCGCCGCTCGACCGCTACAGTTTCCCGTCCGGGCACACGCTGCATGCCGTGGCCTTCACCATCGTCGCGACGGGTTTCGTGCCGGTGCTCGCCTGGGTGTTGGTGCCGTTCACCCTGTTGGTGGCCGCCTCTCGCGTGGTGCTCGGCCTGCATTACCCGTCGGATGTGCTGGTCGGTGCGTTGCTGGGCGCTGCGCTTGCGGTCGGCAGCTTCGCGCTGCTGCCCTAGGCGAGCAGCCGCTCGAGCACGCCGCGGTACATGCGGTGAAGCAGTCCGATCTCCTCGACGCGCACGCACTCGTTGACCTTGTGGATGGTGGCATTGGTCACGCCGAGTTCCACGACCTGTGCGCCGAGCGGTGCGATGAAGCGGCCGTCGGAGGTGCCACCGCCCGTCGAGAGCTGGGGCGCTGCGCCGGTCACCGCCGTGATCGCGTCGACCGCAGCCTGCGAGAGTTCGCCGGGCGGCGTGTAGAACGGTTCGCCCGACACATACCACTCGATCGTGTGGCGCACGCCGTGGCGCGCCAGGATGTCCTCGACGGTCTTTTTCAGGACCTCGACCGTCTGCACCGGGGAGTAGCGCAGGTTGAAGCGCGCCTTGAGTTCACCAGGGATCACATTGGGCGCACCGGTGCCCGCATTGAGGTTCGAGATCTGGAAGGTGGTCGGCTGGAAGAACGCGTCTCCTGCGTCCCAAGTGCGCGCTGTGAGCTCGGCGAGCGCCGGCGCGAGCGTGTGAACGGGGTTCTCGGCGAGTTGTGGATAGGCGACATGGCCCTGTACGCCATGTACGGTGAGCCGCCCGGAGAGCGAGCCGCGCCGGCCGATCTTGATCGTGTCGCCCACACTCTGGCCGCTCGAGGGTTCGCCGACGATGCACCAGTCGATGGTCTCGCCACGCGCCTTGAGCGCTTCGACCACGCGCTTGGTGCCATCCACCGACGGCCCTTCTTCATCGCTCGTGATGAGGAAAGCGATCGAACCGCGATGATCCGGGTGAGCTGCGACGAACTCCTCGGTCGCCGTGACCATGGCGGCGAGGCCGCTCTTCATGTCGGCGGCGCCTCGACCGTAGAGGACCCCGTCGCGGATGACCGGCGTGAACGGGTCGCTGCGCCACTCCTCGAGCGGACCGGTCGGCACCACATCGGTGTGTCCGGCGAAGCAGAGCACGGGGCGGGCATCGCCCCGGCGCGCCCAGAGATTGGTCACGCTGCCGAATTGCAGGGTCTCGATCGAGAAACCGCTCGCCGCCAATCGCTCGGTCATCAAGGCCTGACAGCCGGCGTCGGCCGGCGTCACGGAAGGGCAGGCGATCAGTGCGCGGGTGAGTTCTAGGGCATCCGTCATGGTGCCTCCTTATAGGTTCCAACCCCCGGTCACGCAAGGGTTTTCAAGCGGGCCGGGGACGATTGTTACAACTGTCATGAAAATGTCATCTATCTGTCATATCTTTTCCGCATTCCGCAGGAGTCATCAGATGTCCCAGTCGATCCGCGCAAGAATCTTCGCCACCGTCGCTGCCTCGGCCGCGATCGTCGCTGTCCTCTCGCCGGTCGCCCCGGCTCAGTCGGCCCGCGATTTCATCAACGTGGTCGGTTCCTCGACCGTCTACCCCTTCACCACCACGGTCGCCGAGAAGTTCGGTCGCCAGGGTCGCTTCAAGACGCCGAAGGTCGAAAGCACGGGCACGGGCGGCGGGATCAAGCTGTTCTGCAACGGCGTCGGTCCGCAGCACGCGGATGTGGTGAACGCTTCACGCCGCATGAACGCCTCCGAATTCGAGACCTGCCGCAAGAACGGCGTGCGCGACATCCTCGAAGTGCGCGTGGGCTATGACGGCCTGACCCTCTCCGAGAGCAAGCGCGGCCCGATGATGAACCTGACCCGTAAGCAGGTCTATCTGGCGCTTGCCAAGCAGGTCCCGGATCCGGCGAACCCGACCACGCTGATCGCGAACCCCTACAAGACCTGGAACCAGATCGACAAGTCGCTGCCCGCCACCAAGATCGAGGTGCTGGGTCCGCCGCCGACCTCGGGCACGCGCGACTCGTTCAACGAGCTCTACATGGAAGCCGGCTGCCGCACCTTCCCGTGGCTCAACACGCTGCGCGGTCAGGACGAGAAGCGCTTCAAGCGCGTCTGTCACACGCTGCGCGAGGATGGTGCGTTCGTCGAAGCTGGTGAGAACGACAACCTCATCGTGCAGAAGATCGAGGCCAACCGCAACGCGGTCGGAATCTTCGGTTTCTCTTTCCTTGACGAGAACATGGACAAGCTGCGCGGCTCGAAGATCGACGGCGTGGAGCCCACTTACGAGACCATCGCCTCCGGCAAGTTCCCCGCTTCGCGTCCGATCTTCATCTATGTGAAGAAGGCGCACATCGGCGTGATCCCGGGCCTGCAGGAGTTCGTGAACGAGTATGTGAGCGACAAGGCGCTGGGCGAGGAAGGCTACCTTGTCGATCGCGGTCTCGTGCCGCAGCCGAAGCCGGATCTCGCCCGCACCCGTGCCGACGTCAAGTCGCTCAAGAACTTCGCACCCTGAGTTGCTGACCCTGAGTCCCTAGCGGACAGGACGGTTTCCATGAGCCATCGATTCGTCAGGGTCGTCGCGGTGATCGCGGCGACCACGGGGACGGCTTGCCTCGCGCAGGCTGCCCCGGTTGCCGCAGCCCCTGCCGGCCAAGTCGCGGTGTCGGCTGAGGACCTCGCCGCGTTGCGTGCGCAGTTGCAGGCGCTGCAGGAGCGGTTGGCGCAGCTCGAGGCCGTCCAGGCCGAGCAGCGAACCGAACAGATCGCCATCAACACCGAACTGCAGGAGTCGGTGGACCGCGGTTCGGACAATCTCGCGCGGACGATCGGCGAGAGCGCAGCGTCGGGTTGGGTCTCTCGCTGGCAATGGAGGGGAGACCTTCGCGTGCGCAACGACACCATTCAGCAGGAATTCAACCCGGTCGACCGCAACCGCGGCCGCTTCCGTCTGCGCGCGGGGGCGATGGTGCGGGTCAATGACGACACGCGCGTCGAGGTCCAGTTCGCCACGGGCGAGGGCGGTGATGCGCGCTCCTCGAACCAGACCTTCACCGACGCAAATTCCCGCAAGGCGCTCGACCTCGATCTCGCGTATGTCGAGTGGTCGCCGACCGACAGTTTGAAGGTCACGGCGGGAAAGATGCGCTACCCATGGGTGCGCACCCAGAGCTATTTCTTCGACAACGATGTCAACCCGGAAGGCGTGGCGGTCGCTTGGCAGCAGGGTGCGACCGGTCTTTTCGGCAGTGCGTTCTACACCGGGCTTGCCGAGCGCGCGACAGCCGCTGACTCAGGCATGGTCGGCGCGCAGTTCGGCTGGCGTGATGCGCGCTCGGACGGTTCGCGAAGGTCGCTCGCGCTCGCGTACTACGATCATCGTGCGGTGCAGGGCTATAACCCCTTTCAGGGCGCCAGCGCTTCCTCCGCGGGGTTCGGTCCCTACGGCAACACCACGACCACGAGCCTCGGTACCTGCCGCCGGGCGGTGGTGAGCGGTAACGGCGCCGTGTCGCCTTGCCTCGCCAACGACTACGACATCCTCGAATTGTCCGGCGAACAGCAATTCACGCTCGGCGGCCGACCCTTGATGCTGTTCGCGAATGTGGCGCGTAACCTCAAGGCGGACTTCGGTGTGACCGCCGGGGTGCCTGCGCAGTCCGTCCCCGCCGGCCTCGACACAGCTTTTGCGTTCGGCTTCAACTACGGTCGGGCGGACGCCATGATCCCGGGCAGCTGGGAATTCGGCTACCTCTACCAGTCCATCGAGAAGGACGCCTTGTTCGGCCAATGGATCGACTCGGATTTCGCCTCGGGTGCCACGGACGGTCGGGGAAGCGCGGTGCGTGGCGTGTGGCAGGTCGGGCGCAGTTGGCGGTTCAACGTCACCTACATGTCGAACGAGACCAACTTGGACGTGCCGGCGGCGATCACCGTCCCGCCCGGCTCCTCGGGTAAGGGTCGGGGCTACGACCGCCTGCAGGTCGACCTGAACTGGACATACTGACCGG
>CALGVD010000022.1 GCA_937920275.1 uncultured Pseudomonadota bacterium
GCAAGCCGGTCACCGAGGAGACGCAGCACTGCGTGCCTTCCGTGCTCGATCGGGGTGGTGTCTCGATCCCGACGTTAGAAGCCGGCGACCGCTGTAGCGGCGAAGGGAATGTCGATGCCGTCCAGACACGCGACGGCTTCGACGTCATGCTCCACTGCAAGCCGTCGTCGGTCCATTACATGGTAGCCGACCTGGATTTCGAGCGTTCCCGTCCCGAGGTGACCTCCCGATCCGAACTCAGGGGTGATTTGGCGATGCGTTTCAGCGTCCGACACCGCACGGACGTCGTCCGTCCGACGGGGCGGAAGACCACCATCGTCTCGCGCAATGATTTCATCCGGATCGGCGACTGCACGCCGCCGGGCGCACCCACGCCATGAGCCTCGCGCCCGCGAAAAAGTCCGATGGTCCTAGGGTCTTCGTATTGGTGAGCGCGATCTTCGGCATCGGCATCGCATCGGCAGGTGCCGTAGCGGACGATACGACCGTCCGCTCCAGCCTTTGGCAGTTGATCGAGACGCGGCGGGCCGCTGGCAGCGAAGAAAAGGGCTCTGCCGTCACCGATTCCGCGAAGAGTTCTCCAAAACGCCAATGCATCATTGACGGCGTCGCTGATGTACTTGCGCTGCCAGTCGAGCTGCCGATGCTCACGATGATGTTGCAGTCCCCGGTGCGATACAACGCGATACGCTCCGCAAAAGATGGAGTGCGGTTCAATCTGGAGTTGTTTGTTTCCGCCGATCCTCGCTGGACCGGCCGTGGGACTTGGTTCAGCGCTTCGTTCGACCGCGGCTGGTCATCGTCGCAGAGGACGCTCACGGACCTCAGCGTGCCGGACCGTTATCAGGTTGAAAACTGGTCGTACCGGCAGCAGTTGCGGTCGGGAATCCCGCAGGGTGAACCCGAGTTCGAGCACGAAGCGGAGGTGTGGAAGAAGAAGGGGCCATGCCCTCCCGGCATCAAACCGGGCTTCGTCACCGACAAGGAGATGGAAAAGGCGGCCGGCGAACCTCCTCCTGTGGTCGTCCCGAGACCTTGAGCGGCGTCAGCCGCTGCGGATGAAAAGATGGTCGATAGACTCGGTACGGTCTTTTTGAGCACCTTCATCGCGATCCATCTGGGTGCCTGCGCGAAACGCCCGGAACCACCCGAGATCCCCCTGCTCGAGCCCGGGCTCTGGATCTTCGAGATCGAGACGCGGCGCGAGGGCCAGCCCGTCGAGACGCGGACGATCCGGGATTGTGTCGGGCTGCGGGGGCTGTACTC
>CALGVD010000023.1 GCA_937920275.1 uncultured Pseudomonadota bacterium
TCAACCGTGACCCGGCGTGTGGTCCACCGGATCGGGCCGTGAACCGCGGTTGCCGAGCGGCTCGGCGCCTGCCGGCCGCTCGACGAAACGCCGTACACGCGCGCGCTCACCCTCGATGAGCTGGACGATGCGCTGCCGCACCGCCTGATCGGCGAGCGTCGGGCGGGTATGGCGGCGCAGGTAATCGGCCCAGGTCGGGCTCTCGAAGCGCTCGACCCACAGCAAGGGGTCATCGATGTCCTGGCTCACCGACCAGGCACGCGCGCCGTCACGCCGTCGGATGCGCCCCAGTTCATTGACCTCAGCGGCGAATGTCTGCGCGTTGGACAGCGGCACACGGTACTCGAGCGTCACCACGACAGGACCCGTGGAGTCGTCCATCTCGACGGCGGGCGGCTGGATGTCCGTGACCACATGGGGATCGAGCGACCCCAATCGGGCGACCGAGACCGGCAACCAACGGGCGACGACGAAGGTGCTGAGCGCAGCGAGACCCGCGAGCGCGAGCGCCGGCCGCACACCCAGATCCGTGGCGAGATGCCCCGCGATCCAAGCACCCGCAGCCATACCGGCGAAGGCAAAGGTCTGGTACATCGCGAGCGTGCGTCCGGTCACCCACCGCGGCGAGGACATCTGCACGGCGATGTTGAAGGTGGCCAAGCTCAGCGTCCAGACGAACCCTGCGACGAAGTGCGCGGACAAAGTGAGCAGCGCCCAAGGGCTGTAGGCGATCGCAAGCAGGGCGAGGCTCGCGACCGCACACAGCCCCAACAACATCCGATCGCTCGAGAAACGCGCGCGCAGCGCCGCGCTCGACAGCGCCCCCGCCATCGCACCGACGCCGAAACCGCCGAGCAGCAGGCCGTAGGTCTGGGCTCCTCCGCCGAGCAGATCGCGCGCGACCACCGGCATCAGCGCCGGCACCGCCGACAGCGGCACCGTGAAGAGCAGGCAGCGCAGCAGCACGGCGATGAGGTGCGGCGACAGCCAGACATAGCGGAGACCGGCGGCCACGGCTGATCCGAGCGGCTCACGCGGCAGCGTGGAGGGCTCACGCTTCGGGCGCCACCAGAGCAAGGTCGCGAGCATCCCGAGGTAGGAGAGCGTGTTGATGAGGAATGCGGCGGCTGCCCCGAGGGTCGCGACGATGACCCCACCGATGGCCGGCCCGACGCTGCGCGCGATGTTGAACCCGAAGGCGTTGGCCATGATGGCGGAGGGCACCTGTTCGCGCGGCACCTGCTCGCCGATCGACGCCTGCCACGCCGGTGCGAAAGACGCGGTCCCGCAGCCGATGAGGAAGGTGAAGAGCAGCAAGGAGCCGGGCGTGACCTCGCCTGCGAAAGCGATGCCGGCGAGCGCCGCCGAGGCCACCAGCATGACCCCTTGCGAGACCAACATCACGATCCGCCGGTCGTGGGTGTCGGCGAACGCACCGGCCAGCAGCGACAGGAAGAAGAACGGCAGCGCGCCGGCGGTCTGCACCAGGGCGACCATCTGCGGCGAATCCGTGATGGTCGCCATCTGCCATGACGCGCCGACCGTCTGGATGAGGCCGCCGAAGGACGACACCAGCGCTGCCCACCAGAAGGTCGCGAACACGCGATGCTGGAAGGGCGCGAGGGTGCCTTGGCGCCAACGCGGGGTTCGGGGATCGGGGGTCGAGGTCATGGCGGCTAGGGAGTAACGGTATCATGGGCGCATGACGGTCACCCTCGAATCCATCCACGACACCGCACGGCGGCTGGCCGGCCATGTCGTGCGCACGCCTTGCCACAGGTCCGAGACGCTCTCGGCGATCACCGGCGCTGAGATCTACCTCAAGTTCGAGAACCAGCAGTTCACCGCCTCGTTCAAGGACCGTGGCGCCCTCGCCAAGCTGCTGTCCCTCGACGAGGCTCAAAGGCGGCGCGGTGTGATCGCGATGTCGGCAGGCAACCACGCGCAAGGCGTCGCCCACCATGCGACACGCATGGGCATCCCGGCGACCATCGTGATGCCCGTGTCGGCGCCCTTCAACAAAGTCCAGCAGACGAGAAGGCTCGGCGCGACGGTGGTCCAGCACGGGATGCAGCTCGCCGACGCCGAGACGCGCGCCCACGAGATCGCCGTCGAACAAGGCCTGGTCTTCGTGCACCCCTACGACGATGAGACCGTGATCGCCGGTCAGGGGACGGTCGCGCTCGAGATGCTCGAGGACCATCCCGACATCGACTGTCTCTGCGTGCCGATCGGCGGCGGGGGCTTGCTCGCCGGCATGGCGATCGCCGCGTGCGGCATCAAGCCCTCGATCGGCCTGATCGGCGTGCAGACCCGCGCTTTCCCGGCGATGCACGCGGCACTCGCCGGCACCACGCCGCAGTTCGCGACGCAGACCATCGCCGAGGGCATCGCAGTCCGCAATGTCGGCCGCATCACCTCCGAGATCATCGGCCGGTTGGTCGAAGATATTTTATTGGTCGACGAATCGGACATCGAGAACGCGATCAGCCTGCTGATCTCCATCGAGAAGACCGTCGCCGAGGGCGCCGGTGCCGCCGGGCTCGCCGCCGTCCTCACGCATCCCGAGCGTTTCCAGGGTCGCAAGGTCGGCATCGTCATCTGCGGCGGCAACATCGACACGCGGCTGCTCGGCATCGTGCTGCAACGGCAACTGGTGCGCGAACAGCGATTGGTGACGCTGCGCTTCGAGATCACCGATCTGCCCGGCACCCTGGGCCGCATCGCCGGCCTCATCGGTGAGGCCGGCGCCAACATCATCGACGTCACGCACCACCGGCTGTTCCTCGATGTCCCCGCCAAGGCGGCCGATCTGGACTTCACCATCGAGACCCGCGACGCTGCTCACACGGCAGCGGTCGAAGCCGCCCTGCAAGCTGCGGGATTGATGCCGCGGCGCCTGTCCTCGAGTGGATCATGAACACACCGAAATCCCGTCTTGATCGGATGCTCGCCGCGGTCGAACGCGGCGGTAACGCCCTGCCACACCCGGCGACCCTGTTCGCGCTGCTCGCGCTGATCGTGATCGTCGCCTCGTGGCTCGCCTCGCAGGCCGGTCTGGAGGTGAAGCACCCCACCACCGGCGACACGGTGCGTGCGGTGAACCTGCTGAGCCTCGAAGGGCTGCACCGTATCCTCGCCAACCTCGTCACCAACTTCACCGGCTTCGCGCCGCTCGGCACCGTGCTGGTCGCATTGATCGGCATCGGCGTCGCGGAGCACTCGGGGCTCATCGCGGCCTCGCTGCGCAAGCTCGTGCTGGCAGCGCCGCGCCACCTGCTCACCCCGATCGTCGTCTTCGCCGGCGTCATGTCCAACATGGCGAGCGAGATCGGCTATGTGCTGCTGATCCCGCTCGCAGGCCTGATCTTCATCTCGGCGGGGCGACACCCCATCGTCGGCATGGCCGCAGCCTTCGCCGGCGTGTCGGGCGGCTATTCGGCCAACCTGCTCATCGGCACCATCGACCCGCTGCTCTCAGGGCTCTCCGAGGAAGCTGCGAAGATCGTCGATCCCGACTACCGCGTGAGCGCCGCAGCGAACATGTATTTCATGCAAGCCTCGACGCCGTTGGTGACGCTGCTCGGCTGGTGGGTCACGGAGAAGTTCACCGCGCCGCGTTTCCCGGACGGCAGTTTCCGTGCTGTGGGCGTCCAAGATGATTCGATGAGCGCGCCGCTGAGCGCCGATGAACGCCGCGGCCTGCGTTACGCGGGCATCGCCTTGCTTGTGCTCGCTCTCGGCATCATCTGGTCGGGACTGCCCCTCGGCAGTCTGCCCGGCGCGGGGTTCCTCCGCGATCCTGTCACCGGTGACCTGCTCAAGTCCCCTCTGATGTCTGGTGTCGTGGCGCTGATCTTCATCATCGGAGTCGTGCTCGGTGTCGCCTACGGCGTCGGCGCGCGCACCCTGCGCAGCGACGAGGATGTCATCAAAGGCATGAGCGCGAGCATGGCGACGCTCGGCAGCTATCTCGTGCTGGTGTTCTTCGCGGCGCAGTTCGTGGCGTTCTTCAACTGGACACAGCTCGGCCTGATCATGGCGGTCAACGGCGCGGAGTCGCTCAAGTCGCTCGGCCTGTCGGCGCTGCCGCTGTTCGGCAGCTTCATCCTGCTGACCGCCTTCATCAACCTTTTCATGGGCTCGGCGTCCGCCAAGTGGGCGCTGATGGCGCCGGTGTTCGTGCCGATGTTCATGCTGCTCGGCTATTCGCCCGAACTCACACAGACGGCGTATCGCGTGGGTGACAGCGTCACCAACATCATCTCGCCGATGCTCAGCTATTTCGCGCTCATCATCGCCTTCTTCCAGCGCTATGAGCCCAAGGCCGGGCTCGGCACCTTGGTGGCGGTGATGCTGCCCTACTCGGCCACCTTCCTGATCGGTTGGGCGATCCTGTTCTCGATCTGGCTCACGCTCGGCTTCCCGGTCGGACCGGCCTCACCGCTGTCCTATCCTGCCGCGGATTAAGGGCAGGTCGTCGGAGCCTTGGGTCCGCCGGCCGGCGCTCGGCGCAGCTCAAGGTGCTGCACGCGCGGCGGGACGATGGGTGCGAGCGTCACCGAGGCGATCAGGTCGCCGCGCTCGCACCGCAGTAACCAATCACCGCGCAAAGGGTTCTCGTTCGACACCCAGCCGCCCGCATCGCTGCAGGCGCCGACCTCGGCACGCAGTTGCGTGAACTCGGTCCGGCGGCGGACCTGGTCCCGGTCGAGGAACAGGTTATCCGCCGCGAGGCGCAGGGCGGCGGCATCGTCCCAGACATCCACCAACGCATTCACCTCGGCGCGGGCGGCGAGCAGCGCCGCCGCAGGCTGCACCGCGCGCGGCTGCAGGCCGCCGGAATCCTTGAGCGCTGCAAGTGCCGGACCGAAGGCGTCGCCCCAAGGCGTATAGGTGCGGTTCCCGAAAGCGATCAAGCCCACACCGTACTCCGGCAGCCAACGCATCTGCGAACCGAAACCGGGCAGCCCGCCGCTGTGCGCCACGACATGCGCGAACTCGCAGCTTTGGGAGATCCGCAGGCCGTAGCCATAGCCCGCCGCGTTGAGCTGCGTGCCACCTGCGCTATCCCGCGTGATCGTCGCCGGACGC
This sequence comes from uncultured Pseudomonadota bacterium, assembly GCA_937920275.1. GTDB lineage: Bacteria > Pseudomonadota > Gammaproteobacteria > Steroidobacterales > Steroidobacteraceae > UBA964. The sequence goes on from CALGVD010000023.1 coordinate 5,095, forward strand.
GCCCGCCACAGCTGCTGCATCTCGCGCAGCGAAGCGCGCGACACCGGACCCGGATCCGCGCCGTCCCGTGGCGGGAACGCCGCGAGCAACAGCCCGACATAGCGCCCGAGATCCTCGAGCGAGGTGAGCATGCCGCCCATGGCACCGAAGGCGCCATCCGGCAGCTGCGCCTCGCGTTTCCAACGCGCGTCCTCCCAGCGATAGCCCTGCGCGAGTCTCGACGCCGGAACCGTCCCCGGCTCGAGCGTCGTCGAGCGCATGCCGAGCGGACGCAGGAGTTCGCGCTCGATGTACTGCGCGTACGGGATCCCCGACACCGCCGCGATCACACGGCCCAGGATCGCGAAGCCGTAGTTGGAGTACTCGTACGCCACGCCGGGCGGATTCGAGAACGGGATGCCCTCTCGCATGAGCTGCGTGAATTCTTGTTCCGAGATACCGAGTTGTTGGTCACCCCACGGATTGTCTTCCGGGAAACCGGCGGCGTGCGTGAGCAGATGTCGCAGCGTGATACGCGGCGCATCGTCGGTCGGATAACGCAGACCACCGAGTTCCGGGACATACCGCTCCGCGGGATCGTCGAGGGACAGCTTGCCCTCATCGCGCAGCTTGAGGATCGCCATCGCGGTGAAGGACTTGGTCATGCTGGCGATGCGGAACACCGAATCGCCCTGCACCGGTCGGGCGCCCTCCACATCCCGCAGCCCCGTGGTGCCGAGGTGCGCCAATCGGCCATCGACCACGATGCCCCACGCAGCCCCCGGGACGTTCTCTCGGGCGACGAACTCACGCATGACACGATCGACCTGCGGGTAGGCGGTCGCGAGCTTGGTGCTGCGGGCGGGATCATCGAAGGCCGCCCAATCGACGGGCGGCGCGGCAGCAGCGGCCGCTGCGTAGACCATCGCACCCAGCAGTCCGAGAACGAAAGACGGGATCTGTGGCTTCATGACGCTACGGTACCCCAAGCCAGTGCCTCACCCAAGCACAGCATGGGATAATATGGTTTCGGGAGGAGCCACCACATGATCCAGATTTCCTACCTCAGCAAGGCCTCATCGCCGATGTCGGCTGCGCAGTTGATCAGCCTGCTTCAGCAATGCCATGCCAACAATACGGCGCGTGGCGTCACCGGCATGCTGTTCTACGGCAACGGTACCTTCCTCCAGGTCATCGAGGGCGAGGCGACGACGGTCGATGAACTGGTCGGCAAGATCGCGCGCGACCCCCGCCATGAGGACATCCGCATCCTCTCGCGCAAGGCCATCGAACACCGGGAACACCCGGATTGGAGCATGGGCTTCGAGCAGGTGACCGCGGAGGGCTTGAGCGATGTCGCCGGGTTGCGCGACTTCTCGGAGTCGGACTTCACGCCGGACGTGTTGGCCGCTCGCAAAGATGTCGTCGAGACCCTCATGGACCGCTTCCGGGCACCCCACTGGGACCCCTTGGTCCGCGAACTCGACGCCAAAGACAAAGTGCTCGAGCACCTGCGCACCGCGCTCGCCCGCCAACGCGGCCGGGCATCTTTCGCGACCTTGGTCATCGAAAGCTTGGCGGAGGCGGGACGAAAAGGTCCGCTCGGCGAAGAGCATCAGCGCCTCTGCGAGTCTGCCCTCAAGTCGCTGCGCGGCGGCTGAGGATCTCTTCGGCCGCGAACTCGGCCTGCCAGCGCGCCATCTGCGCGCGGTTGTCGATGTCCCAGGGGTGGAAATCCGGCCGGTACCACGCGAAGTAGGTGCGCGGATTGGCACGGAAGATCCCCGGCTCCCGCCACAGGAAGCGACGCACCGCCTTGCGGGCCTCGCGCGGCGTGAAGCCGTCGGCCTCGAGCAGCAGCGACGCATACTGCGTGATGTTGCGCGTGAACATGAAGCTGATGAACACCATCGACCAGAGCCGCAGCATGTAGCGGCGCCACCGCGGCCAATCGCGCGTGACCTCGAGGAACACGTCGTAGGCCACGGCCTTGTGCTCGGTCTCCTCCAATGAATGCCAGCGCCACAGGCGCTCGAGCTCGGGCGCCGTCCGACCGAACAGCCGCTCCTGCAAGAGGTCGTGCGTCTCGGCCATCATCGCCGTGAAATGCTCGAGCGCAGTGGTGGCGCAGAGCATGCGCACCGGACCGAGCGAGCGCGCGACGGCGATCCGCTTGCGGATCCGCGCCTCGATCTCGGCCACCGGATAGCGGTCGCGGTCGATCAGCGAGTTCAGGGCGTGATGCTCGCGGGCATGGATCGCCTCCTGCGTCAGGAAGCCGCGCACGTCGTCGGCCAGCCGACCGGTGAGCCGGGAGCGGTAGTGCCGCACCGAATCCATGAACATCTTCTCGCCGTCCGGGAAGGTCAGCGAGAGCGCGTTGAACACCGCCGTGGCGACCGGGTCGCCGTTCATCCAGTGCGTGCCGCGATGGGCCTCGAGGTCGAAATGCAGGTCGCGGGGCCGCGGCGCGACATCTTTGGGGGTGCGGGTCTCGATCATGGCAACACCGTGGCCGTCGGCGCCGCGATTGTCAATCCTGGCCGGCCGGGGCGGTACTCCCGGCGCATCACGCGGCGCGCCTCAGCCTCATCCAGCAGCACCGGCTTGGTCCGCTCCGCTAAAAAGAGCGGCGCCTGGTCGGCATAGTACGGCGAACTGCGGTCGAGGGTGGCCGACCCGAACTGATGGACGCTGCGCCCGCTCACCCGGCCCTGCCGATCCCATTCGACGAAGTAATACAGGGTGTCGCCCTTGTCAGCGATGAACTTCCCCTCGGAGTCGGGCGCGAACCCCGATTCAAAAGCGCGCAGCACATCGGGACCGCCATCGGTCGGCGCATCGATGCCGCCACGCCTGAACCGGCTGACTTCGCCCCAACGCGGATCGAGCCTGCCGTAGCGCGACTGCAACAATGCGATGGCACTGCGCAACGATCCGAGCAGATCGCCCGGTGGGGCGCCGAAGAGCGTGGGACCCACCACCGGTAGGCCCGTCAGCACGGCAAGCGCTGCGGCGCGGTTGTCCGCATCGACGCTGAGGTCATAGCCGCGCAGCAAGGCTTGGGCCTGCTGCAAGGATGCAGCATCGGCTTCGCCGGAGAAATCACGCGCGAGGATCTGCGCCACCAAGACGGCCATCTGCGAACGGGTCGAGTAACGCTTGTCGTACTTGATGGCCTCGAAGTCCGCCGCGCTGATCGATTCGTCGGCGGCCAACAATTCCGCGAACCGCAGGCCGCGGTTGGTGCGGCGGGTCTCGATGCCGAAGGTCGCCGGATAATCGGCGGCGATCGGGTTGTCGGCGGGGGCGCTGGCGGTGAGCGGCGTATGGTTGGCGTTGTAGACATAGCCCGAAGCGGGCGCGATCACCCTCGGGATGCGCTCGAAAGGCTCGTAGCTTTGCCATAGCGTGCGTGAAGTGTCGCCGGGCAACACACCTCGCCAGTCGTAGGACGGGTCCCGACGCGGGACCACCGCGTTGTAGAGGTAGGCGATGCGACCCGTGGCATCGGCGTAGATGAAGTTCTGGCTGGGGATCGCCTGCAGCCGCAGCGCCGCTTCGAACTGCTGCCAATCGCGTGCACGGTTGAGCGCGTAGTAGCCCCGCACCTGATCGACACGATCCATCGTCGACCAGCGCAGTGCGTACGCGCCCTCCGGCCGGCGGATCACCGGCCCATGCACCGACCACAGCACCTCGCGCTGCACCCGCACCGCCCAGCGACCGAACAGCCGCAGCTGGATCTCGGCCTGCCGCTTCTCGAGACGCCGCCAGACCCCATCGAAGCGGTAGCGGTCGGGATCCTCGGGATCCAACACCAGCCGGTAGGTGTCGATCAGATCGGGCTGGTTGACCGTGTTCGCCCAACCGAGCGTGGGGCCGAAACCATGCAGGATGAAGGGCGAGCCGGGGAACACGCCGCCCGCCATGTCCCAACCCGACTCGGACCGCAGCCGCACCTCGTACCAGGCCAACGGGCCTTCGTAGGGTTGGTGCGAGTTGATGAGCAGGCGCGTCGCTCCGTCCGGCGTGCGCGTGGGCGCGACGGCCATCGCATTGGAGCCGCCACCCTCGGGGATCTGCGGGCCGGCGGTGGGTGCGAACAGCGTGCGGATCTCCCGCTCGAGACCGAAGAAGAGCGGCGTGAAGAACACGAATCCGGCGGCGATGTCATCGGCCCGGAGCGTCTGGAAGCCCGGTACGACCTGCTCGGGATGCAGGGCGGCATAGAGGTTGATCCCGTCGGCGTAGCCTTGCAGCACCGCCCACAGCTCGGGTGAGAGACGGCCCTCCGCACGCGCCCGCGGGACGCCCTCGGCGACGCGCTCTCGCACCCGCAGCAATCCGACCAAGTAGTCGGTGATCGCCGGATCGGCACCCGCCACCGCGAACGGCGGCGCCAGTCCGATCGCACGCGCAGCGGCGTTCAACACGCGCGGCGACTGACCCTCGACCAGCGCAAGCCGACCGCGACTGGTCATCAGCGACTGCTGTATCGTGCGAAAATCGTCTTCGGAATGCGCATAGGCCAGACCGAAGGCGACATCGGCGTCGCTGCGGCCATAGATGTGGGGCACGCCATGGCTATCGCGCAAGATGCGCACATCGTAGCGTTCACCGAGCGTCCTCGATGCGACGGGATCGAACGCGGCGATGCGGAACGGTCGCAGCCATACCACCGCCACCAGCGACGACACCAGCAAGACCACACCGCCCCATGTCACGACACGCCGAAGCACCCGTCTCATCATCCAACTCCTGCCAAGCGTGGCGGGCGCGAGCAGGACGCTCGTCGCACACACTGCCGGTCGTCGTTCTGGCCGTCATCATATCGGGTGGAGCAGCCGCGCAAAGCCTGTCCAACGTTCCACCTGAGGCACCGCCCACCCCGCGCCTCGAAGAGGTGCAGGTCTCGGCGCCCGAGCCTCGATATGTCTCTCCGACCCTGCGCGATCGGATCGGGCGCATCTGGGTGCCGGTGTTCATCGATGGCAAGGGCCCGCTACGGCTGGTGCTCGACACCGGCGCGACCCGTTCAGCACTCACCCAAGCCGCCGTGGCGCGACTCGGGCTCGAGATCGATCCGAAGCGCACCGTGATGCTGCGCGGCACCACCGGCTCAGCGCGCGCACCGATCGTCAAAGCCCGCACCGTCGAGGTCGGCGACCTGCTGGCGACGCGGCAGACCTTGGTCGTGGTCGAGGACGCGTTCGGCGGCGCCGAAGGGGTGCTGGCGACGACCGCGCTCGATGATCGGCGCATCCTCGCCGACTTCAAAAGGGACCGCATCGAGATCACCCGCTCCAAGGGACGCACCGCACCGCCCGGCTTCACCGTGCTACCGATCAAACTGCTCGATCGATACGTGCCGTGGGTGGAAGCGAGCGTCGGCGGGGTACGCGTCAAGGCGGTCATCGACACCGGCTCGCAGCAGACGATAGGCACGCCAGCGCTGCGCGCCGCGCTGATCGCCAAGCGGCGGGAGATGGCAGGCCGCGATGAAGACGTGATCGGCGTCACCGGCGATGTGCAGGCCGGCCGCAGCGTCGCCTCGCCGCGGATCCTGCTCGGCAACATCTCGGTGCGCAACGCGCGCATCAATTTCGTCGACCTGCCGATCTTCGAGCGTTGGCGCTTGAGCGACGAACCCGCTTTGATGATCGGCATGGATGTGCTCGGCGTCCTCGATACGCTCGTCATCGACTATCATCGTCGTGAGCTGCAGATCCGGTCCGCAACGAGGTGACCTGATGGACTACACGCTGATCGACAGTCCGGTGGGTGCGCTGCTTGCCCTCGCCGCTGCCGATGCGCTGGTCGGTCTTTATTTCGTGGATGCCGCCCATGCCCCGCGACCGGGGGACGACTGGTCCGCCTCGCCCCGTCATGCCGTCCTGCAGGACACCCGCCGTCAGCTCGAAGAATACTTTGAACAACGGCGCCGTACTTTCGATCTGCCGCTGCGACCGACCGGGACACCGTTCCAGTCGCAGGTCTGGCAGACGCTGCAAGACATCCCGTACGGCAGCACCCGCAGCTACGGCGCCATGGCAGCACTGCTCGGCCAACCCGGCGCTGCGCGTGCCGTGGGCGCGGCCAACGCGCGCAACCCGATCTCCATCATCGTCCCCTGCCATCGCGCCATCGGCGCCGATGGCCGCCTCAACGGCTACGCGGGCGGCGTCGACCGCAAGGCGGCTTTGCTCAAGCTCGAGGGCGCGTGGCCTCCGCAGGGCTGATGCTCGCGCTCAAGCTGTTGCTGGTGCCGACCTTGCTCGCCGCGGTCACGCTGGCCGGCCGGCGCTGGGGGCAACGCACCGCCGGTTGGCTTGGCAGCTTCCCGATCGTCGCCGCACCGATCCTGCTGATCCTCGCGATCGAGCAAGGCGCCCCCTTCGCTGCGCTGGCTGCGGAGCGGGCGATGGCGGCGATCGCCGCGACCATGGCGTTCTTCGTGGTGTTGGCCCGTCTTGCGCCGCGCCTGCGATGGGCGTCATCCCTCGGCGTCGCTCTCATCGCCTGGGTGGCGTTGGTCGCGGCGCTCTCGTGGTTGCCCGCGACGCTGCCCATCGCGACCCTCGCCGCCGTGGTCGCACTCGCCTTGGCGCCCCTCGCGATGGGCGCCGAACTCGCGACGCCCGCTGCGACCGCCGCGACCGGTCCCGCGCCCTCACCACCCTCGCGCTGGGAACTGCCCTCCCGCATGCTCGCCGGCGCGGCGTTGGCCCTCATCACCAGCCATCTCGGCGCGCGGTTCGGACCCGAGACGAGCGGCTATGCGGCGTTGTTCCCGGTGGTCGGCGCGACCGCCGCCGGATTCAACCTCGCGCGGCAAGGCGCCCCTGCTGCGGTCTCGTTCCTGCGGGGCATGAACCGCGGCATGTGGTCCGTGGCGGTGTTCTGCGGCGTGCTCTCGCTCGCGCTTCTGCATCTGACGGTACCGGCAGCCTTCGGCATCGCCCTGCTGGCGACGATCGTGAGCCACGCGATCGTCCAGCCGCGCTCACCGTAGCCGTTCCCCCTTAAAGCGAGAGCGCGAGCAGCGTGGCCTGCCGGATGGCGCGCTTGGCATCGAGCTCGGCGGCGACATCAGCGCCGCCGATCAATTGCGCCTTGAGGCCTGCGGCCTGCAGGGGCGCGAGCAGATCGCGACGCGGCTCCTGACCGGTGCAGAGCACCACGGTGTCCACCGCGAGCGTCTGCGGTTGGTCTGCGATCGTGATATGCAGCCCGGCATCATCGATCCGGTCGTAGCGCACACCGCCCAACATCTGCACGCGCTTCATCTTGAGCGCCGTGCGGTGGATCCAGCCGGTGGTCTTGCCGAGCCCGGCACCGGGTTTTCCGGTTTTGCGCTGCAGCAGCGTGATCTCGCGCGCGGGCGGTGCAGGCTGCGCACGCACGCCGGCCACGCCGCCGCGCGCGTCCGACGGATCGCCGACGCCCCACTCGCGTCGCCACGCCTCTCGATCGAGCGCGGTCGAAGGGCCACCGTGCGCGAGGAACTCGGCGACATCGAAGCCGATGCCACCCGCGCCGATGATCGCGACGCGGCGGCCAACGGTCCGTGAACCGTTGAGCACTTCGAGATAGCTGACCACGCTTGGATGGTCCTGCCCTGGGATCTGCGGATCGCGTGGCACCACACCGGTCGCGAGCAGCACTTCATCGAAAGAACCCGCGGCCAGTATGTCGGCCGTCGCGCGTGTGCCGAGCCGCAGCGTCACGCCGGTCTCGCGCAAGCGTTCGCCGAAATAGCGCAGCGTCTCCTCGAACTCTTCCTTGCCGGGGATGATCTTGGCGAGGTTGAACTGGCCGCCGATCGCCGACGCGGACTCGAACAGCGTGACCGCATGGCCGCGCTCGGCGAGCGTGGTGGCGGCGGCGAGCCCTGCGGGGCCGGCACCGACCACGGCGATGCGGCGCGACACCGGCGCAGGACGGAGCACGAGTTCGGTCTCGTGACAGGCCCGCGGGTTGACGAGGCAGGATGCCAGCTCGTTGGCGAAAGTGTGGTCGAGGCAGGCCTGATTGCAGGCGATGCAGGTGTTGATGCTCGCTGCACGACCGGCAGCGGCCTTGCGCACGAAGTCCGGGTCCGCGAGCAACGGCCGAGCCATGGACACGAAATCGGCCTCGCCTGACGCGAGCACCGCTTCGGCGATCTCGGGCGTGTTGATGCGGTTGCTGGCACAGACCGGTATCGACACCTCGCCCTTGAGCTTGCGTGCGAGCCAGGTGAAGGCGGCGCGCGGCACCGAGGTCGCGATGGTGGGGATCCGCGCTTCGTGCCAACCGATGCCCGAGTTGAGCATCGACGCGCCTGCCGCCTCGATGGCGCGGGCGAGCTGCGCGACCTCGGTCCAGTCCTGCCCCTCGGGCACGAGGTCGATGAGCGAGATGCGGTAGATGAGGATGAAATCTTTGCCGACCGCCTCGCGCACCCGCGAGACGATCTCCACCGGCAGCTGCATACGCTGCTCGTAGGAGCCGCCCCAACGATCGTCGCGCTTGTTGGTGTGCGTCACCAGGAACTGGTTGATGAAGTACCCCTCGGAACCCATCACCTCGACGCCGTCGTACCCCGCCTCGCGCGCGAGCGTCGCGCAGCGCACGAAGGCGCGGATCTGGCGCTCGACACCCGCGGCACTCAAGGCGCGGGGCGTGAAGGGCGTGATGGGCGAGCGGATACGCGAGGGCGCCACCAGCAGCGGCTGGTAGCCGTAGCGCCCGCTGTGGAGGATCTGCAGCGCGATGCGGCCGCCTTCGCGGTGCACGGCCTCGGTGATCACGCGGTGATCGCGCGCCGCGCGATGCGTGGCGAGGCGCGACCCGAAGGGCGAGAGCCAGCCCTCGATGTTCGGCGCGAACCCGCCCGTGACCATGAGCCCCACACCGCCCCGCGCACGCTCGGCGAAATAGGCCGCAAGACGCGGGAAGTGCGCGACCTTGTCCTCGAGCCCGGTGTGCATGGAGCCCATCAGCACCCGGTTGGGCAGCGTCACGCCGGCGAGGGTGATGGGCGAGAACAGGTGTGGATAGGACATTCCGGTCTCCGGCAGCGGACAGCCCGCAGAGGATACCCTGAGGCGCAAGCGCCCGCCGCAGGGACCCTACCACTTGACCGCAGGCGGACATGTGGTTGTACTCGGTCTCCTTAGGACCGCAGGAGGCCATACCCGATGTTCTCGCATGTCATGATCGGCACCAACGATCTCGAGCGCGCCAAGCGCTTCTACGACGCGCTGCTCGGTACGCTCGGCGTCAAACCCGCCATGGTCGACGGGCACCGCATCTTCTACCGCTCGCCGACCGGCGTGCTCTCGATCTCGCTGCCGATCGACGGTCAGCCGGCCACTGCCGCCAACGGCGCAACGCTCGGCTTCGCGGCGAGCTCCCCCGAGCAAGCACAGGCCTGGCATGCGGCGGGCCTCGCCGCGGGCGGCACCGCCGTCGAGGATCCGCCGGGCATCCGCGAGGGCAAGGGCATGAAGCTCTATCTCGCCTACCTCCGGGACCCTGACGGCAACAAGCTCTGTGCGCTCCACCGGATGTAAGGCCGCCGCCGCGCTGCTGGCGCTGCTGGCGTCGATCACGGGAGGCGCTGCCGAGCCCCCGGCTACGCCTACAGCCTCGTCCACGCTGACGCCGCTGCAGGCCAAGGCGCGCGAGATCTTCGAGCGCGTCATCGCCTTCAAGAGCATCGCGCCCGGCTACGAGACGCCGCAACTGGTCGACTACCTCGCGGGCGAGCTCCGTACGGCTGGCTTCGCCGAGCAGGACATGCTGCTCGGCCGCCTGGACGAGACGGCCTATCTGGTCGTGCGCTACCGCGGCCAGCCGCCCGCCGGCACGCCCGCGCGCAAGCCGATCCTCTTGCTCTCGCATCTCGATGTGGTCCCAGCGCTCAAAGAACACTGGAAGCGCGATCCGTTCAAGCTCGAGGAGGCGAACGGCTTCTTCTACGGCCGCGGCACGCTCGATGTGAAGAACGGCGTCGCCACGCTGGTGGCGCTGTTCGCACGCCTGAAGCAGGAAGGCTTCGTACCGACGCGCGATCTCGTGATGGTGCTGACCGGCGATGAAGAGACGACCGGCGCCACCGCCCGCAAACTCATCGACGAGCGGCGTGACTGGGTGGACGCGGAGTACGCGCTCAACACCGACGCGGGCGGCGGCACGCTCGACAAGGACGGCAAGGCGCTGTCGTACAACATCCAGACCGCGGAGAAGACCTACGCCAGCTACAAGCTCAGCGCCTTCAACGCGGGTGGCCACAGCTCGCAGCCACGCGCCGACAACGCGATCTACGAGCTCGCCGATGCGCTCAAGGCCGTGCAGGCGCACCGCTTCCCGGTGGAGTGGTCGGAGACCACGATCGGCTACTTCAAGGCGATGGGCGTCACGACCGCAGGACCGCTCGGCGCGGCGATGCGCGCCTTCGCAGCCGATCCGCGCGATGCCGCGGCCGCCGATGAACTCTGGAAGCATCCCGCCTATGTCGGTGCCACCCGCACCACCTGCGTCGCGACCCAACTGCGCGCAGGCCATGCCGAGAACGCGCTGCCACAGCAGGCCACGGCCACGGTCAACTGCCGCATCTTTCCGGGTGTGACGCCGCAGGCGGTGCGCGAGACGCTGCAGCAGGTGGTCGGTGAGAAGATCGAGGTCGAGGTGATGGACGAGCCGCGTTATAGCGATGCCTCGCCGTTACGCGACGATGTCCTGCAGGCGGTGAGCGCCGCCGTGCACGCACGCCATCCCGGCATCCCGATCATCCCGATCCAGGAATCGGGCGCTACCGACGGCCTGTTCTTCCGCGCCGGCGGCATCCCGACCTACGGGATCAGCGAGATCTTCATCCGCGCTGAGGACCAATTCGCACACGGTCTGGACGAACGCATCCCGGTGCAGTCGTTCTACGATGGGCTCGATCACTGGCATCACATCGTGCACACGCTCGCCGGGCCCGCCCTGCCGAAGATCACCGGCGGACCGTTGGTGGTCGACTGCGGCAAGTTGGTCGATGGCCTCACCGATAGCGTGCGCGAACGCCAGCGGGTGCGCATCGAGGCTGGGCGCATCGTGTCCGTCGAGCCGTTGCCCCCCTCCGCGACGGCGTCCGCACCGGCCACGGACCCCGCCGGGGGTGCACCCCCGCCCGGGGCGCGGCATCTGGATCTGTCGGCGTACACCTGCCTGCCGGGGCTCCTCGACCTGCACACGCACATCACTGACCTGCCGGAGAACACCGCAGATTTCCGCATCTATCCGCGGCGCAGCCCCGATGAGCATATGGCGTTCGCGCGGACCAACGCCGCCGCCACACTGCAGGCGGGCTTCACGACCGTGCGCGATGTGGGCGGCTATGTCGGCGGTCTCGACCGAGAACTGCGCGACGAGATCGATGCCGGCCGCACGCCGGGTCCGCGCATGCAAGTGTCCATCGGCTACCTCACCATCTCAGGCGGCGGCGGTGACATGCTGCTGCCTGGGTTCCCGCGTGCAGAGGCCCGTACGCCGCTCGCACGGCTGCGGCGCGGTGTCGCGAAGGGGCCCGACGAGTTCGCCGCCAAGGCCCGCGCTTTCCTCGACGACGGCGCCGATGTCCTGAAGATCATCGCCTCAGGCGCGGTGCTCTCACCCGGCGGCGTCCCGGGTTCGCCGGAGATGACATCTGCCGAGATCGAAGCGGTCGCCCGCGAAGCCAAGGCCCGCGGTAAGCGGCTCGCGGCGCACGCGCACGGCGCGCGCTCGGTCAAAGAAGCCATCCTCGCAGGGGCCGACACCATCGAGCATGCCTCCATCATCGACGAGGAGGGTCTGCTGCTCGCTCGCGAGCGCGGCGTCGCGCTCGCCATGGATGTCTACAACGGTGATTACATCGACACCGAGGGCCGCCGCCAGGGTTGGCCCGCGGAATTCCTGCAGAAGAACCTCGACACCACCGAGCTGCAACGCAAGGCCTTCACGCGTGCCGTGGAGCTCGGCGTACCGATCGTCTTCGCGAGCGACGCGGGTGTGTTCCCGCACGGCCTGAACGCCCGCCAGTTCCGCATCATGGTGGAGCGCGGCATGACGCCGATGCAGGCCATCCGCGCCGCCACCGGCGTGGCCGCGCATCACATGGGTTGGAGCGATCGCGTCGGCGCGCTCGCGCCGGGACGCTACGGCGATCTCATCGCGGTGCGCGGCGATCCGCTCACCGACATCACGATGCTCGAGCGCGTGGACGTGGTGGTGAAAGGGGGCGTCGTGGCGAAGGACGCCGCACCCGCGCCGGTGGTCAGCGCGCAGCGACGCTGACCCCGCACACCGAGGTCGCCCATGTCCGGGCCCATGTCAGGGCCCATGTCAGGGCCCATGTCAGGGCGCGCGTCAGGTCTCGCGGTCTTCGGCGTCCTGTCGTAGCCGCAGCTTCTCGAGGCTCATCTTGTCCTTCATGCTCATCACGAGCGCGGCGATGGCGAGGATGAGGATGCCGCCCGCCTCGAACAGGATGTTGACCGGATCGATATCTTTGCTCTGCAGGATGATCATGCGGCAGAGCGCCGTCATGGCGATGATGATCGGCAGCGTCACCGGGATACGGTGGCTCTTGTAGAACGCGCCGACCATGCCGATGACCTCGGCATAGATGAACAGCAGGAACAGGTCGCCGAGTTCGACCTTGGCGGTCTGGATGAGGCGCATGACCTCGAGCCCCGCCGCGTACAGCGTGGCGAACCCGATCACCAAGAGGATCGCGTTCTCGCTGAAACGCACCACGCGGATACTGAGACTTCGGACCTGCTCGGACATGACCCAAGGGTAGTCCAGCGCACGGGGCGACGCCAGCCCGTCCGGCCGTGCTACCGTCCGCCCATCGACCCCGCTCGAGATCGGGAACAAAGAACAGCCCCCAAGGAGCCCCACCATGCGCAGCCCCCTTTCCTGCCTTCGCCCCAGCCTCGCCGCCCTCCTCGCCGCCGTCCTCTTGATCGGACCCCCGGCACCCGCAGCGGCCGATGACGATGGACTACGCCTGCCGCCGACCGGGCACACGCTGCTCAACCTGTCGGCAAGTGAACGGATGACCCTGCCGCAGGACCTGCTCGGCGCCTCGCTGCGCGTGGAGTCGCGCAGCGCCGACCCGCGCAAAGTGCAGGACGACATCAACAAGGCGATGACAGCGGCGCTCGCCCTCACCAAGGCCGTGGCCGCCGTGAAGACCACGACCGGCAGCTACCAGGTGTACGAGCAGCGGCTCGAACGCAATGTCCGCCTCTGGCAGGGGCAGCAGTCCCTGCAGCTCGAGTCCAAGGATTCGGCGGCGCTGCTCGATCTTGCGGGGCGCCTGCAAGGCCTCGGCTTCGTGATGAGCGGGATGAACTGGTCGCTCTCGCCGGAGCGTGCCGAGTCGGTACGCGATGAGTTGATGGTCAAGGCACTCGGCAAGCTGCGGGCCAAAGCCGCGCTCGTCGCGCGCACGCTCGGCAAGTCGGGCTATGAACTCACGGACATCAACCTCGAGGGCGTCCCGCAGCCGATGCCGATGTATCGCGCCGCGCGCATGGACATGGCGATGGCATCCGATAACGCTGTGGCGCCACCGGTCGCCGAGGCTGGCGAGACCGAGGTGACGGTCGGGGTGTCGGCGCGGGCCTTGCTCAAGCCTTGAGCGCACGACACCCGAAGCGGCACATCACCCCTGCCGAAACGAGGGTTCGGCGATAGAATGGATGCCATGAACACATCCACCGCGCGCGTGCGCCCCCGCACCACCTTCATCACCATCGCGCTGGCGTTCGGCGCGCTGATCACCGGTCAGGCCCACGCCGCCGGCCCGATCGGCATCGAGAACGCCTGGACGCGTGCGACAGCGGCCGCGCAGACCGTCGGCGGCGGTTTCATGACGATCGTCAACGCGGGCAAGGCGGACGATCGCTTGGTGTCGGCCAGCAGCCCCGTCGCCGCCGAGGTCCAGATCCACGACATGAAGATGGAAGAGGGCGTGATGCGCATGCGTCAACTGACGGCCGGTCTCGCCGTGCCGGCAGGCGGCCGCGTAGAACTCAAGCCGCGCTCGCTGCACCTGATGTTCATGCAGCTGAAGGCCCCGCTGGTCGCGGGGCAGACGGTGCCGGTGACGCTGCAGTTCGAGAAAGCGGGCAGCGTCGCGGTGCAGTTCCGCGTCGAGGCGATGGGCGCGAACTAGCGTCGGACGAGATCGATCACCTCGGTCGGCGTGAGCGTGGTTGAGCGCTCGCGGATCGCAGGCAGATACTGCTGTTCTTTGCTCTTGGCCGACGCCAGAAACTCCTGGAAGGTGCTGCGCAGCAGATCCGTCGACATCACCCGTCCGCCCGCGTAGTAGCGCTTGGCGAGTTGCCCGAGCGCGTAGGTGGTGGCGAAGGAGAACGCGGCACCGGTCGCGGCGCGGCCAAGGCCGCCGATCGCCCGGCCTGCCACCTTGCCGAGCAGGCCGCCGATGAGCTTGCGTCCGATCTGCTCGACATACTGCGAAGTGAGGCCGACGCCGACCGTCGCGATGAATTCTTTGACGTGACCTTGGTCGAGCTCCACGCCATGGGCCTGGCCGATCTTGTACACCATGCGCACCTGCAGCGGGATGATCGCCATCGATGCCCAGGACTGCGGCAGCAGCTCGAGCGCGCCGTTGAGGATGGAATAGTTGAGGATGGACTTGTCGAGATCGGCCTCGGGCACGCGGCTCGGGACGCGGACGCCGGAGCCAGCGGCCGGAGCAGCCTTGGCCGCCGTCGCCGCAGCCGCCGTGGCGACCGTGGCCGCGCCGGCAGCAGCCGGCCGCGGCGCAGGGATGTAGGCCGCCTCGGCGATCGCATCGGCTTGCGCCGCGGCGGCGGCGGCCGTGGCGTCCCCCTCCAGCCCCAGCGTGCGTCGCAGCTCGGCGAGGAAGGCTTGCTCCGGTGCATCCTGCACCCCGTCGGCATCGCAGACGCACACGGCCATCTCATAGGCGAGTTGTCGGTGCTCGATCGACGGCAACGCCGCCGCCGCATCGACGACGGTCACCCGCTTGAGCAGCACGTCCTGATAGACGCCCGCCAACGCCGCACCACCCTCGCCCGCCAGCGACTCGGCGGCATCGCGCACCGCCGTGCGTTCGACATCGGACTTGCGGCCGTCGGCCAGGGCCGCATGGACCATGATGTTGAGGACGGCGCGCTGCTCGGCGGTGTTCATCGTCGGACTCCTGAGGGATAGGCGGGATCGATGACAGGTGCA
>CALGVD010000024.1 GCA_937920275.1 uncultured Pseudomonadota bacterium
TCGGCCTGCAGTGGACGGGATCGATGGCGGGCGGCGAGATCTCGTTGCGCGGCGACTACTCCTACAAAGACAAGCAGTACTTCACGCAGTTCAACCGCGAGGCCGTCTCACAGCCGGCCTACAGCCTGCTCGGCCTGCGCGCCGGCTGGCGTTCGGCAGACGACAAGTGGGGCTTGAGCGCGTACGTCGACAACGTGACGGACGAGGACTACTACAGCACGGTGCTGGAGTCGGGCATCGCGCCGTCGCCGGGCCTCGTGCCGCAGGCGGTGATGGGCGCGCCGCGCACCTATGGCGTGTCGGTCCGCGTCGGCTTCTGAGTCTTAACGATCGAGCCTGCTGCTCGATCTGGAAGGGAGCATCTAAGCCATGGCCGATCCGCAGAACCCCGGGTTCATCGTGGTGGAGCTTGCGGGTGAGCACCCGGGACAGGTCGGTGTGCTCGAGGCGGCGGCGAAGCTGCTCAGCGAAGGCGGCGCCCGGGTGCATGCCTGGGCGCCCGCCGGTCGGGTGGCCTGTTTCGAGCCGGGCACCGTGGGCGCCAGCATGCTGATCGCCAGCATGTCGGACCCTTCCAAGATCGCGCCGCTCGTCCGTCAGGCGCTGTTGCCGCACCTGAAGGCGAACATGCCCGCCCACAGCATCCCGACGGTACTGCAGGTCAACGGCTTACCCGTAGAAGGCCTGCCGACCATGATGGATATCCCCACCATCGCCAGCGTGCCGCGTCCGCCGAAGGGCCTGCGCAACGCGCTGATGGTGATCCAGGGAACGGGTACCAACCCCGCGCAGATGGACAAGTACCGCGACATCATCCTGCCGATGATGAAAGAGCGGGGCAGCTACTATGAGGCCTTCGCGCTCGCTGCCGGAGAGGTCGTGCCGCTCTCGGGCGAGTGGAAGGAGCAGATCTTCGCGATCTCCCGCTGGCCGACGCGGGCGTCAGCCGAGGACTTCTGGTTCGCCGAGCGCTATCAGGGCACCGCCATCCCGCTGCGCATCGGCGCCGGTAAGTTCACGGTGCACGTGCTCGAGGAGACCTGAGCGTGTCCGTCGTCGAGGGCGCCGACGCCAAGTCACTGGGTCTGCGGTTTCTGCAGTCGTTCTGGAACGGCAAACTGGAGGAGGAGGGCTACCCGCTCTGCGCTCCGGACGCGCGCTGGACCTTCCAGAAAACGCTGCACGAGCCGCGCGTCGTGCCGGTGCGCGAGGCCGTAGAATTCCTCATGTCGGCGCTGATCGGCGGCTTCGATCCCGACTCAGGGTACACCGTCGATGTGGACAACATCATCGGCGAGGGCGACGAGGCGGCGATCGAGTACCGCGCCCAAGGCAAGACACGCAGCGGCGAGATCTACGCCAACAACTATCTGGTGCGATTCACGGCGATCGACGGCAAGCTGGTGTCGATCCGGCCGTACTTCGACACCCATCTCGTGAGCAAGCTGCTCTTCGACCTCGACCGACGGAAGTCGCCCTACGAAGGGTGAAGGTGGCTCCCCGGGTTGGACTCGAACCAACGACCTGCGGATTAACAGTCCGACGCTCTACCGACTGAGCTACCGGGGAACAGGAAAGCCTGTTCGGAAGACCTTGCCGAAAGGCCGCGCATTGTCGGGAAACCGAGATGGCGCGTCAAGCAGCAGGGGGGCTTTCGGGGCTATAGTCCCCGGCTGACATGGACGCTTTCCGCCTCGTCTCCGACTACGCGCCCGCCGGCGACCAACCGGCCGCCATCAAAGCCTTGGAAGAGGGTCTGCGGACAGGGCTTGCCCACCAGACGCTGCTCGGGGTCACGGGTAGCGGCAAGACCTTCACCATCGCCAATGTGATCTCGGCGGTACAGCGTCCGACACTGGTCCTCGCCCACAACAAGACGCTGGCCGCCCAGCTCTACGGGGAACTCCGCGAGTTCTTCCCGCACAACGCGGTCGAGTACTTCGTCTCGTACTACGACTATTACCAGCCTGAGGCCTACGTCCCCTCGAGCGACACCTACATCGAAAAGGACGCCTCGATCAACGAACACATCGAGCAGATGCGTTTGTCGGCCACGAAGGCGCTGCTCGAGCGTAAAGACACGATCATCGTCGCGACGGTGTCGTCGATCTATGGCCTCGGTGACCCGCAGGCCTATCTCGCCATGGTGCTGCACCTCGTGCGCGGCGAGATCCTCGATCAGCGGCAGCTCCTGCGGCGTCTCGCCGACATGCAATACACGCGCAACGAGGTGGATTTCTCGCAAGGCACCTTCCGGGTGCGCGGCGATGTCATCGACATCTTCCCGGCTGAATCGGATCGTGAGGCGCTGCGCGTGGAGCTCTTCGACGAGACGATCGAATCCCTGTCGATGTTCGATCCGCTCACGGGCACGGTCTCGCGCAAGGTCCCGCGCTGCACGGTCTATCCAGGTACGCACTTCGTCACGCCGAAGGATCGACTGATCGGCGCCATCGACCTGATCCGCGAGGAGCTGCGTGGCCGGCTCGCCGAACTGCGCGCCGCGGACAAGCTCGTCGAGGCGCAACGCCTCGAGCAGCGCACGATGTTCGACATGGAGATGATGAAAGAGGTCGGCTACTGCGCGGGCATCGAGAACTACTCGCGTTACCTCTCAGGGCGCGAACCCGGCGAGCCGCCGCCGTGCCTCTATGACTACCTGCCCGAGGGCGCGCTATTGGTGGTCGACGAGAGCCATCAGACGCTGCCGCAGCTCGGCGCCATGTACAAAGGCGACCGCTCGCGCAAAGAGACGCTGGTCGAGTACGGGTTCCGGCTGCCCTCGGCGCTCGACAACCGACCGCTGCGCTTCGAGGAATGGGAGCGCATGGCGCCGCAGATGATCTTTGTGTCGGCGACGCCCGGGAACTATGAAGGGCTGCATGCCTCGCAGGTGGTCGAGCAGGTCGTGCGGCCCACGGGGCTGGTCGATCCGGAGGTCGAGATCCGACCGGTGCGCACCCAGGTCGATGATCTGCTCTCCGAGATCACGCGTTGTGTGGAGCTTGGGGAGCGCGTGCTCGTCACCACGCTGACCAAGCGGATGTCCGAGGATCTCACCGGATACCTCGGCGAGCATGGCGTGAAGGTCCGGTACCTGCACTCGGACATCGAGACCGTCGAGCGCAGCGAGATCATCCGCGATCTCAGGCTCGGCGTGTTCGATGTGCTGGTGGGGATCAACCTGCTGCGCGAGGGGCTCGATATGCCGGAAGTGGCCTTGGTCGCCATCCTCGATGCCGATAAAGAGGGGTTCCTGCGCTCGGCGAATTCTCTGATCCAGACCATCGGTCGCGCCGCCCGCAACCTCAACGGTCGGGCGATCCTCTACGCGGACCGCGTCACCGGGTCGATGCAACGCGCGATGGATGAGACCGCCCGACGCCGCAAGCTGCAACTCGAGTTCAATGCGCTGCACGGGATCACCCCGCGGGGCATCGTCAAACAGGTGATGGATGTGATGGAGGGTGCACGCGCCGAGGGCTTCGCAGCGGCGCTGTCAGGGCGGGGCACCGGGGCTGGGGGGCGCTCGGCGGGGCGCGCTGGACAGGCGCAGGGCGGCGCTGGGCAGACCGGCCGGGCGGGCAGGGGCGGTGCCCCGGGTACGGTCGAGGGGGCGCAGGTGGCGGCGCTTGCGCCCGAGCAGGCGATGCGGCGGCTCAAACAGTTGGAGACGCAGATGTTCAAGCATGCCCGCAACCTCGAGTTCGAAGAGGCCGCGCGGGTCCGCGACGAGATCGAGCGCCTGAAGCGCTCTGCCCTGGGGCTTCCCGGGGTCCGGGTGGGTTGAGGTGGACGCCCGCAGGCGGGGCGGCGGGTTGCCGCTGAAGGGTCATTGCGGTATCGTGCGCAGCCTTTCGGCAGGCGCGTAGCTCAGTGGTAGAGCACCACCTTGACATGGTGGTGGTCGGTGGTTCGATCCCACTCGCGCCTACCATCTCTCCCGGAGTGCGGCCCCCATGCCGGTGATCACGCTGCCCGATGGCAGCCAGCGCAGTTTCGAGCGTCCCGTCACCGTGGCGGAAGTCGCAGCCGACATCGGGCCCGGGCTTGCCAAAGCCGCGCTCGCCGGCAAGGTCGGCGGCCATCTCGTCGACACCTCGTTCGCGATCGCGTCCGACGCGGCGCTCGAGATCGTCACCGACAAACACCCTGATGCGCTCGAGGTCATCCGCCACTCGACCGCGCATCTGCTCGCGCAGGCGACGCAGGCGCTCTTCCCCGAGGCGCAGGTCACCATCGGTCCGGTCATCGAAGACGGCTTCTATTACGACTTCGCCTACAAGCGCCCGTTCACGCCCGAGGACCTCGCCGCCATCGAGGCGAAGATGAGCGAACTCGCCAAGGCTGATCTGCGGGTCGAGCGCCGCGAGATGCCGCGCGATGAGGCCGTGGCGTTCTTCAAGGGGCTGGGCGAGCACTACAAGGCCGAGATCATCGCCAGCATCCCCTCGAACGAGGCCATCAGCCTCTACGGCCAGGCCGGCTGGGTGGATCTCTGTCGCGGCCCGCATGTCCCCTCGACGGGCAAACTCAAGGTCTTCAAGCTCATGAAGGTCGCCGGTGCCTATTGGCGCGGCGATTCGCGCAACGAGATGCTGCAGCGCATCTACGGCACCGCGTGGACCCACGAGAAAGATCTCAAAGATCACCTCATGCGCCTCGAGGAAGCCGAGAAGCGTGACCATCGGCGCATCGGCCGTGAACTCGATCTCTTCCACATGCAGGAAGAAGCCCCGGGCGCGGTGTTCTGGCATCCCAAGGGCTGGAGCGTCTTCCAATCGCTGATCAGCTACATGCGCGACAAGCAAAAAGCCGCCGGCTTCCAAGAGGTCAACGGCCCCGAACTCATGGACCGCAGTCTCTGGGAGGCCTCGGGGCATTGGGAGAAGTTCGGCGAGAACATGTTCACGACGCAGACACCCGACGACCGTGTCTACGCCATCAAGCCGATGAACTGCCCCGGCCATGTGCAGATCTTCCGCCAAGGCCTGCGCAGCTACCGTGATCTGCCCATCCGTTATGCCGAGTTCGGCAAGGTGCATCGCTACGAGCCTTCGGGCGCGCTGCACGGTCTCATGCGCGTGCGCGCGTTCACCCAGGACGATGCGCATATCTTCGTGACCCCGGCGATGATCACTGCGGAGTCGGTGGCGGTGACGCAGCTCATCCTCGACATCTACCGCGACTTCGGTTTCGACGACCTGCGCATCAAGTTCTCGGACCGGCCCGCCAAGCGCGTCGGATCGGACGAGATCTGGGACCAGGCGGAAGCCGCGCTCAAGGCCGCCGCCGACGCCGCCGGGATCGCCTATTCGCTGAATCCGGGCGAGGGCGCCTTCTACGGACCGAAGCTCGAGTTCGTGTTGCGCGACGCCATCGGCCGTGATTGGCAGTGCGGGACACTGCAGGTCGATCTCAACCTGCCAGGGCGCCTCGGCGCCCACTACATCGACGAACACAGCCAAAAGCAGACCCCGGTCATGCTGCACCGGGCGATCTTCGGGTCCTTGGAGCGTTTCCTCGGCATCCTCCTCGAACACCATGCGGGTCGCCTGCCTTGCTGGCTCGCCCCGACCCAGCTCGTCCTGCTCAGCATCACCGACCGTGCTGACGCCTATCTCCTTGAATCCGCCGATTTCTTTAGAAATCAGGGGCTTCGGGTCGAAACAGACTTGCGGAACGAAAAGATCGGCTTTAAAATCCGTGAACATACGCTGCAACGCGTGCCCTACCTATTGGTGGCAGGCGACAAGGAAGTGGCAGCGGGCATGTTTTCCGTGCGAACCCGCAACGGCAAGGATCTGGGTCAGATGTCCCCGCAGGCATTCGCCGAGCGGTTGGGCATCGAACTCGAGAGCCGCGGGCGCCGAACTTTGGAGGATTAGAGCATCTCGACTGCATCGAAGCGCATCCGGCGCAATGACGACATCACGGCTCCGCAAGTGCGGGTGATCGCGGCAGACGGCTCCCAAGCCGGGATCATGACGCGTTTCGAGGCCCTCTCGCTCGCCCAGAGCAGCGAACTGGACCTCGTCGAAGTGTCGCCGATGGCAGAGCCACCGGTCGTGCGCATCATGGATTTCGGGAAGTACATCTTCGAACAGAAGAAGAAGACCCACTCCGCGCAGAAGAAGCAGAAGCAGCAACAGATCAAGGAAGTGAAGTTCCGTCCGGGAACGGAAGAGGCCGATTATCAGGTTAAGATGCGTAATCTGATGCGTTTCCTCGCCGAAGGGGACAAGGCCAAAGTGACCTTGCGGTTCCGCGGTCGGGAGATGGCGCACCAAGAGATCGGACGCCGGTTGCTCGATCGGGTGTCGGCAGACCTGAACCTGGTCGCGACGGTCGAGCAGTATCCGCTCATGGAAGGGCGGCAGATGGTGACGGTGTTCGCACCGAAAAAGAAATAGCGCGTCCATAACGGACGTGCGTCAAGTGGTGTCGGGACGGCGAGAGCCGACCTGGCGCCCGCCCGCAAGCGGATCCGCAAGGGTCCTGCGAACGGGGCTAAAAAGGAGAGAGTGAGATGCCCAAGTTGAAGACCAACCGGGCGGCAGCGAAACGTTTTCGCAAGACGGCGAAGGGCTACAAGTCCTATTCCGCCGGCCGCCGCCACAACCTCGGCCACAAGCCGCGTAAGACCAAGCGCCAACTGCGCTCGGGCGGTTCGAGCCTCGTGCATGAGAGCGATGTCGGTCGTCTCGACCAGCTGCTCCCGCACGCCAAGTGATCTCACCGAGGTAAACGAACATGGCAAGAGTCAAACGCGGCGTCACCGCAAGTCGCCGTCACAAGAAAGTTCTCGGTAAGGCCAAGGGCTATTACAACGCTCGTAGCAAGGTCTTCCGTGCGGCCAAGCAGGCCGTCATCAAGGCCGGCCAATACGCCTACACGGGTCGCCGGCTCAAGAAGCGCGATTTCCGTGCGCTTTGGATCCAACGCATCAACGCCGCAGCGCGGGGTTTCGGGCTGTCCTACAGCCGCCTGATGAACGGTCTGAAGCTCGCGAATGTCGAGGTCGACCGGAAGATGCTGGCCGACATCGCTGTGCACGATGCGGAGGCTTTCGGCGCGCTCGTCACCAAGGCCAAGGCAGCGCTCGGCATCGTCTGAGGATCGGGTCGTGGGCGATCTCGCGACCCTCCTGCGCCAAGCCCTCGACGAGGTCACGGCGAGCACCACGCTCGCCGCCCTCGACGAGGTCCGCGTACGCTGGCTCGGTAAAAAAGGCGCGTTCACCGAGCAGCTGAAGGCGCTCGGTGCGTTGCCGGCCGCCGATCGGCCGGCGGTCGGTGCGCGCATCAACGAGGCGAAGCAGCAGTTCGAGGCCGCGGTGGAGTCCACGCGCGAGGCGCTCGCGGGCGCCGCGGTCGAGGCCGAGCTCGCGGCGGGACGCATCGATGTGTCGCTGCCCGGTCGCGGCGAGGCCCGCGGTGGGATCCATCCAGTCACCCGGGCGCGGCTACGCATCGAGCGCATCTTCCGCGACTCAGGGTTCGAGGTCGCGACCGGTCCCGAGATCGAGGACGACTTCCACAACTTCGAAGCGCTCAACATCCCCGCCGACCATCCGGCGAGGGCGATGCACGACACCTTCTATTTCCCGGACGGGCGGTTGCTGCGGACCCATACCTCGCCGGTGCAGATCCGCGAACTGCGCAAGGGGCGACTGCCGCTCGCGATGATCATGCCGGGCCGCGTCTACCGCGTGGACTACGACATGACCCACTCGCCGATGTTCCACCAGGTCGAGGGTCTTGTCGTCGATGAGGGTGTGAACTTCGCGAACCTCAAGGCCGTGCTGCAAGGGTTCCTGCGCGCATTCTTCGAGAAGGATCTGCGCATGCGGCTGCGGCCCTCGTACTTCCCGTTCACTGAACCCTCCGCCGAAGTCGACATGTCCTGCGTGTTCTGTGACGGTGCGGGTTGCCGCGTCTGCAAGCACACCGGCTGGCTCGAGATCGCCGGGTGCGGCATGGTCCATCCCAATGTATTCGCCGCTGCGGGCGTCGATGCGCAGCGCTGGACGGGCTACGCCTTCGGCATGGGCATCGAGCGCCTCGCCATGCTGCGCTACGGCGTGAGCGATCTGCGGCTTTTCTATGAAAGCGACCTGCGATTCCTCCGTCAGTTCGGTGCCGCATGAAGCTGCCGCTGTCTTGGCTGAAAGGATGGGTCGACCCTGGTCTCGCGCCGCGCGAGCTGGGCGATCGCATGACCCTCGCAGGTTTCGAGCTCGAGTCGATCGCGTCCGCGGCGCCTGCCTTCAGCGGCGTCGTGGTCGCCGAGATCCTCTCGGCTGAACGGCATCCGCAGGCCGACAAGCTGCAGGTCTGCCGCGTGTCGATCGGTGGCACGGAGCTGCAGATCGTCTGCGGCGCCGCCAACGCCCGCGCCGGGCTGCGCACGGCGCTTGCGCAGGTCGGGGCAGTGTTGCCCGGTGACCTCAAGATCAAGGCCGCGAAACTGCGCGGTGTCGAGTCCGCCGGCATGCTTTGCTCGGCCAAAGAGCTCGGCCTTGCCGAGGTCTCAGACGGCATCCTCGAGCTTCCGGCGGATCTCGCTTTGGGGGCTGATCTGCGTGCGGTCCTCGACCTCGATGATCCGCTGCTCGAGTTCGCGATCACGCCGAACCGCGGCGATGCGATGTCCGTCCAAGGCCTCGCGCGCGAGGTCGCCGCGCTCACCGGTGCTGCCCTCGGCGGCCCGGACTGCGAGCCGATCCCTGCGGCCGTCGAGGGCGCCTCTGCGGGCTCTCCTGCGCAGAAGTCTGCGTCGGTCTCGCTCTCCGCCGGGACGGCCTGTCCGCGGTTCCACCACCGTGTCCTCGTCGATATCGATAACGCCAGGCCATCGCCGCTCTGGCTGCGCGAGCGTCTGCGGCGTGCCGGGCAGCGCAGCATCAGCCCGATCGTCGACATCACCAACTACATCGTCCTCGAACTCGGCCAGCCGATGCATGCCTACGACCTCGACAAGATCGAGGGCAGGGCGCTCGATGTGCGCTTCGCACGCGGCGGAGAGTCCTGCGACCTGCTCGATGGTCGTACGGTCGAACTCGCGCCCGATGTGCTCGTCATCGCCGACGCCGCAGGGCCGGTCGCGATGGCCGGCGTGATGGGTGGCGTGCGCACCAGCGTCACGCCCGAGACGACGCGCGTCATGCTCGAAGTCGCTTGGTTCGCACCCGCTGCGATCGCGGGGCGCGGCCGTCGTTACGGTCTGACGACCGATGCCAGCCAGCGCTTCGAGCGCGGCGTGGATCCGGAACTCGGTCGCCGGGCGATCGAGCGCGCCACCCGGCTCATGCTCGAGGTGGCGGGCGGAATCGTCGGCGCCGTCGAGGTCACAGAGGTGGTCGCCGAAGACGGCGCTGCGGCGGTGCGTCGCGCGCCACGCGTCACGCTGCGACCTGCCGAGGTCGGCCGCGTGCTGGGGCTGGAGATGCCGCCCGATCGGGTCGTCGAGCTGCTGTCGCGGCTCGATATCCAGCAGGTCGACGGCACGGCGCACCCGGCCGCTGCGGTCGGCGAAACGCTCACCTTCCAGTCTCCCTCGCACCGTTTCGACATCACCATCGAGCGTGATCTCATCGAGGAGGTCGCCCGGCTCGTGGGGTTCGAGGCGATCCCAGTGATCGATGCCCGCGCGGTGCAGCCGATCCGCGCGTTGCCGACCTCGCAACTCGAGGAACAACGGTTGCTCGACCTGTTCGCCTCCCGAGGTTGGCAGGAAGGCGTGCATTTCTCGTTCGTCGACCCGGTGCTCCAAGAGCAACTGTTCCCGGGTGTCCCGTCGCACCGCCTCAGCAACCCTATCGCGAGCGATCTCGCGGTGATGCGTCTGTCGCTCTGGCCAGGGCTGCTGCGTGCGGCGCAGGAGAACCTTCGCCGTCAGCAGGGTCGGATCCGGCTCTTCGAGCACGGGGTGGTCTTCCCGGTCGGCGCCCCCGAGATCGATCGGCTCGGCGGGGTCGCGGTCGGCGGTCGGCGGCCGGAACAATGGGGTGAGGATGAGGCCCCGAGCGACTTTTACGACCTGCGCGCGGACCTCGAAGCGCTGGGTGGGCTGGTGGGGCAGGCCGGCGGCTTCGAGTTCGAGCGGGCGAGCCTCGGCTGCCTGCACCCCGGGCGGTCGGCGCGCATCCTCCGCAATGGCCGACCGGTCGGCTGGGCGGGCGAACTGCACCCGAGGTGGGTCCGGGAACTCGGGTTTCCGTCGGCCCCGCTGTTGTTCGAGCTCGATGTGGCCGCTTTGACGGTCGAGTACCCGGTTTTCGCCGAGGTGTCCCGGTTCCCTCAGCTGCGGCGTGACCTTGCGGTGGTGTTGGCCGAGGAGGCCACTTTTAGTAGCGTGCTCGAGGGTGTAACCTTATCGTCATCCGGTCTTTTGCGGCACGTGTTCGTATTCGATGTCTACCGCGGAATGGGTATCGAAACGGGACGAAAAAGTGTCGCTTTAGGCTTGATTTTCCAAGATAAAAACAGCACGCTGACCGAAGAAGTCATCGAAGGGGAGATGGCTGCCATCCGCGCGGCTTTGACCCTCCGGCTGGGAGCGTCTTTCCGCGAATGACGTCTTTCCGCGAACAGATCGCGGCGGGACAGTATCGGCATCACAGACACAAGAACACGAAACGATGGCATTGACCAAGGCCGAGATGGCAGAGGCGCTGTTCAACCAGCTCGGCCTCAACAAGCGCGAGGCGCGTGAACTGGTGGACCTTTTCTTCGAGGAGGTCCGCGAAGCGCTGTCGACCGGTTCTCAGGTCAAGCTGTCAGGCTTCGGCAATTTCGACCTGCGCGACAAGAACCAGCGCCCGGGTCGCAACCCCAAGACCGGTGAAGAGATCCCCATCAGCGCGCGGCGGGTGGTCACGTTCCGTCCCGGGCAAAAACTGAAGGCGCGCGTCGAAGCGTATGCTGGAAGCCAAGAATAACGACGAGCTGCCGGCGATCCCCGGCAAGCGTTACTTCACGATCGGCGAGGTCGCCGAGCTCTGCGGCGTCAAGCCGCATGTGCTGCGTTATTGGGAGCAGGAGTTCCCGCAGCTCAAGCCCGTGAAGCGCCGCGGCAACCGTCGTTACTACCAACGCCAGGATGTCATCGTCATCCGCCAGATCCGGGGGCTGCTCTACGAACAGGGCTTCACGATCGGCGGTGCGCGCAACAAGCTCACGGGCGAAGAGGCCCGCAGCGACAGCACCCAGAGCCAGCAGATCATCCGCCAGGTGCGGCTCGAACTCGAGGAGATCCTGCGGCTGCTGCGGCGTTGAGCCGTGGCCACGGCGTCGCGGGGCGACGGCCGCCACTCGGGCGCGTTATACTTCACCCACTCGGTCGGACGGGACGTGGCGCAGTCTGGTAGCGCACTTGCATGGGGTGCAAGGGGTCCCGAGTTCAAATCTCGGCGTCCCGACCACCTTTCTCGGCGCATCCTTCGCCAGTGACCCTACCCCCTAATCGTTACTGCCTAGACGACCGCTGGCTTGCGCCAGGCGAGGCCGTTTTCGCCCCCACCAGCTCGCTGGTGACCGCCGGGGAAGGGTGGTTCGAGACCCTGCGGGTGCAGGACGGTCGGCCGATGACGCTCAAAGCGCACCTCGATCGCCTCACGCGGTCGGTCGCCGCTGGGCTGGGTCCGGAGTCGGCGTTGTCCGCGTCCATCGCCGCGCAGCGTTGTGTCGAGACGATGATGCCGGTCTTCGATGAATTCCCGTGTGGTCGGCTACGGTTGCTCTTGGCGCTCGATGCGGCGGGCGATCGGTGGCAGGCGCTCGGCGAATGGGGGCCTCATATCCCATCGCCGTCCTCGCTGGAGACAGGCGTGACCGCAG
Source organism: uncultured Pseudomonadota bacterium (assembly GCA_937920275.1). GTDB lineage: Bacteria > Pseudomonadota > Gammaproteobacteria > Steroidobacterales > Steroidobacteraceae > UBA964. The sequence continues at coordinate 11,841 of CALGVD010000024.1, forward strand.
TCACCGCCTCGCTCCCCCATCCCGGCCTCGGACCATTGGGAAAATCTACGAGCTATCACTGGTCGATCGTGGCGCGTCGCGAGGCCTTGGCGCAGGGCGCCGGGGAAGCGCTGTTGGTGCGCGATGGCTGTTTGCTTGAGGGTGCGACCAGCGCATTGGTCTGGTGCCGTGGGGGTCGTTGGTCGAGCAGCGATTCGCCCGCCGTGTTGCCGAGTGTGACGCTCGCCACGCTGCGCGAGACGGGCGTTGCGATCGATGCAGGTGAACTGCGCAGCGATGACCTGACGCCGGGTGCTGCGGCGCCGATCGAGGGGCTCGTGCTGGTGAGCGCGCTGAGACTCGCGGTCGCGGTATGCAGCGCCGATGGCACGGTCTTGCCGACGGAGCGATCGTTGCGGGTCGCCGCCGACTGGCGCGCCAAGCTCTTGGCACATCATCGTTCGGGATCGCCGTGACATCCGGATCGCCTCCCACGCTGCGCGATCTGCGGTCCGCTGCCGAAGGGTTGCGCGAGCGGGGTGAGCCCTTCGCTTGCTTGGTCTCCGCGCTCGGTCATCCCGAACTCGGTCGGCGTTCTTTGTTGGCGGACGGTCTGGCGCTCGAATGGAGTTCAGACGCAGGTCCTGCGCAGAAGCCGGTCATCGAGCGCTTGCGCGAGGCCGCACGACTGGCCTTCGCGCAGGGGGCCAGCGGGCTCTTGCTGCTCGCCACCCATGAGGCCGTCGCGGAATTCGAACCGGTGCCGGTGCACCCGGACTGGCGCGCTCTGCCGCGCCTGCAGTTATGGTCTGCGAAATCTTTGCAGCAGCTTGCCCCATCGGATGAGACGCCCGGCGGCTGGGGAGCGCCGACGGCGATGCCGCAGCTGCGCCCGACCGTCTCGTCGCAGGGGCAGGCGGGGGCAGCGTCGGATGAGAGGGACGAGCAGCGTTGGCACGCCAGCGCTGTCGCGAAAGTCCGCGAGGCCATCGCTGCAGGTCGTCTGTATCAACTCTGCCTGACTTTCCCGTTGCGTTTCGCGCCACCGGAGGACCCGGCGGCGCTCTTCGCTTGGCTGATGTCGCGGCACCCGGTGGATCATGGTGCGTGGCTGCACCTACCGGGATGCGGCGATCGGCCGGGACTCGAATTGTTGTCGGCGAGTCCGGAGCGGTTCTTCGCGCTGCGGGGTCGGCAGGTCACAGCCCGGCCCATGAAGGGCACGCGCCGCATCACGCCGGAGACCGCAGAGGCGCTGATGCGAGAGCTCGCGTCCTCCGCGAAGGATCGCGCGGAGAACGTGATGATCGCGGATCTCGTGCGCAACGACCTCGGCCGGGTCTGCGTCGCCGGCAGCGTTCGGGCGGACTCTTTGTGGGAGGTCGAGCGCTACGCCAGCGTCGCGCAGATGACCTCGACGATCACGGGCGAGCTGCGCAGCGGCCTCGATGTCTTCGACGTGTTCGCAGCGGCGTTCCCGCCCGGTTCGATGACCGGTGCGCCGAAGATCGAGGCCTGTCGCATGATCCACGAGCTCGAGCCCGGACCCCGAGGTCTCTACGGCGGCGTGATCGGCTGGCTCGATCCCTCCGGCGACGCTTCGTTCAGCGTGGTCATCCGCACGCTGCAGATCTCGGGCGATGAAGCACGATGGGACATCGGCGGCGGTATCGTCCACGATTCGACCCCCGCAGACGAGTGGGCCGAGGCGCAGGCCAAGTCGGCACCTCTGCGGGGATTGCGCGATGATCGGTCGGCGATATCCGAGGCGGCCTCGGGAGGTGACGCATGACACTCGATTTTTTGCAGACCTTGGCGCTTGCGGGCGCGGTGGTGTTGGCGGGTCAATGGATCTGTTCGAAGGTGGGTGTCCTCGAGCGGTTCAGCATCCCGCCGCCGGTGGTGGGCGGTCTTCTGGTTGCACTGCTGTTGCTCGGCAGCAAGTCGCTCGGTGGGCCGGTCGTGACCTTCGATACCTTGCTGCAGAAGCCGCTGTTGGTCGCGTTCTTCGCAACCCTCGGTTTCGCCGCGCGGCTCGAGCTGCTGCGGCGCGGCGGACCGCAAGTGCTCGTGTTCCTCGCGCTCTGTAGCGGATTCGCGGTGTTGCAGAGTCTGCTCGGCATCGCTGTGGCGGCGATGTTCGGTCTGCCGCCGTTGTTCGGGGTGCTGGTCGGCGCGGTCACGCTCACCGGCGGCCCGGCGACCGGTGCAGCCTTCGCGCCGCTCTTCGAGGCGGCGGGTGTCGTCGGCGCTGGTGCGATCGCGGTGGCGAGCGCCACCGCGGGCATCGTGCTCGGTGGTCTGCTCGGCGGCCCCTTGGTGGTCCGATTGATGCGCACCGAAGGGCTGCGTGGACCGCCGCCCACGGCGCCGCAGTCGGCGGCGAGCGACCTGCCGACCGACCTGCCCGCGATCGGTGAAACAGGCACCGTCCGAGCGACCGAGGGTTCTGTATTCACGGCGGTCGCGCTGCTGCTCGGCATCGTCGTCGTCGGTCAGTGGGTGAGTTCGTTGATCGAGCGGACCGGCATCACGCTGCCTGGTTACATCGGGGCGATGTTGCTCGCCGCCGTGGTGACCAATGCGGGTCCGTTGCTCGGACGCCTGCGACCGGATCCGGCGGTCATCGAGGCGCTGGGCGCGATCGCCTTGTCGTTGTTTCTGGCCATGTGGTTGATGACGCTCGATCTGACCCGGCTACACGGTGTCGCATTGCCGCTGTTGGTGAATCTTGCCTTGCAGGTCGCCTTGATCGCTTTGGCGTTGCGGCTCGTCTATCGGGTGATGGGACGGGATTACGACGCGGCGGTGATGTCCGGGGGTTTCACCGGGTTCATGCTCGGCACCACGGCGACCGCGCTGGCAGTGATGCGCACGCTGGTCGCCCGGCACGGCGTGGCGCCGCGAGCTTTCCTCGTGGCCCCGGTGGTGGGCGCGTTCTTCATCGATTTCACCAACGCGCTCATCATCAACACTTTCCTCAATCTGCTCCGTTGAGGCTGCTCCGCTGAGGCTGCGACCCGTCCGGACAGCGGCCCGCCGGGGGGCGTAGAATGGCCACCATGGGGCCGCGTAGCCTGTTCGAGAAGATCTGGGACCCACATGCCGTCCGCGAGCTCGGCGACGGGTCGTCGCTGATCGCGATAGACCGCATATTCCTGCACGAGCGCACCGGTTCGGTCGCCCTCAAGAGTCTGGCGGAGTCGGGTCGCCCCGTTCTCGACCCGTCGCGGGTCTTCTGTACCATGGACCACATCGTCGACACCACGCCCGGTCGCGGCGATGCGACGCGGGTGCCGGGCGGTTCGGCGTTCATCCTCGAGACCCGCTCGGCAGCCGAGGCCGCAGGCATCCGTGTCTTCGATGTGCGCGACCCGTTGCAAGGCATCGTCCATGTGATCTCGCCGGAACTCGGTCTTGTCCTGCCTGGCGCGACCGTGGTCTGTCCGGATAGCCACACCTGCACCCAAGGTGCGATGGGCGCCTTCGCTTGGGGTATCGGTTCGACTGAAGCCGAGCACGCGCTCGCCACAGGCACACTGCGCATCAAGCGGCCCCGCACGATGCGCATCTCGGTCGAGGGGCGGCTCGCCCCCGGGGTGACCGCCAAAGATCTCGCGCTCCATATCTTGGCTCGCTATGGCGCGGCGGGCGGACGGGGGTGTGCCGTGGAGTACGCAGGAGGCGCGGTACGCGCGCTCGACATGGAAGCGCGGATGACCCTCTGCAACATGGCCACGGAGTTCTCGGCGATGACCGCGCTCATCGCCCCGGATGAGACGACCTTCAGCTATCTGCGCGGGCGGCGTTATGCGCCGCAGGGCGCGCTGTTCGAGCGGGCGATGGGGGTGTGGCGCGCGCTCGCAAGCGACCCCGGGGCCCGTTTCGACCACGAGATCGTCTTCGACGCCGGTGAAGTCTCCCCGATGGTCACCTGGGGCACGAGTCCGCAGCATGCCGTGGCGATCGATGCCTGCGTGCCGCCGGTCGAGGCGAGCGGCACCACGCCGGAAGCGCATGCGCGAGCCCTGCAGTACATGGGTCTGGAGCTCGGGCAATCCCTCATCGGGCTACCGATCACGGGCGCGTTCATCGGCTCCTGCACCAACAGCCGGCTCTCAGACCTGCGTCGCGCTGCGGCGATCCTCCGCGGGCGCAAGGTGGCCCACGGTGTGCGCGCGCTGTGCGTACCCGGTTCGATGGCGGTCAAGCGCGCGGCGGAGGCCGAGGGGCTGGATAAAGTATTCATCGAGGCCGGCTTCGAGTGGCGCGAATCGGGTTGTTCGCTCTGCTTCTTCGCAGGCGGTGAAAGTTTCGGACCCCGCGAGCGGGTGGTGTCCTCCACCAACCGCAACTTCGAGAGCCGTCAGGGTCCCGAGACCCGCACCCACATCGCAAGTCCAGAGACCGTCGCTGCGAGCGCGCTCACCGGCTGCATCACGGATCCGCGCGACTTCGCGGCCGGGGAGGTCTGACCGATGGAACCGCTGCGCCGCATCACCGCCGTCGCTGCGCCACTGCTGCGCGACAACATCGACACCGACGCCATCATCCCGTCGCGCGAGATGAGGTCGGTCTCGAAGACGGGCCTCGCCGACGGACTTTTCGCGGGCTGGCGGTACCGGACGATCGGTGGACGCGATGCGGATCCACGGTTCGTGCTCAACCAGGCACCCTACGCGGGTGCTCGCATCTTGCTCGGTGGCGAGAACTTCGGTTGCGGCTCGAGCCGCGAACATGCGGTGTGGGCGCTGCGCGAGTACGGATTCCGCGTCATCATCGCACCCTCGTTCGCGCCGATCTTCGAAGGTAACTGCGTGCGTAATGGTCTCGCGCCCGTGCGATTGTCGGTCGAGACCGTCGCCGCGCTCTCGTCCCAGGTCGTGCTCGATCCGCAGGCGCATCGACTCACCGTGGATGTGGAGCAGGGTGTGGTCTACTCAGACGCATCCGAGCCGCATCCTTTCGAGCTCGATGGAGAGTCGCGCGCCATGCTGCTCGAGGGCCTCGACGCCATCGATCTCACGCTCAAGCATCTCGCCGACATCGACGCCTTCTTCGCCGCCGATCGCACGGCGCGCCCCTGGATCTATCCCGACCTTGCTGCGATGGACCACGCCTCATGACCATTCTGATCAGCGAAGTCGGGCCGCGCGACGGATTGCAGAGCATCGCGACCGTCATGCCGATCGAAGCCAAGAAAGCCTGGATCGACGCCGAGGCCGCAGCGGGTGTGACCGAGATCGAGGTGGGCAGCTTCGTCCCGGCGAAGCTGCTGCCGCAGTTGGCGGACACCGCCGAAGTGGTGCGCCATGCGCGCACGATCCCCGGCCTCACCGTGGCGGTGTTGGTGCCCAACCTGCGCGGCGCCGAGGCGGCGGTGGAGGCGGGCGCGCACAAGATCACGCTGCCCTTGTCGGTGTCCGAGACCCACAGCCTCAAGAACGTGCGTCGTACGCATGCACAGATGCTGGAGGAGGCACGTGCCATCGCTGCGATGATCGCTGGGCTGCCGGCGGAGCGACGGCCGCGGTTCGAGGGCGGTCTCTCCACCGCGTTCGGCTGCACCCTCGAGGGCCATGTACCGCCCGCGCGGGTGATCGCCTTGGCCGAAGCCTTGATGCAGGCCGGTTGCGACGAGGTCGGCCTCGCCGACACCAGCGGCTACGCGAACCCGGCGCAGGTGCGTGACCTCGTGCGACAAGTGCACGCGGCGGTGGGTGCGCATGCGCTCTCTGGACTGCACCTGCACAACACCCGCGGCCTCGGTCTCGCCAACGTCATCGCGGGACTCGAGGTCGGCATCACCACCTTCGACAGTTCCTTGAGCGGGCTCGGCGGATGTCCCTTCGCCCCCGGGGCGTCCGGGAACATCGTCACCGAGGACCTCGTGTTCATGCTGGAAGCAATAGGTCTGCGCACCGGGATCGACCTGCCGAAACTGCTGCGCGTGCGCGGGATCCTGCGCGAGGCCTTGCCCGGTGAGCCGCTGTACGGATTCACACCCGATGCGGGTCTGCCGCTCGGGTTTACGCAGGAGCCCCGCGCATGAGTGCCGTCGATATTTCATCCGCGCCTGCAGGCGCAGGTCCGCTGCCGCTCGCAGGCCTGCGCGTCATAGAGTTCACCCACATGGTCATGGGTCCCGCAGTCGGGGCTGTCCTTGCTGAACTCGGCGCTGAGGTGATCCGGGTCGAGCCCATCGGAGGGGACTCGACGCGGCATCTGCCGGGTTCGGGTGCGGGCTACTTCCCCATGTACAACCGCAACAAGAAAAGTCTTTGTCTCGATCTCAAGACGCCAGAGGGTCTGCACATCGCGCAGCGGCTGTGCGCTGGGGCAGATGTCGTGGTCGAGAACTTCCGCAGCGGTGCGATGGATCGTCTGGGGCTCGGCTACGACACGCTCGCGCTGGATAATCCGCGCTTGATCTACTGCTCCGAAAAGGGCTTCCTCAGCGGTCCTTATGAGGACCGTACCGCGCTCGACGAGGTCACCCAGATGATGGGCGGCCTTGCCTACATGACCGGGCCACCCGGCAGGCCGCTGCGCGCCGGGACCTCGGTGATCGATGTCACGGGCGGCCTGTTCGGCGTCATCGCCATCTTGGCGGCGATCGAGCAGCGTCATGGGAGCGGCCGGGGACAGAAGGTCAGCAGCGCACTCTTTGAGACCACGGTCTATCTGGTCGGGCAGCATATGGCGCAGATGGCGGTGACGGGTCAACCGGCCAAGCCCATGCCTGTGCGCATCTCGGCGTGGGCGATCTACGACGTCTTCGAGACGGCGGATGATGAACAGGTGTTCGTCGGCATCGTCTCCGACGGCTTGTGGCTGAAGTTCTGCGAGGCCTTCGGTTGGACGGCCGAGGCGACCGATCCGGCTTACAAGACCAACCCGCAGCGTGTGGCGCAGCGTGAGGCGCTTCTGCCGCGGGTGCGCGCGCTCTTCAAGGGCTACAAGCGGGCGGATCTGGTGGCCATCCTCGAGCGCACCGGTCTGCCCTTTGCACCGATCGGCAAGCCCGAGGAGATGTTCGACGACCCGCACTTGGCCGCCAATGGCAGTCTCGGGGCGACGACCCTCCCGGACGGCCGCGAGACCCGTTTGCCCATCCTGCCGATCGAGATGGATGGTCGCCGGCCTAGCCAAGGCGGGATGCTCGCGCGGCCTGGCGAACATTGTGATGAAATATTGTCCGACTTGGGTTTCGATGCGGCGGCGGTCGCAGAACTCAAAGCCCGGCAGGTCGCCGGTTAAGGGTATCCCGCAACAGGAGCAGCACTTGGCACTTTCCCCGTACGACATCGCAGGCATCGAAGACGATCTTCAGGACGACGAGCGCATGGTCCGCGACTCGGTCGCCCGCTTCGTCGATGCCGAGGTCCTGCCGCAGATCGGCCGGCACTTCGAGGACCATCACTTCCCGCGGGAGCTCATCGCGCCGATGGCCCGCTTGGGCCTGCTCGGCAGCTCCCTCGAGGGCTACGGTTGCGCAGGGCTCAACGCGGTCTCCTATGGCCTCATCTGCCAGGAACTCGAGCGCGGTGATTCGGCGCTGCGCAGCTTCGTGTCGGTGCAGTCCTCGCTGTGCATGTACCCGATCTTCACCTACGGCAGCGATCTGCAGCGCGAGCGTTGGCTGCCGGCGATGGCGCGCGGCGAGGCCATCGGGTGTTTCGGTCTGACCGAGTCGCATGGCGGGTCCGATCCGCTCAACATGAACACCACGGCCCGCCGACGCGGCGAGGACTGGGTGCTCAACGGCTCGAAGATGTGGATCACCAATGCGCCGATCGCCGATGTCGCCGTGGTGTGGGCCTTGACCGACGAGGGCGTCCGCGGGTTCCTCGTCGAGCGCGGCATGAAAGGTTTCGAGTCCCGCGAGATCGAGCGCAAGTTCTCGTTGCGGGCTTCGGCGACCGGTGCGCTTTTCTTTGATGAGGTCCTGCTGCCGGCTTCGAGTCTGCTCCCGGGCACGACGGTCGGTCTGAAAGCACCGCTCTCCTGCCTCACCCAAGCGCGCTTCGGCATCGCCTGGGGCGTGCTCGGCGCGGCGCAGGCCTGTCTCATGGATGCCCTGCATTACACCCGCGATCGGGTGCTCTTCGGTCGGCCCTTGGCGGCCACCCAATCTGTACAGATCCGGCTCGCCGAGATGGCTCGCAAGATCACGATGGGGCAGGTGCTGGCGCTCCATCTGGGGCGTCGCAAGGACCGCGGCATCCTCTCGCCTGTCCAGGTGTCTTTGGCCAAATGGAACAACTGCCGTGCCGCGATCGATGTCGCCCGTGAGGCGCGGGATCTGTTGGGGGGCTCGGGCATCACCGCCGATCATGTCCCCATCCGTCACGCGCTCAACCTCGAGAGCGTGATCACCTACGAGGGCACGGAGACCATCCACCAGCTTTCGCTGGGCCGCGAGCTCACGGGGTTGAACGCGTTTTGACGGCGGTGGAGTCGTCTTGACCGAGACCGTCGCAGGATTGCTGGTCGCGCTCGG
>CALGVD010000025.1 GCA_937920275.1 uncultured Pseudomonadota bacterium
AGCCGGGTGGTTTCGGTCCCTTGGCACGTCGCCCGATGAGCGTCTTGTCGAGCAGACGTTCGCCCCGGACGACATGCACGATATGCACGGTGTTCTTCTCGTGCCGGTAGATCACCCGACAGGGTGGCTCGATGATCTGGCGGTAGCGCCAGCCTCGGAACTCGGGCAGCTTCGGGCCGCTGAGCGGATGGGACGCCAACTGGTCGACATGCCCGAACACCCGCCGCACGAGTTCGCTCGCGGCCTGTGGGTTCTCCAAAGCGATGTAGTCGGCGATGGCATCGAGATCGGCGAGCGCGGGCTCCGTCCAGATCACTTCAGCCATCGAGACATCCGCTTCTTCGCTTCGGCCTGCGGGACGGTGCGACCCTCCTCGATGGCCTTCTCTCCGCGGGCGATGCCTTCCAGCAAAGTCATCCGACGCTGCAGCAGTTCGTAGCTCTCGACATCGACGAGATAGGCGCTGGGCAGCCCGTGCTGGGTGATCAGGATAGGCTCGCGGCTGCGCTCGAGCTCATCCAGCAGTTCGGTGGCTTGACGCTTCAGGGTGGTGACGAGTTCGGTGCGCATAAAGTGATACTAGAGTATCACTTCTGGCACTGCAAGGTGGCGGAGAGGGTGAGATTCGAACTCACGGGCCCCGTGAAGGGCCGTCGGTTTTCAAGACCGATGCATTAAACCGCTCTGCCACCTCTCCGTCGCTTTCTTCCGCTCCGCTCTCAGCCGCGCAGCACCTCGAGGCCGCCCATGTAGGGCCGCAGCGCGTCGGGGACGGTCACGCTGCCGTCCGCGTTCTGGTAGTTCTCGAGCACCGCCACCATCGCGCGGCCCACGGCGACACCGGAGCCGTTGAGGGTGTGCAGCGGCTCGGGCTTGCCGGTGGCGGGGTTGCGCCAACGGGCCTGCATGCGGCGCGCCTGGAAGGCCTCGCAGTTGCTGCAGGAGGAGATCTCGCGGTACTGGCCCTGCCCCGGCAGCCAGACCTCGAGGTCGTAGGTCTTGGCGCTGCCGAAGCCGATGTCGCCCGCGCAGAGCGCGAGCACGCGGTACGGCAGACCGAGGCGCTGCAGCACGGTCTCGGCATGCGAGGTGAGCGTCTCCAACGCGGCGTAGGAGTCCTCGGGCTTCACGATGTGCACGAGTTCGACCTTGTCGAACTGGTGCTGACGGATGAGGCCGCGCGTGTCCTTGCCGGCGGCGCCCGCCTCGGAGCGGAAACACGGGGTGTGCGCCACATAGCGCATCGGCAGCGATTCGGGCGCGATGATCTGCTCGCGGACGAGGTTCGTCACCGGCACTTCGGCGGTGGGGATCAGATAGAACGGCCGCTCGCCCTGCACCGCGAAGAGATCCTGCGCGAACTTCGGCAAATTTCCCGTTCCGACCAGCGCCTCGGGCGAGACGAGGTACGGTGCGTAGATCTCTTGGTAGCCATGCTCACCGGTGTGCAGATCGAGCATGAACTGCGCGAGCGCGCGATGCAGGCGGGCGATGCCGCCGCGTAGCACAACGAAGCGCGCACCGGAGATGCGAGCCGCGGCCTCGAAGTCGAGCCCGCCCAACTTCACGCCGAGGTCGACATGGTCCTGCGGCGTGAAATCGAACACCCGCGGCGTGCCGTGGCGGCGCACCTCGACATTCGCGGTCTCATCGCGGCCCTCAGGGACCGAGTCATGCAGCAGGTTCGGCAGGCCCATCAGCCAAGCGTCGGACTCGGTCTGCACCGCAGCGAGCGCTACTTCAGCCGCGGTGAGTTCGCCGGTGAGCTGTTCGCCGCGCGCGAGCATCGCACTCGCGTCCTCGCCCTTGCCCTTGGCCATACCGACGGCCTTGGCGTTGGCGTTGCGCTCGGCGCGCAGCCGATCGGCCTCGATCTGTACGGCTTTACGACGCTCTTCGAGCGCACGGAACGCATCGAGATCGAGCGCAAAACCGCGCCGCGCGAGGTTGCGCGCGACGGCTTCGGTCTCGGTGCGCAGTTGTTTGGAATCGAGCACTTCGTTCTCCGTTCTCTTGCCAGCGGCTTGTCAATCGCCGGCGAGCATCATCCCGAGCGCACGCCCGGCAAAAGCCGCGACGAGGCAGGCAAGCACCGTCACGACGACATACGCCGCGGCGCGCATCGCCTCGCCCGCACCCGCCAGCGTCACCGTCTCGAGCGCGAACGCCGAATAGGTGGTGAAGCCGCCGAGCACGCCGGTCATCCAGAAGAGCCGCGCCGTCTCGGCGCCGCCCGCCCGCGCCGACAACACCACCGACAGCAGGCCGATGGCGAAGCTGCCGAGCAGGTTGACCGTCATTGTAGCCGTCGGCCAGCCACCCGGCACCCACGGCCATAGACGAGATAGGCCATAGCGACCCACGCCGCCGAGCGCGCTGCCCAGTGCCACGGCGAGCCAGGGGCTCATCGCTCGTCCCCGCTGCTGCTGCCTTGGCCGCTGCTGCCTTGGCCGCTGCTGCCTTGGCCGCCATCGCGCTGACGCAGCCGCGCCAGCGCCTCGGCGATGCGCTGTTCGAGACCGCGCGGCGCAGGCCGGTAGTAGCGCCGATCGGGCAGCCCCTCGGGCAGATACCGCTCGCCCGCAGCATACGCATCGGGCTCGTCGTGGGCGTAGCGATAATCTTTGCCATAGCCCAGATCCTTCATGAGCGAGGTGGGCGCATTGCGCAGCGGCATCGGCACCTCGAGCGTGCCGAACTCCTGCACATCCGCGTTCGCTTCCTTGAACGCGGTGTAGACGGCGTTGCTCTTCGGCGCACAGGTGAGATAGACGACGGCATTGGCGAGCGCGAGTTCGCCCTCCGGGCTGCCGAGGCGGTCGTAGGCGGTCCAGGCGTCGATGGCGAGCTGCAGGCCGCGCGGGTCGGCCAGACCGATGTCCTCCACCGCCATGCGCACGATGCGCCGCGCGAGATAGCCCGGATCACAACCACCGTCGACCATACGGCAGAACCAGTAGAGCGCGGCATCCGGGTCGGTGCCGCGCACGCTTTTGTGAAGCGCCGACATCTGGTCGTAGAACTGCTCGCCGCCCTTGTCGAAGCGGCGACGCGTGCCGCCCGCGACCTCGGCGGCCTGCGCCACGCCGATGCGTCCCTCGACCGCAAGGTCGGCCGCGATCTCGAGCATGTTGAGCGCACGACGACCATCGCCATCGGCCGCGCGGGCGAGCAAGTCGAGCGCAGGTTCGTCGACCTCGACATCCGCCCCGCCTGGCCCGCGCCCACCCAAGCCTCGCTCAGGGTCGGCGAGCGCGCGACGCATGATCTCGGCGGTGTCGGCGGGCTCCAGTGCGCGCAGCACATACACCCGCGCCCGCGACAGCAATGCGCTCACCACCTCGAAGGACGGGTTCTCGGTGGTCGCACCGATGAACACCAGCGTGCCGTCCTCGATGTACGGCAGGAAGGTGTCCTGCTGGGTTTTGTTGAAGCGGTGCACCTCGTCGAGGAACAGCACCGTGCGCCGACCGGTCGCGGCCCGCTCGGTCTGCGCCTTTTCGACCGCGGCGCGTACGTCTTTGATGCCCGCCATCACCGCAGACAAGGCGATGAACTGCGCGTCCGACCCTTGTGCGACAAGGCGCGCGAGGGTGGTCTTTCCGGACCCGGGCGGCCCCCACAGCACCATCGAGTGCAGGCGGCCGGTCTCGAGCGCGACGCGCAGCGGTTTGCCGGGCCCGAGCACCTGCGGTTGACCGACGATGTCGGCGATGCTGCGCGGTCGCATCCTGTCCGCGAGCGGACGATCGGCGAGCGGGCGTTCCGCCGCGGAGGGCGCTGCGCTGCGCCGCGGCTCCACTGAATCCCCCAGTCCCATGACGGTCTGTTCAGCCACCCGCGCCGACCCAGCGCTCGATGCGCTGCAACCAGGACTCGCGGATCGACCACGAGAGGATCGAGCCCGCCAAGATGCCGAGGCCATCCGCGGCCAGATCCAACCACTCGGCGGAGCGGCCATACGGCAGCAGGTACTGCGCGATCTCGATGGCGCCCCCGAAGGCGAGCAGCCCCAGACAGACCGATGCGTAGTACCGACGCTCAACCAGCGCGAGCAGCATGCCGGCGAGCGCAAAGAACGCCAAAAAATGCGCCCATTTGTCGGCGTTCGGGAACAACTGCTCGCCGCCCGTCGACGGCCGAAGACACAGGAAGGTGACGAGCAGCACCAGCGCGGCACCACCCGACAACCAGAACCCCCGCCAATGCAGTGCGCGCATCTGGAGGAGTCCGTGCTTCAGGGCGCCGGCTTGCCGATCTGATCGGCACCGGCGGGCGTTTCGAACCTCAGCGTCGCCGGGGGCAACGCAGGATTGCGCACACCACCCCGGAACGACAGCACGACCTGTTGCCCGAGCTTGTCGTCGAGCTCCAGGCGCCGAAGCTCGAGCCCCGCGAAACCGAAGCGGGCCTCGCGGAACTCGGCATCGAGGCCTCGCGGCAGGACCTTCACCCAATCGAGCCCCCCTCGCCGACCCGTCGCTGCGACATCGAAGCGCTCGCGCAGTGGCACGGTGCCCGCGAGCAGCATCGCCGGGGTCGCGGTGAGCGCACCACCGGTGGGCTTGACGGTCACCTGGTCGAGGTCACGATCATAGAACCAAAGATTTTTACCGTCCGCGACCATCACCTGCGCTGCTTGTGACGCCGGCGTGCCGCTGCTGCGGATCTCCCAACGGAAACGCCCCGGTCGCTGCACGACGAGCAGCCCTTCCTGTACCGGGCGGCTGCGCCCGCGGGCATCCGTGGTGGACTGGGTGAACTCGGCACGCCAACTCACCAGCCCCTCAAGGTATCGATCGAGCGCCGTGACGACCGTCGCGCCACCCTGCGGAAAACCGACCGACGGACCGCCTGCGAAGAGGACCGCCGTGGCGAACACGACGCCCCACAGCGGACGGAAAGCCCTGCGACGCATGGACCGAAGAGCGCTCATTCGCCCGCCGGGGCGGGCACCAGGATCTCGCGTCCGCCGTTCGCCTGCAGCGGCCCGACGAGCCCCGCCGTCTCCATCGCTTCGATGAGGCGCGCCGCCCGGTTGTAGCCGATCTTGAGCCGCCGCTGCACATAGGAGATCGAGGGCTTGCGCTCGGTGATGACGATCTTGACGGCTTCGTCGTAGAGCGCGTCCTGCTCGGGGTCACCGCCCTCGCCGCCACCCTCGCCGTCCGCGGGGGAGAGACCCGGCACAAACCCGCGGGGGCCGGAGAGCACCTCCTCGATGTAGTTCGGCGCGCCGGTCTTGCGCAGCGCCTCGACCACCTTGTGCACTTCGTGGTCGGCGACGAACGCGCCATGGACGCGGTTGGGCATGGAGGTGCCCGCCGGCAGATAGAGCATGTCGCCGTGGCCGAGCAAGGATTCAGCGCCGCTCTGGTCGAGGATGGTGCGCGAATCGACCTTGGCCGACACCTGGAAGGCGATGCGGCAAGGGATATTGGCCTTGATGAGGCCGGTGATGACATCCACGGATGGGCGCTGCGTGGCGAGGATGAGGTGGATGCCTGAGGCGCGGGCTTTCTGCGCGAGGCGCGCGATCAGCTCCTCGACCTGCTTGCCGACGATCATCATCATGTCGGCGAGCTCATCGATGATGACGACGATGAACGGCAGCGGCTCAAGATCCGGGATCTGCGACTGGTCGATGCTCGGGTCGTTGGCCGCACGCTGCAGCAGCACCGGGTTCTTGATCGGTTTCTTGTCGGCGATGGCGTCGCGCACCTTGCGGTTGAAGCCCGCGATGTTGCGCACGCCCAGCGCCGCCATCAACTGATAGCGACGCTCCATCTCGGCCACGCACCAACGCAGCGAATTGGCGGCGTTCTTCATGTCGGTCACGACCGGCGCGAGCAGGTGCGGGATACCCTCGTAGACCGAAAGCTCCAGCATCTTCGGATCGATCATGATCAACCGGACATCCTCGGCCGTGCTCTTGTAGAGGATCGAGAGGATCATCGCGTTGACCGCCACCGACTTGCCCGAGCCGGTGGTACCCGCGACCAGCAGGTGCGGCATGCGTTGCAGATCGGCGACCACCGGTGCGCCGCCGATGTCCTTGCCGAGCGCGATGGCGAGCGGCGAGTTGACCTCGTCGTAGGCTTTGGATCGGACGATCTCGCCGAAGGTGACGAGCTCCCGCTTCTCGTTCGGTATCTCGAGACCCATGACCGACTTGCCGGGGATCACCTCGACCACGCGCACGCTGACGGCCGAGAGCGCCCGGGCGAGGTCCTTGGAGAGGCCGCTGATCTGGCTCGCCTTGACGCCCGGTGCCGGACGCAGCTCGAAGCGTGTGACCACCGGCCCCGGCAGCACGGCCACCACCTCGACCTCGACGCCGAAATCTTTGAGCTTGAGCTCGACGAGACGCGACATGGCCTCGAGCGCCTCGGGCGAATAGGAGGCTTCGCGCACCTGCGGATCATCGAGCAGTTGCAGGGGGGGCAGCTCGCCCGACTTGGCGTGGAACAACGGCACCTGCCGTTCTTTCTCGATGCGCTCGCTCTTCTCCGCCTGCGGCGCGGGGGGCTCGATGCGCGGCTTGGTGCGCGAGGCGGTACGGCGCGCCTCGACTTCGGCGTTGCCCTTGCGGACGGCGCGACGCACCTCGCCTTCGGCGACATCCTGCGCTTTGAGACGGCGTGCGCGCAGCCAGTCGATGCCGCCCCAGAGGCCACCGCCCAGACGGTCGATGACACCGAGCCAAGAGACCCCGAAAGCGAGCGTCACACCGACCATCCCGACGGCGAGCAGCAGCAGCGTCCCGCCGACGAAGTTGAAGTTGCCGCGCATCCAGTCGCCGACCACGCTGCCGAGCACGCCGCCCGCGCCTTGGCGCAGCGACCCTGCGCTCCAGTGCAACGAGGCGAGCGCGCAACCCGCCGCGAGCATCACCACGAAGCCGCCGACCCGCAGCAAAGTACCGATGCGCGAGGACGGTGTGTCGACGCCACGCTGCCGGTGCAACCAGAGACAGGCGGCCCCCAGCATCAGCGGGAAAAGGAAAGCGGGTCGGCCGAACAGGAAGAAGAGCGTGTCGGCGAGCCACGCGCCTTGGCGTCCGATCAGGTTATGCACCGTATCGACACCGCCCCCGACGGCGAGCGGCTCCGCTGCGCCGGTGTAGGTGAAGCCCGGGTCGGATGGGTTCCAGGTCAAGAGCGCCGCGAGCAACATGACCGCCAGCACCCCGAACAGGATCACACCGCCCTCGCGCAGACCGCGCTTCAGGGCTTCGGACAAGGGTGCAGGTGCTTCGTTCTTCGCGGCGGATTCGGCCAAGACAGGCCCTCGTGTGCGGCAGCTTGCTCGCACAGAGATTCTAGAGTAATCGGCCGCTCCGGGACAGGCCGACCGCGGTGCGGGAGCGTATCGTCGGCGTGGCTTTCGCGCGCGCCACGCCCTACCATTCCTGCATGAAGACCCTCCACCGTCCGCTCATCATCCTAGGCTCGGGCCCCGCCGGTTACGCGGCCGCCGTCTATGCCGCCCGCGCCAACCGTGCCCCGATGCTGATCGCCGGGATGCAGGAGGGCGGCCAACTCATGACCACCACCGAGGTCGACAACTGGCCGGGCGATCCCCACGGCCTGATGGGCCCTGCGCTGATGGATCGGATGAAGGCGCACGCGCTGCGTTTCGGCACCGAATTCGTGAGCGACCACATCCACACCACCGTGCTCGGCGAACGCCCGTTCCGGCTGATCGGGGATCTCGGCGAATACACCTGCGACGCGCTGATCATCGCCACAGGCGCCTCGGCGCGTTATCTCGGCCTCGAGTCGGAAGAAGCGTTCAAGGGCCGCGGCGTCTCCGCATGTGCGACCTGCGACGGCTTCTTCTTCCGCGGCCAAGAGGTCGCGGTGGTCGGCGGCGGCAACACCGCTGTCGAGGAAGCGCTCTATCTCTCGAACATCGCCGCGCGCGTCACGCTGGTGCATCGTCGCGACCGTTTGAAGGCCGAGAAGATCATGCAAGACCGCCTGTTCGAGCGTGAGCGTGCCGGCAAGGTGCGACTGCTCTGGAACCACGCCATCGACGCGGTGATCGGCGACGAGGCGGGTGTCACCGGCCTGCGGGTGCGCCCGACCGTGGGCAGCAGCGGCCAGCCCGACCCGGATGCCACGCCGCAGGACCTCGCGCTCACCGGCGTCTTCATCGCCATCGGCCACACGCCCAACACCGCGATCTTCGACGGACAGCTCGACATGCAAGGGGGCTACATCAAGGTCCGCAGCGGTACCAGCGGTGATGCGACCGCGACGAGCGTCGACGGCGTGTTCGCGGCCGGCGATGTCGCCGATCATGTCTACCGCCAAGCCATCACCTCCGCGGGTTCGGGCTGCATGGCGGCGCTCGACGCCGATCGCTACCTCGAGCGGTTCGACAAAGCTTGATGCGCGCCGGACTCCTCGAGCGGGTCGAGGACATCCCGGCGGACGGATGGGACGCACTCGGCGACCCGCGATACCCGTTCCTGCGCCACGCTTTCCTCGCGGCGCTCGCCGAAGGCGGCAGCATCGGCGGACGCAGCGGTTGGCAGCCGTTCATCGTCACGCTCAGCGATGCCCGAGGGCTGGCGGCCGCCGCACCGGGTTGGTTGAAGCCGCATTCCTACGGCGAGTTCGTCTTCGATTTCGCGTGGGCGCAAGCCTATGCCCGCCACGGTCTGCAGTATTACCCGAAGCTGGTCGTCGCTGCGCCGTTCACGCCCGCGACCGGGCCGAGGCTGCTGGTGCGCGCGGATCTCGATCATCCGACCGTGGCGCCCATGCTGTTGTCGGCGCTGGCGGCGGCCGCCGACGATCGCGGTCTTTCCTCGACCCATGTGCTGTTCCCTGCGGAGGCCGATCGCCAGGTCATCGCCGCTGCCGGTGAGACCGGCGATGACGGATGGCTGATGCGCCGTGACTGCCAGTTCCATTGGCATAACCGGGGCTACGCGCACTTCGAGGACTTCCTCGCCGGCTTCACCGCCGAGAAACGCAAGAAAGCACGCCGCGAGCGGCGCCGGGTCGCCGAGGAAGGCATCACCTTCCGCACGGTGTACGGCCGTGATGCCGCTCCCGCCGAGGTGCTCGCCGCGTGGCAATTGCACCGCGGAACCTTTCTGCGCCGCGGCCAGGAGCCCTACCTCGGCCTCGAGTGCTTCCGTGTCCTCGCTCGCTCGCTCGGGGACTCGCTGCTCTTCAAGTTCGCCGAACGCCGAGGCGCGATCGTCGCGGTCGCGGTGTTCTTCGTCGGCGGCGACACGCTCTACGGCCGCTACTGGGGCGCAGCGGACGAGTTCCACAGCCTGCACTTCGAGACCTGCTACCACCAAGGCATCGAGCACTGCATCGAGCACCGCATCGCGCGCTTCGAGCCCGGCACGCAAGGCGAGCACAAGGTCGCCCGCGGTTTCGTGCCGACCCTGACGCATTCCGCGCATCGGATCGCCGATCCACGGTTCCGTCGCGCCATCGCCGACTACCTGCGCGCCGAGGGAGCCAGCGTGGACGAATACGCGGCAGGCATCGGTGAACATGTGCCCTATCGTCAGGAACTCACCCCGTGAGACCGCGCCGTCCGCGGCTCACCTGGCTGGATCCGGCAGGTGACCCGACTGCGTTCCCGCCCTTGGAGTCGGTGCAGGAGGAGCCGCCCGGCCTCATCGCAGCAGGGGGAGACCTGTCACCGGAGCGCCTCGAAGCGGCCTACCGGCGCGGCATCTTCCCGTGGTATTCCGAGGGCCAGCCGATCCTTTGGTGGTCACCCGACCCGCGCATGCTGCTGTTCCCAAGCGAATTCCGCCGCTCCCGCTCGCTCGCCAAACGCGAGCGCCACGGCGGATTCGAACTGCGGTTCGACAGCGATTTTGATGCCGTGGTCGGCGCCTGCGCAGCCCCCCGTCGTGGCGAGGGCGGTGGCACCTGGATCACCGACGAGATGCGGGCCGCCTACCTTGAGATGCACCGGCGCGGGCTCGCGCACAGCGTGGAGACCTGGCGGCAAGGTCGACTCGTCGGTGGGCTCTACGGGGTGCAATTGGGGGCCTGTTTCTTCGGCGAATCGATGTTCAGCCTCGAGACCGACGCCTCGAAGTTCGCCCTCTCGGCGTTGGTCCGGCGCTGCCTCGCCACCGGGATCGCGGTGGTGGACTGCCAGATGGAGACGGGTCATCTGGCCTCGCTCGGCGCCCGTCCGGTCGCGCGGGCGGAGTTCCAAGGGTTGCTCGCAGAGCACTGCAACCCGACCATCTCCCCGCGTTGGGCAAGCGGCGGAGATTGATTCGCGGGGGGCGCTGCGGCAGAATCCGCGCTTCTCAAAGCCAACCGGTGCCCGCAAACCTGATGTCGAAAGAAGACGCGATCCAGATGGACGGCGAAGTCGTCGAGACCCTGCCGAACACCACCTTTCGCGTGAAGCTGAAGAACGGGCACCTGGTCACGGCGCATATCTCCGGAAAGATGCGCAAGAACTACATCCGCATCCTCACCGGCGACACGGTCACCGTCGAGATGACCCCGTACGATCTCTCGAAGGCCCGCATCGTCTACCGCGGGCGCTGACCTCAGCCGACGAGCGCCGGCTCCTCGTTGGTGCTGCACTCGAGGTCTAGCCCGCTGCCGTCGGCCTTGACGCTGATGCGCACCTGACCGCCGTCCACCAGTTTCCCGAACAGCAATTCTTCGGCGAGCGGCCGCTTGATGTGCTCCTGGATGACCCGCGCCATCGGGCGCGCGCCCATCTTCGGGTCGTAGCCCTTGTGCGCGACCCAACTCCGCGCCGCGTCGTCCATGTGCACCACCACGCGCTTGGCCTCCAACTGCGCCTCGAACTCCACCAACAATTTCTCGACCACGCGCTCGATCGTGGACTCGTCGAGCCCGTTGAACTGGATCACGGCGTCGAGCCGGTTGCGGAACTCGGGCGAGAACAGCCGCTTGATGGCTTCCATACCGTCGGTGGCGTTGTCCTGCTGGGTGAACCCGATGGAGGAGCGTGCCATGTCGGCAGCCCCGGCATTGGTGGTCATGACCATGATGACCTTGCGGAAATCGGCCTTGCGACCGTTGTTGTCGGTGAGCGTACCGTGGTCCATGACCTGCAAGAGCAGATTGAAGACATCCGGATGGGCCTTCTCGATCTCATCGAGCAGCAGCACCGCATGGGGATGCTTGGCGATCGCCTCGGTGAGCAAGCCGCCCTGGTCGAAGCCGACATAGCCCGGCGGCGCGCCGATCAGGCGCGACACGGTGTGGCGCTCCATGTACTCGGACATGTCGAAGCGGATGAACTCGATGCCGAGCGCGATGGCGAGCTGGCGCGTGACCTCGGTCTTGCCCACACCCGTCGGTCCGGCGAAGAGGAAATTGCCGACCGGCTTGCGCTCGTCACCGAGACCCGATCGCGACATCTTGATGGCCGCCGCCAAGGTCTCGACGGCCTTGTCCTGACCGAAGATCACAAGCTTGAGGTTACGCTCTAGGTTGCGCAGCGTCTCTTTGTCGTTGCTCGAGACGGTCTTGGGCGGGATGCGGGCGATGCGCGCCACGACATCCTCGATGTGCCGGACATCGACGACGGTCTCACGGGTCGCGGCAGGCTGCAGGCGCAGACGGGCGCCTGCCTCGTCGATCACATCGATCGCCTTGTCCGGCAGGTGACGCTCGTTGATGTGGCGCGCCGCGAGTTCGGCAGCGACCTTCAGGGCTTCCTCGGTGTAGGTCACCTGGTGGTGCTCTTCGAAGCGGCTGCGCAGACCCTTCAGGATCTCGATGGTCTCGGGGACCGAGGGCTCCACGACATCTATCTTCTGGAACCGCCGCGCGAGCGCGTGGTCCTTCTCGAAGATGCCGCGATACTCGGCATAGGTGGTCGAGCCGATGCAACGCAGCTCGCCGTTGCTGAGCACGGGCTTGATGAGGTTGGAAGCGTCCATCACACCGCCCGAGGCGGCACCGGCGCCGATCACGGTGTGGATCTCGTCGATGAAGAGGATGGAGCCGGGCTGCTTGCCGAGCTCGGCGATGACGGATTTCAGTCGCTTCTCGAAATCGCCGCGGTATTTGGTGCCGGCGATCAGCGAGCCCATGTCGAGCGACCAGATCGTCGCGCCCGCGAGGACCTCCGGTACCTGACCCTCGACGATGCGCCGCGCCAACCCCTCGGCGATCGCGGTCTTGCCGACCCCGGCCTCACCGACGAACAGCGGGTTGTTCTTGCGCCGACGGCAGAGGATCTCGATGGTGCGCTCGACCTCCATCTGGCGGCCGATCAACGGGTCGATCTTGCCGGCTTCGGCACGCTGATTGAGGTTGGTCGCGTATTTCTCCAGCGCACTACCGCCCTCGGCCTCGCGCGGATCGGCACCAGGGGCTGCGGCCTCTGCCTTGTCGCCCTTCTCGTCGCCGTCCTTCGGGCCGCCGTGCGCGACGAAATTGACGACATCGAGGCGTGAGACGCCCTCTTTCCCGAGCAGGAAGACGGCGTGGCTCTGCTTTTCGCTGAAGATGGCGATCAGGACATTGACGACGCCGACTTCCTTACGACCGCTCGACTGCACATGGAACACGGCACGCTGCAGGACGCGCTGGAACCCGAGCGTCGGCTGGACCTCGCGGTCCTCTCCCGCCTTCAGGCGCGGCGTGCTCGCTTCGACGTGCGCATGCAGTTCGGCGGCGAGACGGTCGGCGTCTGCGCCGCAGGCGCGCAGCACCTCGCGGACCTTCGGGGTCTGGAGGATGGCGTGCAGCAGATGCTCCACGGTGAGGAACTCGTGCCTTCCGGCACGCGCCTCGTGGAACGCCTTATTGATGCAAGTTTCGAGTTCGTTAGACAGCACTTTCCGCTCCTGCGATCCGTTCCTGTACTCAGGTCTCCTCGAGCGTGCACAACAGCGGATGCTGGTGGCTGCGCGAGTATTCCATGACTTGTGCGACCTTGGTCTCGGCGATCTGGAAGGTGAACACGCCGCATACCCCCTTGCCCCGCATATGCACTTCCAGCATCACTTGCGTGGCTTTCTGCCGACCCATGCCGAAGAACCGCTCGAGCACATCCACGACGAACTCCATGGGCGTGTAGTCGTCGTTGAGCAGCACGACCTGGAACAGCGGTGGTTGCGCGACCTCCGGGGTGGCCTCGGCCACCGACGCGTCGAAGTCGGGCCGAGACCCTTCAGAAGACATGTGTTCGTTATAGGGGCGACCGGGACCGAAAACAAGGGAGCCGTCATCCGGACAGCGTCACCCGCCTGCCGCCCACACCGTCACACCGATGGACACCGCCAGTCGCTATGATGGGCGGATGATGGAGCGCCTGAATCTACCTCGGCTGGCCACCCTCGCGCTCGCGCTACTGATCGGGCTGCAACTCGCCTGGATCGTCACCGGGGCGCTGGGTAGCCATGTCGTCGCCGGCCCGCGCGCCTCGGGCCCGGGCGCCTCGGGCGGGGTCGGCTCGTCGCCCGTCTCCGAAGCGATGGACACCGGCCTCGCCGTGATCGGGCGTATCGCGGCCGCCCGGCTGTTCGGCGAGTCCCCGGGCGGTCCTGGCGCCTCCACCGCAGGGGGCGGCGCGGTGCCCCCCTCCTCGCTCGCGCTCGTGCTGGCGGGGGTGTTCGCCCGCGAGGACCCCGGTGCCGGCCGGGCCATCATCGGCGAGACCGCCGCCACCGGTCGCTTGTACGGGGTCGGGGCGACCCTCCCGGGCGGCGCCCGGCTCACGGAAGTCCATCCCGATCGGGTGATCCTCGAGCGGGGTGGCCAGCGCGAAGCCCTCACCCTGCCCCGCTCCACGATGCCCGCCCAGCCCTCGACGGGCGGGGCGACGAATGTGCCCGCACTCGCGCCGGCTGCGTCAGCGTCATCGTCGCCGTCACCGCCAGGGGCGTCCATCGCCGAGGACCCCGGTCGCTTCATCCGCTGGCAGGCCATGCTGCGCGACGGTCAAGTGGCGGGGGTGCGCGTCTATCCCGGCGAGCAAACGGCGCTCTTCACCCGCAGCGGCTTGCGTCCCGGCGATCTGGTGGTGGCGGTCAATGACTCACCCCTCACCGATCAGGCGACCGCGGCACAGTTCCTGCGGATGCTGGCCGGGGCGCCGAGCTCCGTCGTGACCGTGGAGCGCGACGGGCGGACGGAGAACCTGTCGATCGACCTGGCGCGTCTCGGTCAGGCGGGCGCGAAGTGAAGCATTTTTTGGCTATAGTCCACAGGTCTTCCTCGAGATCAGTCATGTCGCGACCCTCCTCGGCCTCGCCCCTCCTTCGCAGCACGCGCACGACCCTGAACGCATGGGTCTTGACGGTCGTGCTCGGGCTCGCCGCTGCGGGTCCGGCGGCGGCGCAAGGCGCCTCCGGCCCGCGCATCACGCCGAACTTCAAAGACGCCGATATCACCCAGGTGATCGAGGCGGTCGCTGCCGCCACCGGCAAGAGCATCATCGTCGACCCGCGCGTCAGGGCGCAGGTCACGATGTTGTCTGCGACACCGATGTCGCCCGATGCCTTCTACGAGGCTTTCCTCGCGCTGCTGCAGGTGCACGGTTTCGTGGCGGTGCCCTCAGGCAAGACCGTCAAGGTGATCCCGGATGCGAATGCGAGGACCGTGCCGGGCAACGACCTGCCCGACCGCCTGAGCGCCACCTCCGACGAACTCGTCACACAAGTGGTCGGCGTGCGCAATGTCAGCGCGGTGCAGTTGGTCGCGATCCTGCGGCCGCTGATGCCGCAGAACGCCCATCTTGCGGCCTACCCCTCCTCGAACATGTTGATCCTCGCCGACCGCGCCAACAACGTGAGCCGCATGTTGCGCATCATCCGGCGCATCGACCAGGACAGCGACGCGGATGTCGAGGTGGTGCCGATGCAGAACGCCTCGGCGAACGAAGTGGTACGCACCATGACCGCGCTCAACCCGCAGCAGACACAAGCCGAGGGCGGCATGGCGCCGCTGCGCGCGGTCGCCGATGAGCGCTCGAACAGCATCCTGCTCGCCGGCGACAAGACCCAACGGCTGCGCGCCCGCACCCTGATCGCCTATCTCGATACGCCGCTGGTCGGCGGCGGCGACACCCGCGTACGCTATCTGCGCTATGCCGATGCCGAGAAGATCGCCGCCAAACTCAAAGAACAGATCGGCGCCACGGGCGGCAGCGCACCCGGCGCACCCGGCGCCAGCGCCAGCGCTGAGCGCATCACCACCATCTGGGCGGACCCTGGCACCAACGCGCTCGTCGTCACCGCACCGGCCAAGCAGATGAACTCCCTGATGTCGATCGTCGATCGCCTCGACATCCGTCGCGCGCAGGTGATCGTCGAGGCGATCATCGTCGAGGTCTCAGCGGACAAGGCAGCCGAACTCGGCGTCAATTGGGTGCTCGACGGCTCCCAGAGCGGCAATGTGGTCGGCGGCTTCATCGAGCCGGTGGGCGGCGTCAGCATCATCGACCTCGCGCGTGCGGCGAACGATCCGACCACGCTCACGAGCGCGCCGCGCGGCACCACCATCGGCATCGGCCGCCTGAAAGACACCGGCGTCAACTTCGCGGCTGTGGTGCGCGCGCTGCGCGGCGATTCCACCACCAACATCATCTCCACCCCGTCCATCGTCATGATGGACAACGAAGAGGCGGAGATCAAAGTGGCGCAGGAAGTCCCGTTCCTCACCGGTCAGTACACCAACACCAGCGGCGGCGGCACACCGCTCGCGCCCTTCCAGACGATCCAGCGCCGCGAAGTCGGCACGCTGCTCAAGGTCACACCGCAGATCAACGAGGGCGACTCGGTGATGCTCAAGATCGAGCAGGAGAGCTCGAGCATCGCCGCCTCGAGCGCGGGCGCAGTCGACCTCATCACCAACAAGCGCACCATCAGCACGCGGGTGCTGATCGAGGACGGCGGCACGGTGGTGCTCGGTGGCCTGATCCAGGACTCGCAGACCGGCGGCGAGCAGCGTGTGCCGTTCCTCGGGCGCATCCCGGTGATCGGTGAGGCCTTCCGCACCCGCAGCGCCAAGAAGAACAAGACCAACCTGATGGTGTTCATCCAGCCGCGCATCCTGCGCGACGGGCTCGATGCCGCCCTCGAGACCAACCAGAAATACAACTATATCCGCGACGAACAGCGACGCCTCGGTCCGCAGCGCGAGATCCTGCCGCTGCTGCCGGGCGAACCGCGGGCCGAGTTGCCGCCGCTGCTGCAGCCGTTCCCGGCCGCCGCGCCCGTGCCGACACCCGTGCCGACACCCGTGCCGACACCCGCGCAGACACCGGCGGAGCCCCCGCCGTGACCACGGGTGGCGCCCCAGCCGG
>CALGVD010000026.1 GCA_937920275.1 uncultured Pseudomonadota bacterium
GGGGTCACACGGGCCCCTTGGCGAGTTCGGCCTGCAGGGCAGCGACCAAAGACGCTGGGGTGTCCTTGGTCACGCGGGTCCGCTCGTAGGCGTGCGCCGTGCGAACCTTGCGGTCGAACCATACGAGTTCGTGCTCGGGTTGATCCGGACGGGTCGCGGCCAGCCAGATCGCCGTGTCCGCACCGGAGCGCTCGTCACGCAAGATGGGCCGCAGGATCTTGCGGAACCGCGGCAGCGAGCGCTGGACGCCCGCCGTGTCTGACCAGCCGGGGTGCATGACATAGAAATCGATGGCGCGCTGACCGTAGCTGTCCCGCCAGTGCTGGTTGAGGACCATCTGCGCGCGTTTGTGGAACCCGTAGGCCACTGTGCCGTTGTAACGCGCCGGATCGGTGACATTGAGCATCGCCGTCGACAGCGGTACGTTGTATCCACCGCCCGAAGTCACATTGACCACCACGGCACCGCGACCCAGCACCCCACCGGCGATCAGCGCCTCGGTCAGTTGGTAGTGCGACAACAGATTCGAGGTGAACGAGGCCTCACGCCCCTCTGCAGTGACCACGAGATCGTCGTTCAGCACGCCGACATTGTTCATCAGGGCATCGATGCGTCGGCCTTTTGCGATGAGCCGCTCGATCAGGCGCTGCGTGTCGGCGGTCGAGGTGAAATCGCAGCACTCCGTATCGAGACCTACGAGTCCGGCAGCCTTCACATCGGATTCGAGCACCCGCAGCTTACCAGCGCTGCGGGCTGCAGCCGTGACCGTGGCACCGCCGCGCAGCGCCGCGAACACCATCTCGCGGCCCAGACCGCCCGAACCGCCCGTCACCAGCCAATGCTGACCTGCGAAATCGAGGTTGACGCGGGGCCAGAAAAGCTTGCGCCACAGATACCCCACCTGGGTGAAGCTGAGCGTGAACCGACCGTAGAATGCGGCGATTTTCTTGAGTTGCTGGAAGTTCATCGGTCGATGCCTCTGCGTTTGCTAGACTATTTCTGAAGATGTTGCGAAAAAATCCGCCAAGGGATGTCGAGAGCATCCGCAAGATGCTGCGCCGTGGCGAAGGCGCGCGGGTGCTCGAGGTGATCGGCGACCGGTGGTCGTTCCTGATCCTGCGCGATGCTTTCCTGCGGGTCCGACGCTTCGAGGACCTGCGTCGTCGCACCGGCGCTGCACGCGGCACCTTGGCGGCACGGCTCGCCGATCTGGTCGCGCACGGTGTGCTGCAACGGCTGCCCTACGGTCCGGCGCCAGGCAAGCTGGATTATCGGCTCACCGAGAAAGGCCTCGGTTTCTATCCGGTCGCGCTCTGCATGTGGAAGTGGGAGAACCGCTGGAGCGCAGGGTTCGACCTGCCGCCGCGCATGATCCACCGACGCTGCAGCCACGAACTCGACCCGTTGCTCACCTGCGGACACTGCGACAAGGTCCTGCATCTGCGCGACATCCGCTTCAACACGGGCCCGGGCGCAGACCATGCGGCGCGTTCGGTACGGGCCACGCGTCGCCGTCAGACCGCAGGCCCGGGGGGCTATGAGAAAGGCGTCGATACCACCATGTTCCATGCCGTCGACACGGTCGCCGACCGATGGACCGCAGTGCTGCTCGCAGCGTTGTTCTTCGGGCTGAAGCGCTATGACGACATCAGCGCAGCGCTCGGCATCGCCACGAACATCCTCGCCGACCGGCTTCGGCGGCTGCTGTCGGCAGGCGTGATCGAACGACACATCTACCAGGAACGACCGGCTCGCCACGAATACCGGCTGACGGAGAAAGGCTTCGATCTGTTCCCGTTCACGCTCGCGATGCATGAATGGGGTGCGCGCTGGATGCCGTCGCCCCACGGACCGGTGATCCGCTTGCAGCACAGTCCCTGCGACCACCCCTTGCGCAGCCGGCTCACCTGCAAAGCCTGTGGCCAAGTGGTCGATCCGCATGATGTGCTGATCGCGACGCCCCCGAAAGCGCGCCGGCCACGAGTGACGCATCCCCGGCCCCGCACTCAGCCGCGCGGGGGCAAGGGAAAGAAGCCGCTCGTGCGCCGCACATAGTCCTGGTAATCCGGACGCTTCTTCAGCATCCGCCGCTCGAGCAGTTCTTTGCCCATCATGCCGAGGATGAGCCAAGCCATCAGGGCAGGGGCGACGAAGCCGATCCAGCCCCAAGGCACCTCGAGCGCGATCAGCGCGAAGCCTAGCCACACGCAGACCTCACCGAAGTAGTTCGGGTGGCGCGAATAGCGCCAAAGCCCGGTGTCGAGCACCTTCCCCGCGTTCGCGGCATCGGCCTTGAAACGCGTGAGCTGCAGGTCGGCGACGCCCTCGAAGACGACGCCGGACAGCACCAGGGCCGAGCCGAGCCAGGCGAGCGCGCCGAGCGCCACGGGCGTGGTCGAGACCTGCGCGAAGACGAAGGGGACGGCGAGGATCACGACCGTGATGCCCTGGTAGATGTTGACGTGGATGAGACTGTGGAGCGCATAGCTCTTGCCCTGGGACTCGACGTGCTGGCGCAGACGCGCATAGCGACGGTCTTCTTTGCCCCAGTTACGCCACAGCAGATAGCCACCGAGGCGCAGAGACCACAGCAGTGCCAGCACCATGACCAGCAGACTCCGGTCTTCAGCGCCGCCGCCGATCTGCCAGCCGATCACGGCAGCGATGCCGAGACAAGGCGAGAACCAGATGTCCACGATGCTGGAGTCCTTCATCGCGAGCCCGATGACCCAGACGACGATGAACGACAGCATGATGAAGGCCGCGACCAGGCCGCCCAGATATATCAAAGATTGGTGATACTCCACGATCCCCCCTCGCCCGTCGTGCGGGCTCTTGTGTCGATGTCCAAAAAATCTTCCGGCCGGCGCTGCAGGCTATACCGACAAGGCCCCGCTGCGCGGCGGGATCCATCGGCGCGCCTGCTGCTCGATGATCAGCTCATCGAGACGAGCGGCGAGCGGCGACGGGATCGCGACGGTACGACGGGTGTCGAGATGGGCGGTCGAGGAGATGACCTCTATCGCGCTCGCCAGCCGGTCACGCGTCTCATCGACGATGAACATCACCGACAGCACCCGCTTCGGCCCGCGCTCGACGAGACAGGCATGGCCGGTGACGACATGGCCGACATGCAGCTCATCGAGGAACCAGACATGGTGCTCCAGATCGAACATGCCGATCCTGCTTTCGTGGACCTGCGCCGGCGAGATCCCCATGAGTTCCATGAAAGGGTAGCCGGCCATGTCGTACAGCTCGGTGTAGTGCTGCACGTTCACATGGCCGTTCAAGTCCTCCCAGTGCGGTGGCACGGTGTGGCGCACGAGCACCGGCAGCTCCCGGACCTGCGCCACGGATGGCATCTCGACTCGCGCCAATGGACCCCCTCCTTCCGCAGCCCTGAAGTGTGCAGCCCTCAAGTGACTTGCACAACAGAACCTGCTGACCTATCCTGACTTCTTGTGCGCGGTTGCGCAAGGGATGAATACGACATGAGCCGACCCGACCACGCTGCCACCGTCCGCGACTATTACGCCGCATGGGTAAAAGATGACCTGCCGCGGGTGCTCGCCCTCTGCACCGAAGATGTGGTGGCCGGCATCATGCCGGGGCGTGAGCTGCGCGGCAAAGCGGAAGTGGCGCGCTTCCTCGGGAAGTTCGGCGTCGGCATGGCGGACAAGCGCTACGACATGCAAGACCTCGTCGTGCAAGGCGATGTCGTCATGCTCGAGGGCGTCGAGAACTACATCAAGGACGGCAAGGCCGTCAGTCTGCCGTTCATGACCGTGTTCCGGTTCCGTGACGGTCAGATCGCCTCCTGGCGCGATTACTTCGACATGGGTTCGCTGCTCAAGCAGCTCGACGCCTGATGGCGGGCGAGGCGCTGCAGTCCGGCGATCTCTTGCCGGGCGCCGTCCAGCATCGCCCCGCGTGGTTCGATCCCGCACCGCCCGCCCGCGAAGATTGCGTGCTGCGCGACCTCCTCGACAGCCGTGCGCAGCGTTGCCCGGATTGCATCTGCGCGAGGTTCGAGGACGGCTCGACGCTCACCTACGCCGAGTGCCGCGCACAGACCCGCGCCGTGGCCGCGGCGCTGCACACCCAAGGCGTCCGTAAAGGCGATCGGGTGTTCGTCTGGCTGCCGAGCGGCAAGGCGATGGTGCTGTCCTGGTTCGCGATCAACTACCTCGGCGCGGTCTACGTCCCCCTCAACACCGCCTACAAGGGTGCGGTGCTCCAGCATGTGGTGAACGCAGCGGCGGGCGCGGTGATGATCGCGCATCCGAGCCTTGCGGACCGTCTGCAGGGTCTCGACCTCCCGCATCTGCACACAGTGACCACCGACTTCTCACAACTCGTACGCGGCGATGGCGATGCCCTCGGCGACCTCGAGCCGGTCGATCACTTCGACATCCAGAGCATCATCTATACCTCGGGCACCACCGGCCCCTCGAAAGGCGTGCTCTCGCCCTACCTGCAGGGCTATACGACCGCAGTGGTCAACTACGGCTACATGGGCGAGGGCGAGGGTATCTTGGTCAATCTGCCGATGTTCCACGTCGGCGGTACCAGCTCGATCACCTGTGCCTTGGTGCGCTCGGGCAGCTTCTACCTGGTCGACGGCTTCAGCACCACGCGTTTCTGGGAACAGGTGCGCGAAGGTGGCTGCACGACCACCTCGGGGCTCATCGGGGTGATGGCGGCCTTCCTCGCCAAGGCGCCGCCGCGACCTGACGATCGCGACAGCCCGATCAAGTACATCACCATGTTCCCGGTGAACGATGACACCATCGCCTTCGCTCGCCGCTTCGGGTTCGAGTACCTCACCGGCTTCAACATGACCGAAGTGTCGACGCCCCTGATGACCGACATGAACGCGCCCCCGGACGGCAGCTGCGGCTGGCCGCGCACCGGCATGCAGTGCCGGCTCGTCGACGGAAACGACCTCGCAGTGCCGCAGGGCAGCATCGGCGAACTGATCGTCCGCAGCGATACGCCCTGGAGCATGAACGCCGGCTACGATGGCTTACCCGAGGCGACGGCGCGCGCGTGGCGCAACGGTTGGTTCCACACCGGCGACCTCTTCCGTCAGGATGTCGAGGGCAAGTACTACTTCGTCGATCGCTTGAAGGACACGATCCGTCGTCGCGGCGAGAACATCTCGTCCTTCGAGGTCGAGAACGCGATCCGCCAACATCCCGATGTGGACGAGGTCGTCGTGGTCGGCGTACAGAACGAGATCGCAGAGCAAGATGTGTTGGCGGTGATCAAACCCAAGCCGGGTCACGCGCTCGACCCCGCCGGCCTCATCGCCTTTTTGGAGTCACAGCTCGCCTATTTCATGATCCCGCGCTATGTGCGGCAGGTCGACGCCATCCCGAAGACCGAGACCAACAAGGCGCGCAAAGTGGTGTTCCGGGACGAGGGGATCACCGCGGACACCTGGGATCGCGAACGCGCTGGCATCCACCTTCGGCGCGAGCGGCTCTAGGCCGTGGTCCGCGTCGGCGCTGCGATCGCCGGCCGCACCATCACGGGCACCGCACTCATGCGCGGCAGACCGCTCAGCGCTTCGTAGTCGGTCGCATCATCGATCAAGGCTGCGGTGCAGGCGTCCGCGAAGCCGTGCGCGATCGACACCACCCCCTCTCTCACATCGGCTGCGAGGTGTACGACCGCACGGATGCGACCGACCGACGATGCGATCTCGACCGTCGCGCCATCGACGACCCCGATACGCGCGGCATCGACCGGGTTGAGGTGCGCGGGGTTGTGAGGTAAGCGTCTGCGCAAAGCAGGCAGATCGTGCGCCACCGAGTTGTAGAGCGCATGTTCGCGCCGTGACACCATCAGCAAGCGCAGGCCGCCGCCCTCATCGCCCATCAGCGGCGCCATCGTCGTCGTCGCAGCCGTCGCCACCGCCGCAGACCTCTGCGCGGCGATCGCCTCCAGCTCGGCGATCATCACGGGCGCCGCAAGCTGCAGGCGGTGTGGCCACTCGGCGTCGCGCGGTTCGGCGGACGGCTTGGGGTCCGGGAACACCGCACCATGCGGATGACGCTTGATCTCCTCGAGCGGGACACGGCTGCGTGCGACGAACTGCGACAGCAGTCCGTCGGTGGTGGGCGGCGTCGACATGTCGAAGGGCTGCCCGCGGAACCCGAGCGGATAGCCCATGCGCCGACCGAGTTCATAGAAGATCCGCCAGTCCTCGAGCACATCGCTGCCCGCCGGCGGCTCGACCAGCTGCGGCTGATACTGGGCGTAAGGCTCCGGATAGCCGAGCGACAGCCCATAGACGGTGATGCCCTCGTTCCCGAAGGTGATCGCAGGCGACTCGAAGCCGAATCGGGGCCCGATGACGTAATGCGCATGCCGCGCGGTCGCGGACAGCACAGGATCGACCACCACCAGCAGTTCCAAAGATTCCAGAGCCCGACGGGTCTTGGCTTGGTTCGGCCAGGACAGCAGCGGATTGCCGCCGATCACGAACAGCGCCCTCACCTGCCCCTCGCCCGGCGTCAGGATCTCATCCGCAAGTGCCGCCGTCGGCAGACCGGCGGCGGTGTCCGTCAACCCACGGATCCGCAGCGCCTCACCGAAGCCGGTGGCGACACGCGGCTTCTCCGCGCGCGCCACGCCAGAGAACTGCCGGAAGAGTACGCCCCGGTTGGGCATGCGTTCGCCGGCTTTGATCCAGCGGCCGCAGACCGTGTTCAGCGCGAGCACGAGGTAGTCCATCAGCACGCCATGCGGCGCCATACTGGGTCCGGTGCCGCTCGTGACATTGCCACGCTGCGCGCGTGCGAACATCCTCGCCGCTTCGATGATCGTTGCGGCCTCGACACCCGCCCCCGCGGCGACACCCTGCGCCGTGAACGGTGCCACGGCTGCGGCGAGCGCACCAAACCCTTCGGTCTCGGCCTCGATGAACGCGCGGTCGCAGAGCCCCTCGGTGATGATGACGTTGAGCATCGCGGCCAGCAACGGCACATCCTGGCCCGGTAGGCACTGCAGGTGCAGGTCCGCTTTGCGTGCGGACTCGGTACGGCGCGGGTCTATGACGATGAGCTTCAGGCCGCGCTGTCGTGCCTCGTGCAGACGCTTCGCCGGGTTGAAGGACGGGATCCCGCCCCACATCGAGACCAGCGGGTTCGCGCCGACCAGCATGCAGACATCTGCATCGGCGAAATCCTGCGGGCCAGCGCCCCACTTGCCGTGCAGCGCCATCGAGATCGGCTTGCCCGGTTGGTCGATGGTGGCGTTGGAGAAACGCATCGGCGAGCCGATGGCGTCCATGAACGACTCGCGCAGCATCACCCCCGCCGGGCAGAAGTGGCTGAAAGTGCCGCCGTACATCGCGACCGATCGCGATCCATGACGGTCGAGGATCTCGCGGGTGCGCACGGCGATCTCATCGAGTACCGCCGCGCTCGGGGCGCTCTCGAAGCCACCGCCGTTCCGGCGCCGCAGCGGCACGCGCAGACGCGAAGGAGAATCGTGGAACGCGTGGTAGTTACGACCTTTGACGCAGCTATAGCCTGCGTACATGGGGTTGTCGATGTCGCCGATGAGGCGTGTGACGCGCCCGTCCTCGAGGGTCGCCACCAGCCCGCAGGTGGCGTGGCAGAAACGGCAGATGGCGGTGGCTTCGGCCATGACGACCTCGCGGCGGTCCGGCCCCGGTGCGCCGCGGGCCGATGCAGGGAGCGACACAAAGAAAAAAGGCGGGGCGCTCCGTGAGGAACGCCCCGCCCTGTCCGTCAGGTCATCAGAACTTCCAGGTTAGGTCGAGGCCGTAGGTGCGCGGGGCACCGAACTGCGACACTTCCTCGCCGAAGAACGGGATGATGCTGACGCGGTAGAGCTCGTCGTCGAGGTTCTTACCCCAGAGCGAGACCGTCCAAGGGGCGTCTTTCGGCGACAGCTGGACGCGTGCATCGAGCAGGCCGTACGAAGGCTCCCTGGAGAGGTTGTCGGTCGCCCAGAAGAGCTCGCTCTGCCAGTTGTAGTTCAGGCTGAACTTGAGCGAGTCCTGCCACGCACCGAAGCCGGTGGTGTAGTCGATGCCGACGCTGATCTGGGTCTCCGGGGTGCGCTGAAGCTGGTTGCCCGAGCTGTCGAGGCGCGTGCCGGTGGACGGGTTGATCGCCGACTCCAAGAAGTCCTTGTACTCGGTGTCGACATACGAGCCGCCCAAGGACAGGCGCAGCGAATCGGTGGCGAGGAACTCGAGTTCCGCCTCGATGCCCTTGATGTCGGCGCTGGCCGCGT
The DNA here is from genome assembly GCA_937920275.1 of uncultured Pseudomonadota bacterium. Classification (GTDB taxonomy): domain Bacteria; phylum Pseudomonadota; class Gammaproteobacteria; order Steroidobacterales; family Steroidobacteraceae; genus UBA964. Next base: position 8,275 of record CALGVD010000026.1, read on the forward strand.
TGTCCGTGAGGTTGCAGAGGCAGGCCGCGTTGGTCTGGGTCACCTGCAGGTTCTTGTAGTCCATCATGAAGAAGGCGGCATTCAGGCGCAGCCGACGGTCGAGCAGGGTGGTCTTGAAGCCGAGCTCGTAGTTGGTGGCCTCTTCCGGATCGAACGGTGTCGCCGCCTGCGCGGGGTTCGCCGGCGTGTCGTCGAAGCCGCCGCCCTTGAAGCCCCTCGCGACGGTCAGGTAGGCGAAGGTGTTGTCGCTCGGGCGCCAATCGATGGTCACCTGCGGGGTGGTCTCGTTCCACTTGGCGCCGTACGGCGTCGTGAACCCGCCGCCCTCAGCGTATTGCAGCACATTGGGTGCCACGCAACCTGCGGCGGGGAACGGACTGACGACCGAACCGTCCGGACGACGGCAGAGCCCCTCGATGGTCACCACCGGGCGCGGATCGTTCGGGCTGAAGCGGTCGCCCGTCTCGACGACGAGGGCGTTGACCGAGCCCGACTTCTTGTCCTGCGTGTAACGCAGGCCGGCGCTGATCTTCACCGTCTCGGTGATCTCGTAGCCGAGGCTCGCGAACGCGGAGACGTTCTCGATCGCGCCGTCGTTGACCCACTTGTTCTCGCCCGAGAGCGTGGACAGCGGGTTGTTGCCGCCCGGGATCAACGCACCGAGGAAGTTCTCACCCCAGAAACGGTCGGTCTTCTCGATGTCGTCCTTCTTGAAGTAGGCACCGGCGATCCAGTCGAACCGCGATTCCGGGTTGTCCGAGGTGATGCGGAACTCTTGACTGAACTGCGTGGCGTCCACGGCCTCGGTGATGGGGTTTGCGAACAGGAACAGGCCGTTGTTGGAGCTGGCCGGACGAGTGCCGTACCGATTGTTCATGTACGCGATGTAGGCCTGCCAGTTGGGGACGCTGTAGGCCAAGGCCTCCGGACCCGCACCGGTCTGGTCATAGAGCTGGGCGCTCTCGCCGTTCGTGTACCCGGTCAGCGAATTGAACACGAAGCCGTCGAACTCCTTCGCCACATCGAGGGTGAAGGTGTAGCCGTCGCGCTTCATATATTGCGCGGTCGGCGTGGAGTCGCCCTTGAAGGTGACATTGGTGGCGACGTTCACGCGCGGATCGGTGAGGCCGAGGTAAGCACGCAGGTTGCTCCAGGGGCGCGAACAGTTGCTGCTGGTGTAGCTCGTCTCGCAAGCCTTGTAGCCACCCTCGACAGCGACCACATTCACGCCGTTGTTGCTGTCTTTGTAGTAGCCCAAGATGGCGCGGGCGGTCACGCCGTTGTCGCCGCCATCGTAGAGCAGCTGGGCGCGGGCTTGCAGGGAGTCGAGGTCCTCGACTTCACGCTCGTGCAGCTGGTCGTAACCGAAGCCGTCGCGCTTGCGGTACTGCATCGAGAGGCGGCCGGCGACGGTGTCGGAGAGGCCACCGGTGACATATCCGGTGAGGAACTGGGAGCTGAAGTTGCCGAGGCCGGCCGTGAGCGAAGCGGAGTTGTCGAACCTCGGCTTCGCGGTCGTCACCGACAGCGCGCCGCCGACGACGTTCTTGCCGAGCAGCACGCCCTGCGGACCGCGGATGACTTCCACGCGCTCCAGATCGAAGAAATCGTAGTTCAGATCACCGGTGCGGCCCATGTAGATGCCGTCGACGAAGGTGCCGACCGATGGGTCGGACGACGGCGAGTCGAGCCGGGTATTGGTGATACCGCGGATGTTGAGCTCGACATCGAGCGGCGTACCGGCGGTCAACGAGAAGCCGGGCACGGCAGCCGCCAAGTCACCCGCCGAGAACAATTTGGCCTCAGCGAGGGTCTCGCCGGAGTAGGCACTGATGGAGATCGGCGTGGTCTGCAACGCGGTCTCGCGGCGCTGGGCCGTCACCACGACCTCTTCGAGGCCTTGGGCGAAGCTCGGCGTGGCAGCGCCCGTGAGCGCCACCACCACGGCGGCGGCGGCCAGCGTGGCGACTGCGCCTGAGGAACGGTTGTGTCTGATCGTCATTCTTGGGTACCCCTGGAGTGTTTCCGTTGGTCGGCATTTCGTCAGCATTGGATGCAGAAGCCCTTGAGCGACTTGCATAACGATACCTGCCTTGTGGCGAGGCTACTCCGGTTGCCAAGCAGGGTGCAAGCCCTGTTGCGCCGAGGCCATGAAATCGCTGTGTGCGCCGAGCGCGTCCGAAAACTCGCGTGGTCGCTCCGGCGCAACGGCAGCCGACTGGCCGACCGATGAGTCGATATGCAAGGCGAGATCGTCGTCCACAGCGAAGCCCTCCCCCCACTCGACCGAAGAAGCCCGACGCACCCAACCCGCGCCCGCGACCCAGGTCTGCCCATTGGTGCGGGAGAGGGGCCGGATCAGCGCTGCGACGACCGGCGCCACGGACGCGGGCGGCATCTTTTGCCGCAGCTCATCACCCAAGTGCGGACCGGTCATGCGGGTCGCTGCGTACGGCGCGATCGCCGAACAATGCACGCCGCGTGGCGCGCCCTCGGCGGCAAGGCTGCGCATGAACGCGAGCAGCGCGCCTTTCGAGGCGGCATAGGCGGTGAGTCCATGCAGCCCGTGTAGCCCCGCACTCGACACCGACACGACGATGCGGCCCCGCCCTTGGGCGCGCATGTGCTGGTAGATCGGCTGTGTCACCGCGACCGTGCCATCAAAATTCACCGCCATGATGCGCCGGAAGTCCTGCAGGGCGATGCGATGGAACGGCTCGTGCTGGTCGACGCCGGCGTTGTTCACCAGCGCGTCGATCCGACCCCAGCGGCCAAGCGCAGCGTCGAGCATGCGTTGACCGGCGCCGTCCGCGCAGACATCGTCGTGCTGGGCGATGGCGTCCCCGCCGGCGGCGAGGATCGCGGCGGCGACCGCCTCGGCGGCCGAGGGCAAGGGCACACCGTCCGGACCCGCACGCACCCGGTTGTTGACCACCACGCGCCACCCGAGTGCCGCAAGATGCGAGGCGTACGCGCAGCCGAGGCCGGTCCCCGCACCCGTGACGATGACGACGGGCTGCGATCCGTCAGATGCCTTGACCATGGATGATGTCCTTGTCAGTCTTGGTCAGTCTTGGAGTGAAAGTCGCGGGTCATGATACCCCGCAGGGAGATCGACATGACCGACCGCGGCACGCGCCTTGCGCGTATCTTCGACAAGGACGAGATCCGGGACGTGCTCGCCGCGTATGCGCGCGGCGTCGATCGCGGTGACGGTCCGCTGCTCAAGTCCTGCTACCACCCTGATGCGATCGAGGAGCACGGCGGTCGCTACACCGGTAACGCACACGACTACGTCGACGGTGCGATCCCGCGGATCCGTCAGATGGACGCGATGCAGCATGTGCTCGGCACCAGCCACTTCGATTTCATCGGCGCGGATCTCGCCTATGTCGAGACCTACATCGTCACGCTCGCGCGCATGAAGGTCGACGGGGAAACGCTGGACACCTTCACGGGCGGACGGCTCATCGACCGCTTCGAGCGGCGTGAGGGACCCTGGAAGATCGCGCACCGCCGCACCATCTTCGACTGGAACCGCGACACACCGACGCGGCAAGGCTGGGTCGGTGGCATGTTCGTCCCCGGTACACCGGGCATGCGCGTGGGCGCCAAGGGCGAAGGCGACCCTTCCTACGAGCGCTTCTAGAAGCGATAGGCGGACCGCCCCATGAAACGACCCGATGCCCCTTTTCGCAAGACATCTTTCCCCTCGGCGGCGATGCGCACCGAGCGCCATGCAGATGGCAGCCTTTGGGTGACCCCTGAGCTTGCGCTCGCGGACTACCGACCCAATCTGCCGCAGGAACTCGCCGCGCGTGCCGCTGCGCACCCTCAAAAGACCTACCTCGCCGAGCGTCGTGGCGGCGCCGAGGCGCCGTGGTACCTCGCAAGCTATGGCGAGGTCGACCAGCAATCGCGCGCGGTCGCCGCTTGGCTGCTCGCGCGGGGGATCCCGGCCGGCCGCTCGTTGCTGATCCTCTCCGGCAATTCCGTGATGCACGCGGTGTTCAAGTACGGTGCGATGGCCGCACGCTTGCCGGCCTGTCCCGTCAGCGTCAATTACGCCCTCATGGGCGGCGACTACGGTCGCCTGAAGCACGTCATCGAGATGGTGCGCCCGGCCGTGGTGTTCGCCGAGCAGACGCCTGCCTTCCGTGCCGCGCTCGAGTCCGTGGACTTCGGCGACGCAGCCCTCGTGACCGACGATCCGTCGCTCATCGCCGTCACACAGGGCAGCGGTCCGGTGGTGGCGACCGCCAGCGTCCTCGCGACGCCTGCGGGTACCGATGTCGACGCTTCGATCGCGTCGATCGATCCGGACGAAGCCTCGCTCTACATGCTCACCTCGGGCAGCACCAGCCTGCCGAAGGCCGTGATCCAGACCCAGCGCATGATCGCCTCCAACCTCGCGCAGGGTCGGCAAGTGCTGGGCGACACCGCCGGCTGGAGCGATGTGATGCTTGATTGGCTGCCTTGGAGCCATGTCTCGGGCGCCTTCACCAAGATGGGCACCCTGACGAGCGGCGGTACGCTGTACATCGACGGCGGCAAGCCCTTGCCGAGCATGTTCGCGGAGTCGCTCCGCAATCTCAAAGAAATCGCGCCGAAGTTCTATGTCAATGTGCCCTTCGGTTATTCGATGCTCGCCGACGCCCTCGACAAAGACGAAGAACTGCGGCAGCGATTCTTCGGCAATCTGCAGCTCGCGCTCTATGGCGGCGCCGGTCTGCCGCAGGCGCTCTACAACCGTTTCCAGCAGCTCGCCGTCGATACGGTGGGAGAACGGGTCTTCTTCACGACCGGCTACGGCGCGACCGAGACCGCTTCGGGCTGCATGGCGATCTACTTCCCGACCGAGGAGGTCGGTATCGGCCTGCCGATGCCGGGGCTCACGCTCAAGCTCGTGCCGGACGGAGACCGCTATGAGGTGCGGCTCAAGGGTCCCATGATCACGCCCGGCTACCTCGGACACGGCGAGAAGAACCGCGCGATCTTCGATGAGGACGGGTTCTGGCGCACCGGCGATGCGGCGCAGCTGCACGACCCCGCCGACATCGGCAAGGGACTCAAGTTCGCGGGACGGCTCGCCGAAGAGTTCAAACTCTCGAACGGCACTTGGGTCGCCGCAGGGCGCTTGCGGGCCTCGCTCGTCGAAGCGTTCGCGCCGCTGCTCGGCGATTTCGTGATCTGCGGCGAGAACCGCGAACGGCTGACGGCGCTCACCTGGCCGAAGACGCCAGTCGATGACACCCTGCGCACCGAGCTCTCGCGCCGTCTCGGCGCCTTCAATGTCGGACGCGGCGCGAGCGAACGCGTCGAGGCGCTGATGCTGCTCGCCGAGCCGCCGCGCGCGGACGCGCATGAACTGTCCGATAAAGGCACCATCAACCAGCGGGTCACCCTGCTCCGCCGCGCAGCGGATGTGGAACGGCTCGAATCCGGTCAGCCCGATCCGCGGATCGTGCTGCCCTCCTGAACCCCGAGGTGGAACCCATGGAGATCCGTGATCGCGTCGCGCTGGTGACAGGCGCCAACCGGGGCATCGGTGAGGCGTTCGTGCGGGTGCTGCTCGCCGAAGCCGGCGCAGCCAAGGTGTATGCCGCCGCGCGCGACCCGGCCGATGCCGCGCACCTCGAGCGCGAGTTCCCGGGTCGATGCATCGCCGTGCGACTGGATGTCACCGACGAGGCGCAGATCAGCGCAGCAGCCGGGCGCTGCGCCGATGTCGGACTGCTCATCAACAACGCCGGTCTGTTCACCAACCAGCTGCTGATCGGCGCCGCAGACATCTCTCATGCGCGCGCCGAGATGGAGGTCAATTACTTCGGGCCGCTCGCGATGATCCGGGCGTTCGCGCCGGTGCTGGCCCGCAACGGCGGTGGCGCCGTGATCAATGTGCTGTCGGCGGCCGCGATCGTCGCCCTGCCGAACATGGGCGGCTACTCGCCTTCGAAAGCGGCCGCCCGCATGCTGTCGACCTCGGCGCGCGCGGAGCTCGCCGGCCAGGGCACGCACGTGGCCGCCCTCATCGTCGGCTCGGTCGAGACGCGGATGGCCGCGCATGTACAGGGTGCCAAAGAAAAGCCCGAGGACATCGCACGCGCCGGCCTGCGCGCGGCGGAGCGCCGGATCGACGAACTCGACACCGACCGCATGGCCGTGGAGGTGCGTGCCGCGCTGCAACTCGACCCGAAGGGCTTGGAGCGCCGCCTCGCCAAGCTACTTGGCGCCCAGAGCATCAGCACAGGCAAGTAGACCCTAGCCCAAGTGACCCTGGGCCAAGTACACCCTAGAACAGCGGCGTCCGCCCCGTCAGCGCGACGATATGCGGCGGCGGCGCCTCGCCCGCCTTGAGCCGATCGAACAGCCCACGGTCGAAGTAATCGCGCCATTCCGTGATCAGGCCATCCCTGAACCGCATGATGCCTGCATAGGGCAGCGCGATCTGCCGTCCCTCGGGCGAGGTGAACTCGTCCACCCCCTCGGCGAGGGCGGTGTCGCCCTGCTCGGCGTAGCTGAAGATCCGCCAACGGACATCCTTCATCTGGCCGGCGAGCGTTTCCATGAACCGGGCGGTCGCTTCCTTGCCGATGATGGGCGGACTGCCCACATGGGAGTGCCAGACGATGTCGTCGGCCAAACGCGCGATCACGGCCTGTCTGTCGCCCTGCCGCCAACCCATGATGACGGCCTTCATGACGGCGAAATGGCGGCCCTGTGCAGCATCCTCGACAGACGCACTGGCCACGGTGGCGCCCGCAGCGACCAAAGGTGCGCCAGCGACGAAATTGCGACGGTCCATGCGATATCCTCCGGAGAGTTGCGACTTTCGGTATTAGACCACAGATATAATCCTTGCCGTATCTCGCTCATCCACGCGATCGGAGAGACCCCGTGCGAACGACGCCTGCAGAGAAGATCCGCGACTACCGCAGCCGTGGCTGGTGGGACGACACCCGCATCCACGACATGTTCGACGCCCATGTGCGCGCTTTTCCGGATCGCACGGCCCTCGTCGACGCACCGAACCGTCCGGATCTTTTGGGCACACCGCCGCTGCGCCTGAGTTGGCGCGAGACCGCCGACCTCGCCGACGGCTTTGCGGTGTCGCTGGAGACGCTCGGACTCGGGCGCGACGACCTGCTCGTCACGCAGCTGCCCAACATCGCCGAGTATCCGGCCCTCTACATCGCGGCGCTCCGTCTCGGCATCATCGTCAGCCCGGTACCGATGCAGTTCCGTCGTCATGAACTGGAACAGATCGTCCGGCTTACCGGTGCACGGACGGTGCTCACCGTCGACGCCTTCAAAGGCGCCGACCACATCGGGATGGCGCTGCAGTCCGGCGCGACGCTTGCCGCAGAGGGCATCGCCCTTCGCGTGCTCAGCCTGCGCAGTGCGGCGGGCGGGGACACGCTCCCGGAGGGCGCGATCGCCTTCACCGCCGCTCCAGCGGATGATCCGCGGCGGGCGACGCTGTCCTCGCGCTGCGCTGCGCTCGGCGTCGACGCGGACGACATCGCGACGATCTGCTGGACCTCGGGCACCGAGGGCACCCCGAAGGGCGTACCGCGCTCACACAACCATTGGCGGGCGATCAGCTGGGCGCACCTGCGGGGCGCCGGGATACAGCCCGGCGAGATGCTGCTCAACCCCTTCCCGCTCGTCAACATGGGGGCCCTCGGGGGCTGCTTCATGAGTTGGCTGCACACCGGCGGAACGCTGCTGCTGCACCATCCGCTCGACCTGCCGACCTTCTTCCGGCAGATCGCCACCGAGCGGCCGCAGTACGCCATCGCACCGCCGGCGGTGCTCAACATGTTGCTGAAGAACGAGGCGCTGCTCGCATCGGTCGACCTGTCGTCCTTGCGCTGCATCGGCTCCGGGTCGGCACCGCTCGACCCGGAGATGATCCAGGGCTATCAGGATCGCTTTGGCATCGAGATCTGCAACAATTTCGGCTCCAACGAGGGCGTCTCGCTCATCAGCAACGCCGCCAACGCTGCCGATGCCTTGCATCGCGCGCGCTGGTTCCCGCGCTATGGCCGCGATGAGGTGTCGTGGACACCACCGCCGCCCGTGCAGATCCGCACGCGGCTCATCGACCCGGAGGACGGCAGCGAGATCCTCACGGCAGGACATGCCGGTGAACTGCAGATCACGGGGCCCACGGTCTTCGACGGCTACCTGCACGCACCGCAGATCAACGCCGAGTCGTTCGCGGCGGACGGCTGGTTCCGCACCGGCGATCTCTTCGAACTCTGTGGCGACGGCGACGAACTGCGTTTCTACCGCTTCGTCGGCCGGCTGCGACAGGTGATCAACCGCGGCGGGATGAAGATCTCGCCCGAGGAGCTCGACAACGCGCTCAACCAGATGCCGGATGTGCTCGAGGGCGCGGTGGCGGCCTATCGCGATGCCGTGATGGGCGAGCGCATCTGCGCCGTCGTGGTACCGAAGCCGGGCGCGAGCGTCAACCTCGACGCCGTGTGCGCCCACTTCGAGGCGTTCGGCCTCGCAAGGTTCAAGTGGCCGGAACGCTTGCGCGTCATCCCGCAGTTGCCGCGCAACAGCGTCGGCAAGGTGCTGCGGGGCGAACTGTCACGCCTGGCTTCGGACGAGGACGGCTGACGGGCGAACGACGCCTAGCGCCACTGCCGAGCGACCTCCACGGCCTCGCGGAACCCGGTGCGGCTGACCCAGAGCATCGTTGCCGAGGCCAGCGTCGCGACCGCGCCCACCGTCGCGAGCGACACGCCGATCTGCATCGGCCCGCCGAGCAGGTGGTCGCTCACCCAGGCGACCAATGTCGGCCCCGAACCAAGCGACATCATCGTCCCGATCAGGAAATACGCCGCGATGATCTGGCCACGCAATTGATTGGGCACGACCGACTGCAGCGCCGTGCCAGGAAGCCCGTTCAACATGCCGAAACCGAAACTGGTGACCGCGAGCAGGGTCAACGCAGTCGTCGGGTCCGGATGCAGCGGCGTGACGAGGACCAACGGCACCAGCGCAAACATCACCATCGCGGCGACCGTGATCGGCGCATCGACACGGCCGCGTGTCGTCAGGCGGTCCGAGATCCAACCACCGACGAACACGCCCGGCACCGAGGTCAGCAATAGGATCGCCCCGTAAGCGAGCCCGATGTCGCTTGCCGTCCAGCCATGCACACGCATGAACACTGCAGGGATCCAGACGAGGTACGAGATGCCTGCGATGCCGAACACGGAAAAACCGAGGAACAACAGCATGAAGAGCGTCCGCCGTCCGCCGATGAAGGCGGGCAGCGACAGATCCGATCCGCGCGGCGCAAGACCGCGGCGCTCCGGCTCGCGTACCAGCAAGAACAGCAACGCGATCAGCACACCCGGCAACCCGACCACCAGGAACACCAGCTGCCAAGGCGCAAGCACGCCGACCCCCGGCACTGCCACCTCCCCCATGCCTTCGGCCAGCTCGATGACCTGGCCGCCGATGATCAACGCCAGTCCAGACCCGAGGTACGGCCCCATCGCGTAGGCGCTGATGGCGCGGGCGCGCCGCTCGGGCGGGAAGTAATCCGATATCAAAGAATAGGCGGCCGGCGATAAAGCCGCTTCGCCGATCCCGACACCGATGCGCGCCAGGAACAAGCCGAGGAACCCCGTGGCGAGCCCGCAGAGCGCCGTCATGATGCTCCAGGAGATCATGCCGACGACGATGAGCATCCGTCGGCTCCAACGGTCGGCCACCCAACCGAGCGGCAAGCCCATGACACTGTAGAAGATCGAGAACGCGAGGCCTGCGAGCAGGCTGAACTCGGTGTCGCTGATGCCGAGGTCTGCGCGGATCGGCTCGACCAGCAGGCTCATGATCTGCCGGTCGATGAAAGAACTGGTGTACGCCACCATGAGCAACGCGACCAGCACCCACGCCCGCGTCGGGCTCGGCCACGGCGCGGAGGAGATCGACGGCGTTGCGCTCACCCGCCCACCCGCTCGACCACCATCGCGGCGCCGACGCCGGAAGCGCCGGTGCAGGCGACGAGCCCGAACCGTCCGCCGCAGACATCGAGCGCATCGAGCAGGCTCGAGAGCAGGATGGCGCCCGAGGCACCCATCGGATGACCCTTGGCCATGTGGCCGCCGCCGACATTGACGCGACCGAGGTCCACCGCGTGGTCCCGCAGGAAGATCGCCATCGTGACCGCGAAGGACTCCATGAACTCGATCCGGTCCATGTCGCCGAGCGTGAGCCCGGCTTCGGCGAGCGCGGCCTGCATCGCGGCGAGGCCGGCGAGCAGCGACGCGCGCGGATCACCGCCGGATTCGGCATACGCCAAGATGCGCGCCCGCGCCTTTCGGCCGGCGCCATCCGCGGGCGTGCCGCCGACGAGCGCGAGCCCCGCACCGTCGCAGACGGGCGGCGCATGGGCGATGGTATGACGATGATCGATGGGACCCTCGAGCGCATCCGCGTACTGCGCAGCGAGCGCCGCGAAACCGGGCGCCATCGCCGCGAGCGACTCCGCGGTGGTCTGCGGACGGACGCATTCGTCGATCGCGAGGCCATCGATCGCGATCCGCGAAGCGGCGAGCGCAGGCACGGCCTCGGCGGCCACCGCGCGCTGCTGCGAGAGCAGCGCCAGTCGATCGAGTTCGGTGCGCGCGATCCCCTGCTCGTCGGCGAGCCGGTCGGCGGCGAGCACCACCGGAACGTATCGGGACCGCGTCGGGAACGACGCATCGCTGTAATAGGTGGCCCGGTCCGCCATGAACGGCACGCGCGACATCATCTCGACGCCGCCCGCCAAGGCCGCGGTCGGCCGACCCGCCACCCGCAGCGCCGCATGACCGATCGCGGTCAGCCCGGACACGCAATAATTGTTGAGGGTGAAGGCGCTGGCGCGCTCGTCGATGCCCGCGTGCAGTTTCGAGACGAGCGCGATGTTGCCGCCTTGATCGCCGATCTGACCGACACAACCGAGCACCAGTCCGCCGACACTGCGCGGTTCGTGACCGCGCGTCTCCAGCGCCGCCACGAGACGACCGACAAGTTCCTGTGGGCTGTGGGCGGCGAGGCCGCCATCGGGCCGCGCCTTGCCCCGCGGCGTGCGCACCGCGTCGTGGATCCAAGCCTGCATGATCTGCTCCCCCTGTGGTCCGGACACGGAGTGTGCCGCGTCCGGCGTCGCGGGGGAATGGTGCCGGGTGAGGGATTTGAACCCCCGACCAACGGTTTACAAAACCGCTGCACTACCCCTGTGCTAACCCGGCGCCGATGCGCTCATTCTACCCTTGCGGAGCCTGTCCGGGCAGCGGCCCACCGGCGCAACGGCCAACCGAGGGCGAGCAGTGCGGCGCTCCAAGCGAACGCCTCGGTACCGCAACTCCAGATCGTCACCCCGGCGAACAGCAATGCGCCGAGTGCCGCAGCGCAGAGGCCGGGGCGGCGGGCGACACGACCTTCGTGCATCAGACGCAGGGCGGCGGTCGAGACGGCGACATAGAGCAGCAGCGCGGTGACCGTGGAGACAAGCGCCACGAACTCGAAGGCGGCGACGCCTTGCCGCGACAAGGCGACCAAGACGAACGCGCCCGACGCCGCTGCACCCACCCACAGCGCATGGGTCGGCACGCCGCGCGCGTTGGCGCGGCTGAACCATGCGGGCAGGGAACCGGCGCGCGCCATCGCGGCGGGCAGCTCAGCGCCCACCAGCAGGTAGCCGTTGAGGGCGCCGAGGCAGCTGACCACGGCGCAAAGGGCGACGAAGCTGCCGGCACCGCTACCCACGAACACCCCGATGAAATCGGCGATCGGCGCGGTCGAGGATGCGAGCGTCGCCTGCGGCAGCATCAGCGCCACGGCGCAGCTCGACAACAAAGTGACGACGCCTGCGACCGCGGTGCCCAACAGCGTCGCGCGCGGCACATTGCGCACCGGATCGTCGATGGCATCCGCCGGCACGGACGCGCTCTCGAGGCCGAGCAACGCGAACACCGTGATGCCGACCGCTGCAAGCGTGGCGGAAGCCTCCAAGGGGACCGTGTCGATCGGTGCGAGCGCTGCGTTTCCTTGGGTGACCATCAACCAAGCCGCCAGGCCGATCACGAGGACGAACGGCAGCAGTTTGATCAGCGTCGAGACGATCTGGATGCCGCCTGCCAACGCCCGCGCGTTGCCGAGCGCGAACAAGGCGATGAAAAAGAGTGCGACGACCTGCGGCCCGAACGGCCAAGCGTCGATCTGCGGGACCAGCCGTTGCAGGTAGCTCACAGCGGCCACCGTGATCGCCGCGTTGGCGGTCCACACGCTCGCGAGGTAGCCCCAAGAGGTGAAGAACGCGGGCGTATCGCCGAAGGTCGTCCGTACCACGCCATGCGCGCCGCCCGCCTGCGGCAACTGCGTCGCGAGCTGCGCGAAGACCCACGCCAAGCACAACGCACCAGAGATCGTGATGAGCCAAGCGAACACGGCGTTCCAGCCATAGGGAGCGAGCGCTGCCGGCAGCATGAAGATGCCGGAGCCGATGATGTTGCCGACCACCAACGCGACCGCCGCGATCGGACCCAGACGGCGGCGTACGGGCGCGCTCATCGAGCGGTCTCGGCTGCGACGCTGTCGCAAACCCGTACCCGCCAAGCACCGGCGAGCGCCGCAGTCGGCGCAGTGCCCGGCGCGAATCCCGCCGGCATCACCGCCGGATCGAGCGTCACCTGCAGCCATCGCTCGGCGACCGGTGCGTAGAGCGGCACGATGCGCGCCGCGATGCCCGCCGCTTGCATCTGCGCCGACCGCCGGGCCGCACGAGAAGGCTCGGAGAACACCCCGAGCGACACCGCGTAGGTCCGGGTCTCGCGCGGCAAAGCGGCGAAATCACTGAAGCCTGCGGCTTTGAGCCGTGCCAACACCCGCTCCTGGTCCGCCTCGGTGGGCAGGCCATCGATACGCACGACCCACCGGCGGGGCACCACCTCGGGCGGATAGATGACCGTCGGCGCGAAACCACGGCTGCGGATCTCGATCAATGCCTCGGCGGTCGCGATCGGTTCGGCGAACGGCCCGACTTGCAGACAAACCGGGAGCGGAGCCGCCGGCACCGCAGCGGGGAGATCGTCGCGGGCTTCACCTGCGAGATCGATCGTACCCAACCCGGCTGGCAGCGCCGCCGGAACCGACACTGCGCCGGGCGCCCGCCACGGCACCGAACCGGCGGCAGGCGGTGCGATCCAGATGCGCCACGCGAAGTAGCCGAGGTTCGCAAGCACCAGCGCGAGCACCACGGCATAACCCGTGCTCCGGTTCACGGCCGCTGTTCCCGCACGCTGACTTCACCCGACGACACGGCGCTGCACGCGCCATCCGTGGACTCGAACAGCAACGCCCCGGCCGGATCGATGCCCCGGGCGTGCCCCTCGCGTACCGATCCGGCACGATCGGGCGACGCGCTGCTCGCGCCCACCGTCGTGATGCGCACCGCGCGCCCGAGCAGCGCATCCGCCGCGCGCCATTCATCACGGAACGGCGCAAATCCTCGCTCGGCGAAGGTCGCAAGCCCCGACACGCATTCATCGACCACCGCTGCCGCAAGTGCGTTGCGGGATGCGACCTCGACACCGGCGACCACCAGGGCCGTCGCCGGCAATGCACCCGGCTCGATCGCTTGGGCGATCGCAGCGGGACAACGCAGGTTGAGGCCGATGCCCACCACCATCTGCGCGCAGCCCCCCGCCTCGACGCGCAATTCCACGAGGATGCCGCCCGCCTTGCTGAGCGCGCCGTCCATCGAGCCGTCCATCGAGCCGGGCACCTCAACGAGCACGATGTCGTTCGGCCACTTGAGCGCCACACCCTGACCCCCGCGCCTGCGCAACGCGCGCAGCACGCACACGCCGACCACCAGCGTCGCGGCGGGCAAGTCCTGCGGTAAGGGCTCGAAGGCCGTGCCGAGCGAGAGACACAGACTGTCGCCGAGCGACGCGCGCCAAGCGCGACCGCGTCGTCCGCGGCCCTGTCGCTGATTTTCGGCGAGCAAGACATCCCAGGCACCGACCGGCGGTGGCGGCGAGGCAAGTAGCGCCGCGTTGGTCGAATCGATCTCCCAAACGACCGCAAGGTTGCGCAAGCGGACGCGGGTCGAGGGGGACAAAGCCGCGCGCAAGACGACCGCGTCGAGCGCTTCGGTGGGCGACGCCAAGCGATAGCCGCGGTTGGTCGCACCCTCGATCGTGAGACCCTCGGCGCGCAGCGACTCGATGGCCTTCCACACCGCGCTGCGGGTCACGCCGGCGCGCTCGGCGAGCGCTGCGCCGGAGTGCTCCGTGCCATCGGCGAGCGCCACGAACACGCGCTGCGCGAGCGGTGCGCCAGCCGTCACCACACTCAGATCCGCCCCAGCAGACGACCGAGCAGCCACAGGCGCTTGGCGCGCGGCTCGGTGCCCGCCTGCATGCGCGCGAGGTTGGCGCGGTGGGTCCAGAGCACGAGCAGCGCACAGGCGACCCCGAAGCCGAGCAGCGGCGCGAGCGACTCGGGGGGCAACCAGCCACCGCGGACGCCGAGCAGCGCGAGCAGCGGCAAGGCGGCGCTCGCGACGATCGAGCCGAGCCCGACCATGCCGAACACCGTCATCATCACGAGCCAGACACCGAGCACGGCGGCGAGCAGCAGCGGCGACACCGCAAGCAGCGTACCGAGCAGCGTCGCCACGCCCTTGCCGCCGCGGAACCCGTGGAACACCGGATACACATGCCCGAGCACGGCCGCGAAGCCGCAGCCCACCGCAAGCCAAGTGGCCCCCGGACCGCCGAGCACGCGGACGGCGATCCAGGCCTTGGCGATGTCGATGATCACGACGCCGAGCGCGAACCCGCGCCCCTGGGTACGCAGGGCATTGGTACCCCCTGCGTTGCCGCTGCCTTGGGTGCGGATATCGACGCCGCGCAGCCGCCCGAGCAACAGGGCGCCGTTCAGCGAACCGAGCAGGTAAGCGCCGAGCAGGCGCAGCAGTGCGGGTAGCAGGGTTTCCATGGGCGGGTCAAGCTTAACCCCGGGGGACTCCGGAGTCTCGCCGCGACCCGTCCGACCGTGCAGAATGCGCCCATGACGGAGCGGATCCCGACCCTCAGCCTGCACGCCGCGGACAGCGACCGCTTCGTGCACGATCTCGGCCAAGCCTACGCCGACCATGGCTTCGTGATCATCGCGGACCACGGCATCCCGCAGCCGCTCATCGACCGATTCCTCGGCATCTTCAAGGCGTTCTTCGCATGGCCTGAAGCGGACAAGCGTCGGTACCATGTGCCGGGCGGTGGCGGCGCGCGCGGCTACACGCCGTTCGGCATCGAGACCGCCAAGGGCGCGCTGCACCACGACCTCAAGGAATTCTGGCATGTCGGCCGGGAGCTCCCGTCCGGCCACCCCTACCAACACTACATGTCAGCGAATGTCTGGATCGCGGAGATCCCGGGTTTCCGCGACACCTGTCTCGAGATGTTCGAGACCTTCGATCGCACCGGCCGCCGGCTGCTCGCCGCGATCGCACGGGTGCTCGGACTTGCGCCGGATTTCTTCGAGGACAAGGTCGAGCTCGGCAACAGCGTGCTGCGGGTCATCCACTATCCGCCGATGGCCGCGCAACCGACCGAGAGCGTACGCGCCGGTGCGCACGAGGACATCAATGTCATCACGCTGCTGCTCGGTGCCGAGGAGCCCGGCCTGCAGGTGCAGACGCGGCGCGGCGAGTGGCTCCCGGTGAACCCGGCGCCCGGCTCGATGGTGGTGAACGTCGGCGACATGCTGCAACGGCTGACCAACGGCGCGCTGAAGTCCACCAGCCACCGCGTCATCAACCCCGCGAGCGAGCGCGCCCGGCACGCGCGCTTCTCGATGCCGTTCTTCCTGCACTTCAACCCGGACTTCCCGATCGCCGCCCTGCCCTCGTGCACCGGTGACGGCCGGCCGCAACCGCTGCCCCCAATCCTCGCCGAAGAATACCTCCAAGAACGCCTGCGGGAGATCAAACTCAAATGACCCTCTACCTCCAGGCGCTGCTCGGCATCGCCGTCTTCATCGCCCTCGTGCTGCCGATGTCGCGCAACATCCGCCGCATCAACTGGAAGCTGGTCGGCATCGCCGTCGTGCTGCAGTTCGTCATCTGCCTGCTGCTGCTCAAGGCGCCGTTCGTCAAAGAAGGGCTGCTTTACCTGAACCAGGCGGTGGGCGCGCTCGGCGCCGCCACGCTCAAGGGCAGTTCCTTCGTGTTCGGCTATCTCGGCGGCGGCGACACGCCCTTCACCGTCACCAACCCGAACGCGGTCGTCACCTTCGCCTTCCAGGTGCTGCCGCTCGTGATCGTGATGTCGGCGCTGTCGGCGCTGCTCTGGTACTGGCGCATCCTGCCGGTGATCATCCGCGGCATCTCATGGCTGTTCGAGCGCGCACTCGGCACGCGCGGCCCTGCCGGCCTCGTCGCCACCGCCAACATCTTCCTCGGCCAGACCGAGGCGCCGCTCCTGGTGCGACCGTACCTCGAGCGCATGTCGCGCTACGAGCTCCTGCTCGTCATGACCGCCGGCATGGCGACCATCGCCGGGTCGGTGATGGTCATCTACTCGGCGATGCTCGGCGAACAGTTCGAGGGCGTGCTCGGCCACCTCATCACCAAGTCGATCATGTCGGTGCCGGCCGCCGTGCTGTTCGCGCACATCATGATCCCGGACGACGACGATGCCACGCAGACGCTGCAGGAGCCGCCGCGCATCTACTCGAGCGCCATGGACTCCATCACCCGCGGCACCAGTGACGGCCTCGCGCTCTACCTCAACATCGTCGCCATCCTGATCGTGCTCACCGCGTTCGTCGCGCTCGCCAACAGCGTCGTCGGCTTCCTGCCGATGGTGGGCGGCGAAGCGGTCACGCTCGAGCGCATCGCAGGCTGGATCTTCTCGCCGATCGCCTGGTTGATGGGCATCCCCTGGGCCGAGGCCGCCACGGTCGGCTCGCTGCTCGGGGTCAAGAGCGTGCTCAACGAATTCATCGCCTTCATCCAGTTGTCCGCGATCCCGCCCGAGGCGCTCTCCGAGCGCTCGCGGCTGATCGCGATCTACGGCCTCTGCGGCTTCGCCAACCTCGCCAGCATCGGCATCCAGATCAGCGGCATCGGCACCATGGTGCCCTCGCGCCGCGGCGATCTCGCCGAACTCGCCTGGCCGGCGTTCGTCGCCGCGACGCTCGGCTCGTGCATGACGGCCTGCGTGGTCGGCATCGTCGCCGGCTGAGGCGCCCGAGCGCCCCGCACGCGCCATGGCCAAGCTGTACTTCTATTACTCGACGATGAACGCGGGGAAGTCCACCGCGTTGCTGCAGGCCGCCCACAACTACGGCGAGCGCGGCATGCGCACGATCCTCTACACGGCACGCCTCGACGACCGCGCTGGCGGCCGGGTCGCCTCGCGGATCGGCATCAGCGCCGACGCGCGGCATTTCGGACCGGGTCGGGATCTTCATGCCGAGATCGCCGCGGAACATGCGGACGCGCCGCTCGCTTGCGTGTTGGTCGACGAGGCACAGTTCCTGACCGTGGAGCATGTCGGCCAGCTGGCCAAGGTCGTGGACGACCTGGATGTCCCGGTGCTTTGCTACGGGTTACGGACCGACTTCCTCGGGCGCCTCTTCGAGGGCAGCGGGCAGCTGCTCGCCTGGGCCGACAACCTCGTCGAACTCAAGACCGTCTGCCATTGCGGCGCCAAGGCGACCATGGTCGTCCGGGTGCGCGGCGATGGCCGGGTCGAGACCGCGGGCGCTCAGGTGGAGATCGGCGGCAACGACCGCTACGTACCCCTCTGCCGGCGGCATTTCCGCCACGCCCTGGAAACCGGGTCAGCCTGATACCCCCTGGGCGGAGGGAAACCCGCGGTGTTGCGTAAATAATACACCCGAAAATCAACGGTATCCGCCGGTTTTTCAGCGTCCGTCGCGCTCCGCGTAATACAATCTCCATGTTGACTGCCCACAATTAGGCCAGTTCGAAGTCTGCAAGAAAACGGAGTTCCCATGTTCCTCAAGAAAATCGCTGCCAGTCTGTTGGTCGGCCTTTTGACCGTCGCCAGCGCCCCACAGGCGTTCGCCCAAGAAATCACCTCGGCGCTGCGCGGCCAGGTCACCGACACGGGGGGTAACGCCCTGCCCGGGGCCACGGTCACCATCGTGCACACACCGACCGGCACCCGCTCCGTCCAGACCACCAACGCCAGCGGCGTGTATGACGCCCGCGGCCTGCGTATCGGCGGCCCCTACACCGTCGAGATCACGGCGGACAGCTACCAGGGCGAGAAGTACGAGAACGTGTTCCTGACGGTCGGCGAGACCAGCCGTCTCAATGCCGACCTCGAAGGCGGCACGATGGAGGTCGTGGTGTCAGCGGCGGCCATCCGCAACGCCAACGAGATCGGCGCGGTCACCAACCTCGACCGTGACCAGATCGACGCCATCGTCTCGATCAACCGCGACATCCGCGACCTCGCCCGTCGCGACCCCCTGGTCTCCGCCAATCTGCGCGGCGACGGCGGCATCTCGATCGCCGGATCCAACCCGCGCACCAACCGCATCTCCATCGATGGCGTGCAGGCGCAGGACGACTTCGGCCTCAACACCGGCGGTCTGCCGACCCGCCGCGGCCCGGTCTCCATCGACTCGGTCGAGCAGTTCTCGGTTCAGGCGGTCCCCTTCGATGTCGAGAACGGTGACTTCCTCGGCGGCGCGATCAACGTCGTGCTGCGTCAGGGCACCAACCAGTTCGGCGGTTCGGTGTTCGCGAACTTCCTGAACGAAGACCTGGTCGGCACCAAGATCAAGCAGACCACGGTCAAGACGCTGGTCGAGCAGGATAACTACGGCGCCACCTTCCGCGGGCCGATCATCGAAGACACGCTGTTCTTCGCGCTCTCCTACGAGACCTACGAGTCACTTGACGTCACCAATGTCGGTCCAGCCGGCGCAGGTTTCGCCACCAGCATCAACGGCCCGAACCGCACGCCGATGACGCAGGCGGAGATCGACGCGGTCACCAATGTCTTCGCCAACACCTATCGTTCGACCTTCGCGTTCGGCGGCATCCCGTCGACCAAGCCGATCACCGACGAAAAATACACGGCGCGCCTCGACTGGAACATCACCGATGACCAGCGCGCCACCCTGACTTATCGCAAGTCGGAGTCGGGCGTCATCCAGCGCACCAACCTCAGCACCGGCAGCGCCGGCCTGGACTCACAGTGGTACCTCACGGGCGAGGACGACGAGACGCTCTCGCTGCAGTTCAACTCGGACTGGACCGACACCTTCTCCACCGAGGTCCGCCTCTCGCAGCGCGATTACACACGCCTGCAGGAGCCGCCTTCGGGCCAGAACTTCGCGGACATCCGCGTCTGCTCCACCGCCACGCCGCTCGACGCCGCGAGCACGACCAACCAGCCAACGACCTGCCGCAACGGCTCAAGCAATGTCGCGGTCGTGCGCTTCGGCCCGGACCAGTTCCGGCACGCGAACTTCCTCAACACCCAGAACACCCAAGGCCAGTTCTCAGGGGAGCTCGTGCGTGATACCCACCTGTTCAAGGCAGGCGTGCAGTACCAGCGCCAAGAGATCTTCAACCTCTTCCTGCCGAGCAGCGACGGTCGGTACTACTTCGACTCCATCCGCGATTTCACCAACGGCCATGCTGGTGAACTCAACTACCGCAATGCGTTGTCGGGTAACTCGAACGACGCGGCGGCGAACTTCTCCTACGACACCACCTCGTTGTTCCTGCAGGACACCTGGGACACGACCGACCAGCTGACGCTCACCTACGGTCTCCGTTACGACACCTACTCGGTGAAGGACAAGCCGGCGCTCAACCCCAATTTCGTGAACCGTTACGGCTTCTCCAACCAGAGCACCTACGACGGTCTCGATGTGCTGATGCCGCGTTTCGCCTTCGATTGGCGTCCGACCGACAACGTCAAGGTGAGCGGCGGCGTCGGCCTCTTCTCGGGCGGTCTGCCTGATGTGTTCCTCTCGAACTCATTCAGCAACACCGGCATCATCGACAACACCATCACCTTCCGCCGATCGACGACTGCAGCCAATGCGTCCAGCCTCTTGGCCACCGCGGCACAGGGCGGCGGATTCATCACCGAGACCACGGGCGCGGTGAACTGCGCCTTGAACCCGGCGGTCTGTTTGGCGGCGCTGAACGTCCCGGTGAACTCCTCGTTCGGTTCGAGCATCCCGGCCAGCATCCAGGCTGCGCTCGGCGGCTCGACGGTCTCGCCGACCGCCGAGACCAACTCGATGGCGCCGGACTTCAACATGCCCGCCGACTGGCGCACCAATCTCGCCGTCAACTGGGAGCTCATGGACGGCTGGAACCTCAACGCCAGCGTCGTCTATGTGTATACCAAAGACGGGCTTGCCTTCCGGGACATCCGCGCCGTCCCGTTGTCGGTGAACGGCGTGCAAGCACGCACACCGGACGGTCGCATCCGTTACGACGGCCTGTCGGCCGCGCGGCGGACCGCGATCCCCGGCACCACCGTCAACTCCTTCAACCCGGGGTCCGGTCGCGACATCCAGGCCTACAACCCAGAGACGACCGGTGACATCTGGACGGCCGCGGTGGGTGTCTCGAAGTACTTCGAGAACGGGTTCAACGCGTCCCTCTCGTACGCCAAGCAGAACTCGGACGAGTTCTCGGCCTCGGCGCGGTTCTCATCCACCGCAAGCTCGCTCTACGGTGGTCAATACGCCTCGCTCGACCCGAACACGGCGATCTCGGGCCGTGGCCAGGAAGAGATCTCCGACGCCTTCAAGGGTGAGCTCGGCTGGCGCAAGAACCTGTTCGGCAACTACGAAACCCGCTTCTCGCTGTTCGCGGATTACCGCAAGGGCCGTCCGGTCACCTTCGTCATGAACGGTGGATCTGGCCGTAACGAGACTTTCGGCGTCAACCGTGGTGCGCAGCTCGCCTACATCCCAGACCTCTCGGGGACGGCGACCACGACGATGGTGGGGACGACCAGTGTCGTCACCGTGTCCTCGGCGCCACTCGTCGCCTTCGACAGCGTCGCGACCCTCGACAACTTGCGGCTGTTGGTGGCGAAGTTCGGCATCCCGCAGGGCGGTATCGTACCGCGTGGTTCCTTCACCAATCCGTCGATCAATCTTTGGGACCTTCAGCTCAGCCAGGAACTGCCGGCGTTCTCTGAGAACCACAAAGCGCGGGTCACCCTGGACATCGCCAACGTCCTGAACCTCATCGACAAGGACTGGGGCGCCGTCGAAGAGTACTCAGAGGGCGTGAACCTGTTCAGCGCCACCTGCGCCGGTGCCAACGGTGTGTCGGACAACGCGGGCGTGCTGACCTGCGCCAAGTACCGGATCTCGGGCGCCAATTCCACGCTGCTCAATCCGGAATCGGTCAACGGTCCGGCGGGCGGCGTAATCCGCAACACCGAGCGTTCACGCTGGCAGATCCAGATCGGTCTCAAGTACGAGTTCTGATCACCGACTGCAGAGTCGATCACCATCGGAAGGCGGGCCCCTCGGCCCGCCTTTCTTTTTGGGTCGCGGGAGGACAAGTCGATGCGACACCCGAAGATGCTGACCACCCTCGGAGCCATGCTCTGCGTCCTGGCGATCGCCGAAGCGGCGGCCTCGACGCTGGAGTCGCGGCCGCCCGTGACGCCGCCGCGTGCGGCCCCACCACCGCCCGCCCCCGGCACCCTGCGCATCGCTGCCTACAATGTCAGCCTTTATCGTCGGGAGTCAGGCGCGCTCGCACAGGAACTCACCACGGGACGCAGCACCCAAGCCGCGACGATCGCTGCCGTGCTTCAGGAGGTGCGCCCCGACCTGCTGCTGATCAATGAATTCGACTATGACGGCGCCGTTGACGACGACCACGCGGCGCGTCCGCCCGCCCCGGCGGCCCTCGCCTTTCTGCGCGGCTATCTCGCGGTGAGCCAAGGCGGTCGCGAACCGCTCGCCTGCCCGACGCTCTTCAGCGCACCCTCGAACACCGGACTGCCGAGCGGCGTCGATCTCGATCGCGACGGCCGCATCGGTGGCGGCAACGATGCACGCGGCTTCGGTCTGTTCCCCGGGCAGTACGGCATGCTGGTCTGCTCGCGCCTGACGCTGCGCCGCGATCAGGTGCGCAGCTTCCGCAATTTCCTGTGGCGGGATATGCCGGGTGCCGACCTACCCCCCGACTGGTACGGCCCGGACGCGCTCGCGGTACTGCCGTTGTCCTCGAAGAGCCACTGGGACCTGCCCTTCGAACTGCCCGTGGCGCCGGGTGCCGCGCCGGGTGCGGCGCCCGGTGCGCCGCCGCGTGTGCTGCACTTGCTGGCGAGTCATCCGACCCCGCCGGGGTTCGATGGCCCCGAGGACCGCAACGGCCGCCGCAACCACGATGAGATCCGGCTCTGGGCGGACTACCTGTCACCGGATCGTGACGGCTACCTCATCGACGATGCGGGACAGCGCGGCGGGCTCGCCGCCGAGGCCTCGTTCGTGATCGCGGGCGACCTCAATGCGGACCCGGTCGATGGCGGCAGCCGCAACGGCGCCATCCGGCAACTGCTCGAACATCCACGGGTACACCGCGAGGCATCGGTGGGGCGCTGGGTGCCGCGCAGCGCAGGCGCTGCTGAGGCGGCCCGCCGACAAGGCGGCGCGAACGACCGCCAGCTCGGCCCGGCGAACGAGGACACCGCTGACTTCTCCGACGGCGGCATGAACTCGCCCGGCAACCTGCGCGTCGACTATGTCCTGCCCTCGTCGGATCTCGCGGTCTGCGCCTCAGGGGTGTACTGGCCGACGCAGGACGACCCCGCCTTTGCCTGGGTGAACGATGACGCCGCCACCAGCAGCGATCACCGACTGGTCTGGGTGGACATCGCGCTGCCCGGCGCGCGCTGCCCCTAGGGCGGTGGCCCTAGGGCGCTGGCGCGGGATCGAGCAGCGCGTACTTGCGCGCAGTGTTGGCTGCGGCGCAGGTCGCGGCATCCATGCCGGGCGTGCAGCTGCCGCTGACGATCGCGCGCTCCCAAGACCCGTACATGGCGTTCGGCAACAGGAACCACCGCGTACCGAACAGCGGCGCAAGTTCAGCACGCCGCCGCGCGTACTCGGCGCGATCGACGAAGTCGTGAAGATCATCGCCTGCGAGCGCCACGATGCGATATCGCTCGGCGACCCAGGTCCGGCGCGAGATCTTTTCGGATCCGCTCCACTCAGGACGATCGCCGCGCTGCAGCAAGTTGTCTGAATCAGCACCCCCAGGCACGCCCAAGGCCGCCAGATTACGGAGCGTGGCGGCTCGGGCAGCACAGGCGGCGCCGGGCGCCGTACCGCGCGGACAAGATCGGTTCGTGAGGAAGAAGATCCGGTGCCCCGCACGGCTCGCCGCCTGCAGGAAGGCGACGGCACCCGGTACAGCCGTCGCGGCAGCCTCCAGCATCCAAGCGTCCCAAGACGCGTCGTCGAACTCGGCACCGGCGAGCGCCCGTTGCGCCTGATAGAAGGAGTTGTCGAGGACGGTCTCATCGAGATCGACGATGACGGCCGTCGGCAGCCGAGCGAGCGTCGCCGCATCCGCGCCCTGCTGCTCGACTGCGGCCGTGCCCGGTGCCGCGATCGTGGTCGTCAAGCGCTCGGTCGCAAGCCCGTAGACCTGCTCGGCCGAGATGCGGTACTCCGCCGCGCGCTGCATCCAGAGCGTGGCGTTGACCGTCTCGCGCCCGACCACGGGAGGCGCCGACGGCGACGGCTGCACGCGCGACGGCGCGGCGCAACCGGCCAGAGCACACAGCAGCAGCACCCCGACGACCGACCCGCGACGATGTCCCATCCGCTGTCCCATCCGCTGACCGATCCGCTGACCCATGCGCTGCGCCTCCGTTCCGCGTGTAAAGTGCCGTCATGATCGAACACAGCATCCGCACGATACCGGACTATCCGAAGCCCGGCATCCAGTTCCGCGACATCACCACGCTGCTCGGCGATCCGCTCGCCTATGCGGCGGCGGTGGAGGCCTTGGTGGCACCGTACGCCGCCGCACCGGCCTCCGCGCGGATCGCCAAAGTCGCCGGCATCGAGGCGCGCGGCTTCATCTTGGGCGGTGCCGTCGCCCATCGCCTCGGCGCGGGCTTCGTGCCGGTGCGAAAGAAGGGCAAGCTGCCACACGAGACCGTGCGCGTCGCCTACGCGCTCGAATACGGGACCGACGAGATCGAGGTGCACCGTGATGCTGTGGCACCGGGCGAGCGGGTACTCCTGATCGACGACCTGATCGCCACGGGCGGGACGGCCGTGGCAGCACTGGAACTGCTGCGTGCCATCGGCGCTGAGGTGGTCGCCGCGGCCTTCGTCATCGACCTGCCGGACCTCGGCGGCGCGGCGCGGCTGCGCGCGATGGGCCTGCCGGTGCAGACACTGGTGGCTTTCCCCGGTCACTAGCGGGGCATCCCCCGTCAGTTTCGCGGTATTCTGGAAGTGCTCCACCCCAACGGGAGATCGCCGACATGACGCACCGCCACCTCACGCTCACCCCCGCCCTCGCGCTCGCGCTCGCGCTCGCCCTCGCTGCGGCCTCGCTGCTGGCGGCGTGCGGCAGATCCACCCCGGAAGCAGCGCCGGCTCCCGTCGCCTTCGACAAGACGCTCACCTTGAACGGCATCACCTTCCGGGTGAGCGCGCCGAACGCGTCCTCCGTGGGCCCGGTCAGCATCGTGCCCTCGGGTCTGACGGTGACGAACGACACGATCACCCAAGAAGTCGATGGCACGGTCGTCGGTGCCGAGATCGCCGATCTCGATGTGAACGGCTGGCCGGAACTCTATGTGTTCACGCGTTCGGCCGGCAGCGGCTCCTACGGCTCGGTCATCGGCCAGGCCGTCAATGAGGGCAAGTCGCTGAGCGCGATCTTCCTGCCCGACATCACCGAGGACGCGACGCTCGCCGAGGGGTACATGGGTCGTGACGAGTTCGCGGTGGTGGAGAATTCTTTGGTCCGGCGCTTCCCCATCTATGCTGCGGGCGATATCAATGCGGCGCCCTCAGGGAAAACCCGCCAAGTGAAGTACACCTTGGCGGCGGGAGAGGCGGGCTGGCTGTTGCGGACGGGCGATGTCTCGGAGTACTGAGATCCGCATGCGCGCCTGTCTGCTCGTGAGCTGGGCAAGCCTCGCGGCCCTGCTCGCCGCCGGCCCAGTGCCCGCGCAAGAGCGCACCGAGAAGCCACCGCTGCACGGGCAGGAATGGATGGCGATCACCGGCAAGCCGCTGGGTGCGACCGCCGGGGCGAAGATGTTCGAGCGCGGCGGCAACGCGGTCGATGCCGCCTGCGCGATGATCGCGGCCACTGCCACGATGTGGGACACGCTGCACTGGGGCGGCGAAACACAGGCGCTGATCTGGCATCCGGTCGAAAAGCGCGTGATCGCGATCAACGCGCTGGGCGTCGCGCCGAGCGGCGCCACGGTCGAGTTCTTCCGAAGCCGCGGCATGCCCTACCCGCCCGAGCACGGCCCCTTGGCCGCCGTGACCCCCGGCACACCGGGCGGGATCCTCGTGATGCTCGCCGAGTACGGCAAGCTCTCGCTGGCGGAGGTGCTCGCGCCCGCGATCACGCTCGCCGACGGCTATCCCATCGAAGCACAGACCGCCGACGCTATCGAACGTAACAAAGCCAAGATCAAAGAATGGTCGGACAGCGCGCGCGTGATGCTGCCGCACCGGAATGAGCCAGGGCCGAGCGGTCGGGAAGCCCCGCGCGCCGGCGAGATCTTCCGCCAACCCGAACTCGCAGCGACGCTCCGGCGGCTCGTCGAAGCCGAGCAACGCGCCCTCAAGCGCGGCGCTTCGCGCAAGCAGGCGATCATGGCGGCCTACGAGCGCTTCTACCGAGGCGATATCGCCGTCGAGTTCGCCGGCGCTGTACAGACGGCGGGTGGCCTCATCACCCGCGAAGACCTCGCAGGCTGGCAGGTGAAGATCGAGGCCTCCCGCAGCGTCTCCTACCGCGGCGTGGAGGTGCACAAGCTCGACACTTGGGTACAAGGCCCGGTGATGCTGCAGGCGCTCAACATCCTCGAGCAGTTCGACCTGAAGTCGATGGGCTACAACTCGGCGCGGTACCTGCACACGCTCTATCAGGCCATGAACCTGTCGTTCGCAGACCGGGATTTCTATTACGGCGATCCCGCATTCCCGCCCGAGGAACCGATCGCCGGCCTGCTCTCCAAAGATTACGCCAGAGCGCGTGCCGTGCTCATCGGCGAGCGCAATGACCCGCGCATGGGCCCGGGCGACCCCTATCCCTTCCAGGGCGGCGTCAACCCTTATGCCGACCTGCTGCGTGCCTGGCCGCCCGCGCCGGCACCCACCTCCCCCGCGCCCACCGG
>CALGVD010000027.1 GCA_937920275.1 uncultured Pseudomonadota bacterium
GCCCGAGCCAATGGCTCGCCGCGATCTTGGGCACGATCGGGTGGTACGACCGGCACAGCAGACCGCCGGGCGTCTCGGCACCGCAGACGACGCGTTAGTCCGCCCGGATCGCCGGGATGCGCGCGGCGATGATTTCCTTGCTGGGGCGGCTGATGCCGTAGATGACACGCTCGCCCCGAAGGCTGCGGTCCCAGGCCCAGCCCTGGCCCTTGAAGGGGACATCGATCGTCGTCACGTACTCCAAAGTCACCCCTTGGCGCGGCAGCCGCAGGACATACAACTCGGGGGCATCGTGACCGGTCGTGTAGAGCAGCCCGTCATCGCCCCAGTCGCCGCCGGAGCAGGAGCTCACGCCCCATGTCGCGACGACTTCCTTGGGGAAGAGCCAGGATCGCAGCAATTGCCAGCGGTCGTCGAATTGGCCGAAGTAGGTCCAACGCTGGTCGAAACCCGGCGTGGTGCCAGCATCGTTGTAGTTGGCGAAGCAGGCCCACCATGAACCCCCGCGACGGACAGCCCAGGTCAGCGATCCGAGACGGATGCCGAAGCTGTGGCTGGAGATCGGCGCCAGGGTCCGCGCGTCGTGCACTTCGAGCGAACTTGCCATGGGGAGCTGGGGGAAGTTCGAGTGGGCGAGGACGAGTCGGTTGTCTTCAACAAATCCCGCATTGAAGTGGACGATCGGGCCACCGCGAGGGCTGATCCATTCGGCGACACGTTCCCCGGTGTCCTTACGATGTTTGACGAGGGCGTGGTTACCGATGCCATAGAAGTGTCGCCCATCGACGGCCGCCGCCTGGTTGGCCTCGACGATGCGCCAACGACCGATCTCGGTCGCGGCAGTCGGCTCCCGTCGCAGGACCGGATCAGACGGACGATCGGCGGTGAAGGCAAACGCAGGCCCGATGGCCGGCGCCAGCGCACCCAGACTGAGGAGGATGTCCCGCCGCGATCGGATCACGGTCAGAACTTCTTCACGAGTTCGAGCGACCACGAGCGACCGGTCAACAGCGACTGGCTCACCGACGGGTCATAACCGAAGTTGTCGGAGCCGACAGCCGACAGCGGCGGCTCCTCATTGGTCAGGTTCACGATGCCGAGCCGTAGGCGCGTGTCGCGGATCCATCCCGGAGCCGCCTCGCCGAAGCGATAGCCGACGCTCAGGTTGTAGCTCACGACCGGGTCGTTTATCCGCCGGTAGATCATGCGACCGCCCGTGAAGAAGGGCGCGATGTAAGACGGCTGGCCTAGGTTGTCATAGACCGCTTGGGTCGTCGTGGCACGGGAATCATGCGTCTCACCGACATAGTAGATGCCGAGACCGGCGTTCCAGCCGCCCTGCCGCCAGTTGACGTTGGTGGTGCCACGCCACTTGGCCGCACCGTTCGCGTACAGACCGTCGTTGACTGTGGGGGCGACGTTTGCGGGTGCGAGCACGGAAGTCGAGCGGTCGAGATACGACCACTCTGAGCTGAACACGAAACTTCCGTAACCTGCGTCGGACAAAGCGTAGCGGACCCCGAAGTCGATCCCGCGGTGATCGCTCGAAGACAGGTTCAGGAAGGGCCGATAACGCGCGAAGATGCGTCCTGCCGCCGCTGCCGGATTGTTCGGATTGGCGGCATTGTATGCCGCGAACGCGGCGCGATCCTCCGGCGTCAACGCAAAACGCTCCACATCCGGGTCGCCGCGGTAGTTCGCCGTGCCGCTGCCGAGGTCGATCTGGGCGATGGGGACACCCGCGGCGAGCTGGGCTTTGGTGTACGCGTCGAGCAATGCACGGTCGCTCGCGTCGATCTGCGTGGTACTGCGTTGACCGAGCAGGTTGGTCCGCTCGATCTTCCAGAGGTCCGCGGTCAACGAGAGACCGCGGACTCCGGGCACATCGAGCACGAAGCCATAGGTCGTGCCTTCGGACTCCTGTGCCTTGAGGTCCGGGTTGCCACCGAAGTAGGTACGCTTCACATACGGTCCTTCGTTGAGGAAGGGATTGCGATACGCATCGATATCGCCCGCACCGGCGGTGATTGTCCAACGCGGGCTCGTAAAGAGTGCCGCGAGGCTCGGTGCCATGAAGCCCTCGTTGTACGAGCCGCGCAGCATGAGCCAAGACACGGGGCGCCAGTTGAGCCCGGCCTTGGGCTTCGTGGTCGTGCCGAAGTCGCTGTAGTCCTCATAACGCGCCGAGGCCGTCACTTCGAGGCTGTGGACCAACGGCAGCGTCATGTCGCGCGACACCAGCGGGACCACCAGTTCGGCATAGACGCTGGTCACGTCACGCTCGCCGATCACATCTGGGCGCGGCGGATGCAGCAGGAAGTCGTTGTTGGTGATGTCGAGACCGGAGTCCGCCGGGTTCTCGCCGCTGAAAGGCGGCCGGACGTCGCTCAGCTTCTCCTTACGATATTCGGTACCGAAAGCTGCCATGACCTCCGATCCCCACAGTTCGAACAGCCGGCCGGTGAGCCGCGCGTCGACGCTGGCGATCGAACTGGTCGCCGACCGCGCGAACACATCGCTGAAGGAGTCCACCACGGCAGCAGGGTTGGTATAGGGCTGGTCGGCGACCACCGCATTGCCGGCGACACGGAAGGTGTAGCCGAACGGGTTATACGCGTTGGTGTCGGTGCGCCCGATGGCGCTTTGCAGCTTGCTCTCGCGGACATCCGGGAACGCGTCGTCCTCGCCGTTCACCTCGTTGTAGAACACCGAGGATTCCCATTCCCAGGTCTCACCCAACTTGCCCCGAAGGCCCGCGGCGATGCGCGAGACGTCGGCGCTCGTCGACACGGTCTCGGCGGCGAGGCCCGGCAGGGTCATGGCGGTGAAGCTGACGGTGCGTGGTGTGCCCACGAGCCTTGCGCTGCCGTCGGTGTTCGGTGCGCCGGTCGTGCTGTAGAAGCGCGAGCCGTAGGGGTTGTACGGACTGTCCACCGGCATGACCATCAGCTTGTCCGAGGTCGGCGCGTTGAGCGCGAGCGGCTGGCGGCGCATCGTGGAATCGGCGAGGTAATAGCTGAAATCCGCGAATGCTGTGACCGTGTCGGTGATATCGAACTCGGCGGAGAGGAACGCATTGCCGCGCTTGACTTCGGGCGAGGCAAAACCGAACTGGTTGAGATCGAGGAAGAATTCGGGATTCGTCGCTCGGCTCGGCGCAGCGGTGGTGAGGGTCGGTGTGCCGTTCACGGGCCGGAAGTAGTTCGTGGCGGTGCTGGTGCCGACGCGGAAGGTCGGCCAATAGCCCCGCGCCGAGCGCGCGTCATACGGACCACCCGGTTGGTTGAACGGTGGCGGAGCACGGTCGGAGTTGAAGGCGGAGTCGCTGAAGTCGCGCTGCGTGAGGCGGATCTCATCGCGCTGAAGGGCCTCCAGCGTGCCGAAGAAGCGGCCGCGCCCGGCGGCGAACGATGAGCCGAAGGTCAGCGTCGCTTGTAAGTTCTGACCACCGCCTTCTTCGGTGAGTCCGTAGCGCAGGCCGGCTTCGATGCCGTCGAACTCGCGCTTGAGCACATAGTTGATCACGCCACCTACTGCGTCCGAACCGTAGATCGACGACGCGCCATCGCGCAGCACTTCGATCCGCTCGATCCCCTGGGTGGGCAGTTGGTTCACGTTCACCGCCTGGGACAGTCCGGCGGTCATCGGGTTCACCGCCATGCGACGGCCGTTGACGAGGATCAGGGTCGCTGTGGCACCCATGTTCCGCATGTTGATGTTCGCATTGTCGCCGCGCGCGCCAGACGAGCCGAGCCGCGATTCGTTCTCGGGCAGGTTGACAACGGACGGCAGAGACATCAACAGGTCCGAGGGCAGCAGAGCGTTACGCGTCTCGATGGCGGCCTGATCGATCACCGTGAGCGGCACCGTGCTCTCGAGATCCGCACGGCGGATGTAGGAGCCCGTCACCGTCACTGTCTCCAGCTCCTCGGCGGTCCCCGCGGTGGGCGGCGTCGTCGGCTGCTGCGCTGATGCGGTGGAGAGGGGCAGGAACGCGCTGGACCCGAACAGACAACCACCAAGAAGGATGTGGCGGACGACAGTGCGGGTGCGGGGGCTGCTGCGGTATGACATGACGAACGGCTCCGGAGGATGCGCGGGGGGAGCGCGCAGCATCCGGGTCGTGTCTTGCAGCCGGGTGACGGCCGTGTGACGGCCCTGTGAATGCCGTCTTACGGAGTAGTCGGCTCCGCATCGATCAGCGCGCGCACCTGCGCATAGAACGCTTCTCGGGCCTTGGATTC
>CALGVD010000028.1 GCA_937920275.1 uncultured Pseudomonadota bacterium
GCAAGGAGTTCATCGACAGCCTGTTCCGCGTGCTACAGGTGCAGATCGAGGAGCCTCGAACGCAGGCGGTGAAAGCCAAGGCCAAGCCAAAGGTCAAGCCCAAGGTCAAGACGGCACGCCGCCCGACCTCCGCAGCGAAAGGGCGCAAGACCCGACGGTGATGCGCGAAGGGCACCCGAGGATGAGCGACGGATCCTCCGGGACTGCGGCAGGTCCGGTGGATTTCTTCGACGCCCAGGATGCCGCGCTGCGCCGGCGGCGCGTGGTCGATGTCTCGTTTGTGCTCGCGGTGCTGTCGTCCTCGCTGATCGTGTTCGGCCTGGTCGGGGGATCGCTCGGCGGTGCTTGGCTGGTGGCGACCGCGGCTGCCGTGATCTGGGCTGCGGTGATCGTGGTGCCCGCATGGCTGAAGGCCGCACGCCTCGACACCGGTGGCAACGCCACAGCGCAGGAGTTGGGGGCGGTACCGGTCTTTCCACCATCGTCCGATACGGCTGCTCAGCGGCTGTACGACAGCGTCGAGGAGGCCTCGCTCGCCGCCGGACTGCCGATCCCGGATGTCCATATCCTGATGAACGACGACTCCATCAACTCCATGGTCGTCGGGCGTAGCTACGCGGATGCGGCGTTGCTCGTCACCCGGGGTGCGGCCGAGAGGTTGGACCGCCGCCAGCTCGGCGGGCTGATCGCCCATGAGTTCAACCATGTGCAGAGCGGCGACTTGATCGTCAACCAACGGCTGATCGCCTGGGTGTGGGGTCTGTCCGTGCCGTACGACACCGGTGCAGCGCTGAGGCGTAGCCTGTCGCGCTCACTCGCCGAAGTGACCGCGGAGCATCGATGGACCGCTGCATTTCTCATGGGCGCTGTTTTTTTGCCCATGTGGTTGGTCACGTTGGCGATGCAAGGGGTGGGTGGCCTCGGCAAGCTCTTCGGCACGATGATGCAGGCATGGGTGTGTCGACGGCAGGGTTCTGCCGCCGACGCCGCGGCGACCTTTCGCTGCGGCGATCCGGCGCCGCTGCGCGATGTGCTGCTGATGGCCGCGGGGTGCCCGTCGGTGCACCGTGGCGGTCCATCCTCGCCACCTGCGTACGAGCATCTTTGGCTGGTGCCGCAAGCGCGGCGTTGGCCGAGGGTGCACCCGCCGCTCCTCGGGAGGATCGCTGCGCTCGACCCTGAGCGTATCGTCGGTCCGGTGGACGAGTCGGCTTCGCACATGTGGCAGGCGGGCGAGCGGTTTCGGCTCGCAGCGCTCGTACCGCGCGTCCGCGCCCTGCGGGACGACGCGGCGCGCGCCGAGGCGTTCACGCAATCTTTGCCCTACATGTCACTGCAAGCCACCCCGGACTTCATCGTCTCCAGGGTCGGCAACCCCGACTGGATCAGCCTTGCGCTCGGCGAGACGCTGCGGGTGTCCTTGCCGGAGGCGGTGTCACAGAGCATCGCCTCGCCGCGACGATCGCGTGCCTTGGTGCTCGCGATCCTCGCCGCGGGTGATGACGCGCGCTGGCTGCGCCAACTCGGTTTCATAGAGCAGGGCCTCGGGCCGGCCGTGCGCGCCGAGGTGGAGGCCGAACGCGGTGTGGCCGAGTCATTGAGCCCGTACCTGCGGCTGCCAGCCGTCGAGGCGGTCTTCCCGGGCCTGCGTCGTCTGTCGCGGGACGAGCAGCGCGACCTCATGACGATGCTCAAGGCGCTTGAGCTCGAGGACGGCGAGCGCGAACTGTTCGAGCTCTGCCTTGCGGCCGCGGTGCGCGTCGGGCTGATGGGCGAGTCCAGTCGGACGGCGTCCGGTCCGCCACGCCTGCTCTGGCATGTCGGCGACGCCTTGGGGACGCTGTTCTCGATCCTCGCCCACCACAGTTCGCCCACCGACGCGGTGACCCGGGCGCAGGCGTACCGCGCCGGCATGGACGCGTTGGCGGGCGCTGCCGCGCCTGAGTACCTGTTGCCGCCGAACTGGGCGGTCGCGCTCGATGCGGCGCTCTTCAAGATCGCCGGGCT
>CALGVD010000029.1 GCA_937920275.1 uncultured Pseudomonadota bacterium
CCGTACGACGCTCGCGGGCGAAACACTCCTTGCCGTTCGTCATGAGATCGAAATAAACGGGCAGGGCGGGACTGTTTCCCTCAAAAGGACCGGGCGGCGGCGGTTGAACGACGATGACCGGTTCGCGAGCGAGGTCGCTCCCGGCAAACGACACCTGCCCGTCGCGGGTCGCGCTCAACACCACCGTCTTGATCGCATCCCTCGCCTCTGGCGTGTCCGCGACGAGGACTGCGGGCCGCGGCCCGCCGTTCTCTACGGTGTGACAGGCCGCCGCACCGACCATCAGTGCGGACAGCACCGTGACACCCGCGAGGCGGGTCACCATCTCATTGCGCTCCGCGGAAGCCGGCCGGCAGAGTCATGTCGTAGTTGGTCTCCATCACGCCAGGCGCGGGCGGACGCAGGGACAGGCCGCTGCCGCCGCTTGCACGGTCTTGATCGCTGGGCGCCGCACCGGAGGAAGGGGTCGGACAACTGCCGTTCGCCCGGAACTGCAGTGCGGCGGCAAGCAATCCTTCCGCCGGGTCGCCGAGTTCGCGGGTGAGATCATCCGCCACCTGACAGCCCGGCGCCCGGACGCCGAACGCCGCGGTCGAGTTGTTGGGTGTGAAACCATCCGCATAGTCGCCGAAGGACTGGTCGTTCGTGGTCTGGAACTGGATGGTGTAGTAGGTGTCGCCGCAGTTGTCCTGCGGGTAGAAGCCGAAGGGCTTGCCGCAGGTGGTCGCGCCGATGACGTTGACCTCGAAGTTGATGCCGCGCAGCCCGTTGATCACCGCCTCGCTGGCGCTGCAGGTGTCGGCGGTGGTCAACACGAAGACGCGGTTGATCGTGAGCGTCGGCAGGGCGGTGTTGGGCGCGAGGATGTCCCCGAAACCGATGGTCTGGTTGTAGAACGGCGTCGGGTTGTTGGATTGTCCCGTCACCGGGTTGATGGCGCCCGCCGCAGCGTTGAAGCGCAACCGCGAAAATGCACGATTAGCGGTCCGGGTCGGACCGGCGACCATGTACGCGAGCTGCGAAGACACGGCGAGCAGGCCACCGCCGTTGTAGCGCAGGTCGAGGACTAGGTCGGTCACGCTGTTGATCCGCATCTCGGTGATCGCTTGGACGATCGCGCGCTCGCTCTCGAAGGGACTGAAGGTGTTGAAAAGGATGTACCCGACCTTACCCGTCGGTGTGTCGATGACGCGCGTCCGGTTGACGGGGCTCGGCGACAGATTGATCGAAGTGAGCGTCACGGTGCGGTCGGTTGTCGCGCCCGGGTCACGGACGACAAAAGTCGTCGAGGTCCCCGCTGCCGATGGGAACAACGCGGCGTTCAAACGGTTCACATCGTCCTGCGTATTGGCGTTCACGAGGTCGACGCCGTTGATGCGCAGGAGGCGTGAACCGCGCACCAGCGCAGCCTGCCCACCCGTCACGGCGGCAGCGGGCGATTGCGGCTCCGTGTAGCCCACACGCACATCCCGCGGCGGCGTGCTCGCTTTGAAAATATAGTCGGCGCCATAGGTGGAGCTTGGCGCGGATTGCTGCCGACGCTGGTAGGCCTCGGTCGACTCGTTGAAGTGGAAGTCATCCTTGTCCTTGTTGGACGGGGTCTTCGCCGTGGTCTTCAGAACGTTGAAGTAGGCAGTCCGGGTGGAGAAATTTGCCGGATTCTGGTCGGTGACTTCGGTGTTCCAAAGATAAGTCTCGTTGGTCCAAGAGCGCAACCAGAAACGCTCTTCGAGGGCGGTGCCCGCACGGTCCGGGAACGGCCGCCCAAAAAGATCGTTGCCGGTGCGCGGGATCTCGCAGCGGTCTTTGAAGGTGCTGGCGGCCGCGAACACGCCCGGCGTCCAAGACGGGCCGACCGGCGGAGGCGGCGGGGGCGGGGGCGGCGGGGGCAGGGGCGGAGGAGGAGGCGTTACGACAACGGGCGGCGGGGTCGACGATCCGCCACCACCGCCACCACAGGCGCTGAGGCCCATCGCCGTGAGACACACCGCGGCCGCGAGCAGTCGGGCACGAGCACGGGCGTCGGAGTCCTGGGTCAGCGTCGTTGTTGACATGGTGCTTCCTTCTAGACGTCTAAGGGTAGGTCGATGGGCGTGGCTTGCGAGCAACGGAATCGTACTGCAAGCCCATGATACTAGTACGACCCGTTGGAGACAAATGGGACACACCCTGCCCGGCAGACGACGGCTGGCTTTGGCTTGTGGTCGTATACTGACGAATTCCTGTACAGCGTCGAGGGGCTGATGTCGCAAGCGTTCCTGTTCCCCGGCCAAGGGTCCCAGTCGGTCGGGATGATGGCCTCGCTGGCTGAGAGTCACCCCGTGGTGCGCGAGACCTTCGATGCCGCCACCGGCGTGCTCGGCTACGACCTTTGGGCGCTCGCGCAGCAGGGACCCGCCGAGCAGCTCGCGCTCACCGAGATCACGCAGCCCCTCATGCTGGTCGCTGGGGTCGCGACTTATCGCGCCTGGCGCGCTGCGGGTGGTGCGGCGCCGGACTGGGTCGCGGGGCATAGCCTCGGCGAATTCACGGCCTTGGTCGCGGCGGGAACGCTGGGCTTCGAGGATGCCGTCGATCTGGTTCGCGTGCGCGGCGAGCTCATGCGCGATGCGGTGCCGGGCGGGCAGGGCGGCATGGCCGCGGTGCTTGGGCTCGAGGACGCTGACATGGAGGCCGTCTGTGCCGCCGCCGCCCAAGGCGAAGTGGTCGAGGCGGTGAATTTCAACGCGCCCGGGCAGGTGGTCATCGCCGGTCATCGGACGGCATTGGCGCGCGCCATCGAGGGCGCCAAGGCCCAGGGCGCCAAGCGGGCGCTGCCGCTCGCCATCAGCGTGCCCTGTCACAGCAGCCTGATGCGACCGGCCGCCGAGCGGCTGCGCGAGCGCTTGGCGAAGTCCCCTCTCGCCGAGCCGCACTGCCGGTTCCTGAGTTCGGTGGACGCGAAGGAATACCGCGATCCGGAGGTGATCCGCGATCTGCTCTACCGGCAGCTCGCGCGCCCCGTGCGTTGGGTGACGACCGTGCAGGCCTTTGTCGGTCTGGGCGTCACACGCTTCGTCGAGTGCGGCCCCGGCAAGGTGCTCGCGGGTCTGCACCGTCGCATCGACAAGACACCGGGCATCGAGGCGATGGCGCTCGAGGATCCGGCGTCCCTCAATTCGGCGCTAGCAGGAGGTGCGGCATGACGGGTGTATTGACGGGTCAGACGGCGCTCGTGACCGGCGCCTCGCGCGGCATCGGCCGGGCGATCGCCGAGGCGCTGGCGACCGCTGGAGCCAAGGTCATCGGCACGGCCACCAGCCCTGCCGGCGCGGAGGCCATCACGGCTTGGCTCGGCGGCGCGGCGACGGCTGGGCGGGGTGCGGTGCTCGATGTGGCGGACGCTGCTTCGGTCGAGGCTTTGCTCGGCAGCCTGGAGGCCGCGGGCGAGATGCCCGGCATCTTGGTCAACAATGCGGGCATCACCCGCGATGGGCTCTTGATGCGCATGAAGCCCGAGGACTGGGACGCTGTGTTGCTCACCGATCTCACCTCGGTGTTCCGGCTGTCCCGCGGTTGCATCAAACACATGGTCAAGCAGCGCCACGGGCGCATCGTGAACATCACCTCGGTGGTCGGTGCGATGGGCAGCGCCGGGCAGACCAACTACGCCGCCGCCAAGGCCGGTGTCATCGGCTTCACCAAATCCTTGGCCAAAGAGGTCGGCAGCCGGAACATCACCGTGAATGCGATCGCGCCGGGCTTCATCGATACCGATATGACGCGGGCAGTGGACGAGAGCGTCCGGACGGCTTGGATGTCCGGCATCCCGCTCGGTCGGCTCGGTGCGCCGGAGGATGTGGCCGCCGCGGTGATCTACCTGACCTCGCCTTCTGGGGGGTACCTGACGGGCCAGACGCTGCATGTGAACGGGGGTCTGTACATGTCCTGAGGTGGGCATTTCTCATTAAAAACAGAGGTTTGTGTGACCGGGTTTGGCGTAATCGCCCGCATCCCCTACAATGTCGGCCTCGCTGGGTCTGGGCCCGGTCGCTAAACCAAGAATCTCAGAGAGGTCTACGCACTGATGAGCACCGTCGAAACGCAAGTCAAAGCCATCGTTGCTGAGCAGCTTGGCGTCAAGCTCGAGCAGGTCACCAACAATGCCTCGTTCGTCGACGACCTCGGGGCCGACTCCCTCGACACCGTCGAACTCGTCATGGCTCTTGAAGAAGAGTTCGAGACCGAGATCCCCGACGAAGACGCCGAGAAGATCACTTCGGTCCAGCAGGCCATCGATTACGTGACGGCTCGCCGCAAGGCCTGACCGTCCGACGCCGATCCCGCGGGGCCGGCCTTGTGCCGGTCCCGCGCAGTTCCTGAGCGGAGCGCGCATGAGCAAGCGGCGAGTCGTCGTCACCGGCCTTGGGATCGTCTCCCCGGTCGGCAGCACCATCGAATCAGCCTGGCAGTCCATCCTGCGGGGCGACAGCGGCATCGGCCCGATCACGCGCTTCGATGCGAGCGCCTACGCCACCCGCATCGGCGGGGCGGTCCGCGGTTTCTCCATCAGCGATTACATCTCGCCGAAGGAAGCTCGGCGGATGGACGAATTCATCCACTACGGGGTCGCCGCTGGCATCCAAGCGGTCACGAATTCTGGCATCGATTTCGCCACCCTCGATCCGGAGCGCTGTGGCGTCATCGCCGGCGCCGGGATCGGGGGGCTCGCCACCATCGAAGCGGAGTACGAGTCCTACCTGCAGGTGGGCGGTCCGCGCAAGATCTCGCCGTTCTTCATCCCGTCCTCGATCATCAACATGATCGCGGGTCACCTCTCCATCCGCTACGGACTCAAGGGTCCGAACCTCGGCGTCGTCACCGCCTGCACGACCTCCACCCACGCCATCGGTCTCGGCTATCGCACCATCCAATACGGTGACGCCGATGTGATGCTGACCGGCGGTGGCGAGATGTCGACCACCAAGCTCGGTATCGGTGGGTTCTCCCAGGCGCGGGCGCTCTCCGAGCGCAACGATGACCCGCAGGGCGCCTCGCGTCCCTGGGACCGTGACCGCGACGGCTTCGTCGCCTCGGACGGCGGTGGTGCACTGCTGCTCGAAGAGCTCGAGCACGCCAAGCGACGCGGCGCCACGATCCTCGCGGAGCTGATCGGCTTTGGCATGAGCGGTGACGCCTACCACATCACCGCCCCCCCTGAGGACGGCGCCGGTGCAAGGCTCGCCATGCAGAACGCCTTGCGCGATGCGCAGCTCGCGCCGGATGCGGTGCAGTATCTGAACGCGCACGCGACCTCCACGCCGCTCGGCGACCGGGCCGAGACGAAGGCGATCAAACAGGCCTTCGGCGAACACGCGGCGCGGCTCGCCGTGAGTTCCACAAAATCCATGACGGGGCATCTGCTGGGTGCGGCCGGAGTGGTCGAAGCGATCTTCTCCGTGCTCGCACTGCGCGATCAGGTGGCCCCGCCCACCATCAACCTCGCCGATCCGGACCCGGAGTGCGACCTCGACTATGTGCCGCATGTCGCCCGGCAGATGGCCCTCGATGTCACCATGTCGAATTCCTTCGGCTTCGGTGGCACCAACGGCACCCTGGTCTTCCGCCGGTTCGCAGGCTGAACGGCGTCCGGCGTTCCATCGGTTTAGACTTGCGCCATGGCGCGTCGTAGACCTCGCTCTGGGCTTCGTTGGCTGATCGCCTTATCGCTGCCGCTCGCTGCGATCCTGGCCTCGGCGCTGTGGGCGCTCTCCGCGATCGACCGACCCGGCCCGAACGCGACCGAACTGCGCATCGAGGTCAAGCCCGGCAGTTCCCTGCGCGCCGCATTGAAGACGGCTGCCGACGCCGGCGCGTTGCGTCATCCGCGGCTGCTCGAGATCTACAGCCGCGTGCAGCGTCCGTCGCGGCGGGTCACGGCGGGGCGTTACGCCTTGCCGAGCGGCATCACACCGCGCGCGCTGCTGCGGCAGATCGAGGAGGGGCGGGTGATCCTCGAGTCGATCACCCTCATCGAGGGCTCTCGCTATTCCGATCTGCGGCGCGCATTGGCGCGACATCCGGAGGTCGCGCAGACCTTGACGGGTGTCGATGACGCGACCGTGATGGCGCAGCTAGGCCTTGCCGGGGTCCACCCGGAGGGCCGGTTCTTCCCCGACACCTATCGGTTTTCCGGCGGCACGACCGATCTGCAACTGCTGCGATTGGCCGCCGATCGATTGAGCCAGGAACTCGAAGCCGCATGGCGGACGACCTCACCGGATCTGCCGCTGCGGTCTGCCGACGAACTCCTGATCCTCGCCTCGATCGTCGAGAAGGAATCTGCGCGCGAGGACGAACGCGACCGGATCGCAGGCGTGTTCATCTCGCGCTTGCGTCTCGGCATGAAGCTGCAGACGGATCCGACCGTGATCTACGGTATCGGCGAAGCCTATGACGGCGACATCCGTCGGCGCGACCTCGAGACCGACACGCCGTACAACACCTACACGCGGGCTGGACTGACGCCGACACCGATCGCCCTACCGAGCGCCGCTGCGCTGCGTGCCGCGGCACGCCCTCGCATCACCGGCGATCTGTTCTTCGTGGCGACGGGCGAAGGCGACGGCTCGCATCGCTTCTCGCAGACCTACGCCGAGCACGAGCGTGCGGTCGCGGCGATGCTGGCGCGGCAGCGAGCGGGTCGGGCTGCTGCTGCGGCGACCGCGAGTGAGGCGGCGCGGTGAGCGGCGTCGGCCGATTCCTCACCCTAGAGGGCATCGAAGGCGCCGGCAAGAGCACAGTGGCTGCAGCCCTCGCCACGGCGCTGCGGGCGCGCGGCATCACGGTCGTCGCCACACGCGAACCGGGCGGCACGCCGCTCGCTGAGCGCCTGCGCGAGGTCGT
The DNA here is from genome assembly GCA_937920275.1 of uncultured Pseudomonadota bacterium. Taxonomy (GTDB): domain Bacteria; phylum Pseudomonadota; class Gammaproteobacteria; order Steroidobacterales; family Steroidobacteraceae; genus UBA964. The sequence continues at coordinate 6,886 of CALGVD010000029.1, forward strand.
GCTGCAGCGCGGCGCGGAGACGCTCTCACCGCAGGCCGAAACCCTGTTGATGTTCGCAGCGCGTGCCGTCCATGTGGATAACCTCATCCGACCGGCGCTCGCCCGCGGTGAGTGGGTGATCTGCGATCGCTTCACTGACGCCACGCGCGCGTATCAGGGCGGTGGACGCGGTGTGGCGACCGCATTCATAGAAACCCTGTCGCGCGAGACCGTAGGCGGGTTGACGCCCGATCTGACGCTGCTGCTCGACCTTCCGGTCGAGACGGGGTTGCAACGCGCACACGCACGCCGTAAGGCCAAGGGCGCCACAGAGGGCGAGGGTGGCGAGCACGGCGACTTGCCCGATCGGTTCGAAGCCGAGGCGGTGGTCTTCTTCGAACGCGTCCGCGAGCGCTATCTGGCGATCGCCGCGGCAGAGCCGCAGCGGGTCCGCATCCTCGAGGCGACCCTGCCGCCCGCGGCGCTGCTCGATGCCGCGATGGACGCCTTGCAGCCCTGGTTCGAGTCGCGGCCATGACGACCCTGCCGCTCGCCGCTGAATTACCCTGGTTACGCCCCGCCCAAGATGCGTTCAATGCGGCACTGGCCTCCGATCGACTCGGGCACGCGCTGCTGGTGCAGGTCTCGCCGGGGCAGGGCGGTCAGTGGCTCGCGGTCTGGATCGCTGCCCGGGTCTTCTGCCGCCAGGTCGACCCCCATCGTCAGATGCCCTGCGGTAGTTGCCTCGACTGCCGACGCGTCATGGCCAACGAGCAACCGGACCTGCTGCGGGTGCACCCGATCGAGGACTCCAAAGAGATCCGCGTCGACCAAGTCCGGGAATTGAGCGCGGAGCTGGCGTTGACCTCCCACGCGGGTGGACGCAAGGTCGTGATCGTCTCGCCTGCCGAGCGGCTCAACCGTAACGCGGCCAATGCCTTGCTGAAAACCCTTGAGGAACCCTCCGGCAGCGCATTGTTGCTGCTAGTGACGGGCGAACCCTCACGCTTGCCGGCGACGGTGCGCAGCCGTTGCACCCGGCTCCTGCCGGGACCCACGAACGACGACCTGTTCGTCTCCTGGCTGCAGGCTCAGCGTCCGGCGAGCAGCGCGGCGGATTGGCGTGCGGTCCTCGGGGTGCTGGGACCCCAACCGCTTGCAGCCCTGGAGGCCGATACCGCAGCCCTAGGCGGCCTGCGGCGCGACACGGAACGCGCGCTGGAAGAAGTGATGCGCGGGACTCTCGATGTCGTCGACACCGCCGACCGTTGGGGGAAGGAGGACTACGCGCTGCGGGTCGCGTGCGTGGAGCTTTGGCTCATCGATCGGCTGCGTGACTGGGGCCGCGGCCGGCGCAGCGCGGCCCCGAAGATTTTGTTCGACGCGCTCGACCATGCGCGCGAGGCCCGCCAGTGGGCGGAATCGCCGGTCAACAAACCGCTCGCGATCGAGCGCGTCCTGTGGCGCCTCGCGACGGTGGCGCAGACTGCGGGCTCGCAACGTCCGGTCGGCTGAGGCGCGACCGTCAGCTGCGAGGTGTCGCGAGTTGCGCCCAACCGGCGTCCGGTGCGAACCGTGATCCGTGCAAAGCCGCGAGTTCCTCGAGTCGCCGCACGCAAGCGTCCACGCCGCGTGCCCGGGCCGCGTGCAGCGGCCCGCCGCGGAACGGCGGGTAGCCCGCACCGAAGATGAGACCGGCATCGATCTGATCTGCGTCGGCGACCACGCCCTCGCGCAGGCAGGCGACCGCTTCATTGGCCAGTGCGAGCATCAGTCGATCCTCGAGGTCTGCGGGCGCCGCCGCGGACGCCGGGCCTGCAGCCTTGCCGGTGACCATCGAACGGACCGGCTTACCGTCACGCCAAAGATAAAGACCCTCGCCCGATTTCTTGCCGAGTTTGCCGGCAGCCACGCGCGCATCGAGCTCTGTAGTGTCCGGCAGCGGTCGACCGAGACCACGGGCGACGATCGCCCCCACATGGCGACAGATGTCGAGGCCGACCACATCGGAGAGTTCGACCGGACCCATCGGCATGCCGTAGTCGACGGCCACTCGATCGATCACCTCGAACGCCACTCCCTCACGGGCTGCGAACATGGCTTCCTGCATATATGCAGACAGCACGCGGTTCACGAGGAACCCAGGCGCGCTGCGACAGAGCAAGGGGAACTTGTCCAGGCGGCGGGCGAGGGCGATGGCGGTGCTGATCGACGCCTGGGCGCTCGAGGGGGCATGCACCACCTCGACCAGCGGCATCTGTGCCACCGGGTTGAAGAAGTGCAGACCGACGAGCCGACCCGGATCGGCGAGCGCCGAAGCCAGTTCTTCGAGCTTGATCGAGGAGGTGTTGGTCGCGATGACTGCACCGGGTCGCAGCCGGGGCTCGAGTTCGGCATAGAGCGCCCGCTTCGCATCGATGTCTTCCACGATGGCCTCGATGACCAGATCGGCCGTCGCGATGCCATCGCCCGCGAGATCCGCGCGCAGTCGCGCATCTGCCGCGATACGCTTCGCAGGGTCCTTGATGCGTTTCTCGAAGAGCGCGGCAGCACGCTCGAAGGCCGGCTTGAGATACGCCTCTGAGCGATCCTGCAAGGTGACCTCCAGACCCCGCAACGCGCACCACGCCGCGATATCTCCGCCCATCACGCCCGCACCGATCACATGTACGCGTGCGGGTGCCGTGCCACCGGGGACCCGCTGCGACTTGAGCGCGTCCTGCAGGAAGAACACCCGGACCAGATTGCGAGAGGTCGGTGTAAGGAAGAGGCGTGCGATCGACGCCGCTTCAGCATCGTAGGCCGCCCGGCCTTTGGCGCCATACCGCTCCCAAAGATCGACGATCGCGTACGGGGCTGGATAGTGGTCCGCGCGGACTTTTCGCGCGACGCCGGCGCGTACCTTGCGCGCGATGAACGGGCGCAGTGGCGCGAGTGACAGGAGGCGCTGCGTCCACGGTGCACGGCGCGGGGCAGGGCGTCGCCGGATCAGATCGCGTGCGGCATCAGCCAGGCCGTCCGCCGTGTCGACCAAGCGATCGACCAAGCCTGCCGTGAGGGCTTTGCTGCCGCGCAGGTTGCGACCGGTCAACATCAGATCGAGCGCCGCCGGCGCCCCGATGAGGTTCACGCTGCGCACGGTGCCGCCGAAGCCGGGGTGGATGCCGAGCAGCACTTCGGGGAAGCCGAGCGTCAGGCGGTCGTTGCCCACCGCCACCCGGTAGGTGCAGGCCAATGCGAGTTCGAGTCCGCCGCCGAGCGCGAAACCCTCGATGGCAGCGACCGACGGGCAGGGCAAGGCCTCGAACCGGTCGATGACCGATTGACCCGCCTTGGTCAGCCGTTCGGCCTGTTCGATGCTTTCCAAGGTGGTGAATTCATTGATATCCGCCCCGGCGACGAAACCGCTGCGTTTTCCGGATCGGATCACGAGACCGCGTGGCGGGTTCTTTTCGAGCGCGGCCAACACCTCCGCGGCTTCCTGCAGCATCTCGGCGTTCAAGCTGTTGGCCGAGGCATCGGCCTTGTCGAGCGTCAGCCAGGCGATCCCCTCGGCGTCGGTCTCGATACGGCAGTTTCGTAGCGTCATCATGCGCGACAGATCCTCATGCAGCGGGTCGACGTCGCGCGCTGGCGGGCAGCACGCGGAAATCACAGACGATCGGACGATGGTCGGAGAGACGCACATCGGGGATGCGGAAATCCTCGATCTCGATCTCCGGACTCACCAACACGAAATCGAGCTCGGCGCGCGGCACCCGGGACGGATAGGACGCGAGCCCGTTGCTGTTGGCGCTGCGCAGGCCCGTGGCCTGCATGAAGAGGTACAGCTCATCGGCGCCGGTGAAGGTATTGAAATCGCCGGCGATGATCACCGGTTTCTGGGCGTCGCGCGTGAGCTCGTGCAGGTGCTTCAGCTGCTCCTGGCGATGGCGGTACTTGAGCGACAGGTGGACGAGGAACACACACACCTCGTCGAGCTCCATCTCGATGATCAGGCGCTTGATGCCGCTCGGGAAGTAATGGAAGCGCTCTCCATGGACCCGTGGTGCGGCCAAGATCGCATTGCCTTGCTTGCGGACGATCGGCAATTGGTGGTTGAGCGAGGCCGCGCCATACTTGCACTCGTAGGCCGTATAGTGGCCAAGGTGCTGGGCGATGTGCTCGGCTTGGTTGATGAGCCCACTGCGCACAGAGCCCATGTCGACCTCGATGAGTCCGACCAGATCAGGGTCTTCACGCCGGATGAATTGCGTGATGTCATCGAGTGTGCGGCGGCTGCTGCGAAGATACCCGGCACCCGGCACCGGAAGATGGAAAGCCGCGCCGTTGCCGGTCGCATAGCGGATGTTGTAGACCAAGAGGCGCAAGCGGAGTCATCCTCTACGAGGGCTCACAGTTTACCCGTCAGCCAGAGGGTCCGGAGTCGGCTGAGAGCATCCAACCTAAAGTTCGTATAATGTATATTATGTTAAATAAACACATTCAGCAGTCACCCAAGGAGCCGACCCCTATGACCCGACCCGCGCCGCTTCGTCTTGCGGTGACCCTGCTCTGTGTCGCGCTCGCCGGCGCGGCCTGTTCGTCCAAATCCGATCGGGATCGGTCCGGTCCCTTGAGTCCAGGCCCGTTGGCGGCGACCGAACTGCAGCTGCGGCTGATCGAGGCGAAGCCCGGCACGACCATCACGCTCGCGGCCGGTAAGTTCGAGATCGTCGATGGCCTGTCGCTCGCGGTCGACCGCGTGACCCTGCGCGGGGCCGGTCCCGACGCCACCATCCTCTCGTTCGCGGGCCAGACGACCGCCGGTGAGGGTCTTCTCGTCACCGCAGATGATGTCAGGCTCGAGGGCTTCGCCATCGAGGACACCCGTGGCGATGGCATCAAATCCAAGGGGGCTGATCGCATCATCTATCGTGACCTGCGGGTCGAATGGACCGGCGGACCCTCGGAGAAGAACGGCGCTTACGGGATCTACCCGGTCGAATCCCAAGATGTGCTGATCGACAGCGTGACCGTCCGGGGCGCGTCTGACGCCGGGATCTATGTCGGCCAATCGCGCAACATCATCGTCCGCAAGAGTCGCGCGGAGTTCAATGTCGCAGGTATCGAGATCGAGAACTCCTCGCAGGCCGATGTGTTCGACAACATCGTCACCCGGAACTCAGGCGGGATCCTGGTCTTCAACCTGCCGGACCTGCCGATCAAGGACGGGCGGGATATCCGTGTGTTCGATAACCAGGTGTTCGCGAACGACACACCGAACTTCGCGCCGCCCGGCAACATCGTGGCCAGCGTCCCGACCGGGACCGGCATCATGGTCATGGCGGCCCGTGGCGTGCACATCTTCCGCAACCAGCTGCGCTTGAACCGCACGGCGCATGTGCTGGTCGCGGCGTATTTCCTGCCGACCAAGGATGCAGCCTACGATCCGCTGCCGCATCGCGTCGTGCTGCGCGACAACGTCTACGGTCCGGGCGGGGACGATCCGCAGGGCATGCTGCGGCCGTTGGCCCGCGCGATGGGTGGCCGTTTGCCGTCGGTGGTCTGGGACGGCGTCGATACCTACGGCGGCGTCACGGTGGAGGGCAGCCTTGACATGCTCGAGGACGGATCGGTCGGCTTCATCGACCTCGGCCTCGTCTCGACGCCCGTCGATTTCGCGACGGCGCGGCCGAGGATGACGCGCCCCGCGCCCTCACCCCGCATGCCGGTCGAGCCGCCACCGGTCCGTCTCGCCTTCGATCCCGCGATGCCGCCGTCTGCTGAGCCGTCACCGGACGCGCCCGCGACGGGCGTTCCGGCGGACCCCCTGCAAGCGATCAAGGGGATCCAAGAGCGTTTGCAGACCCTCCAGCCGGCGGCGCCTTCCAAGGACGGCCCGTGACCAACCGACGCCGCGGGCCCGAGGGCGCGCGCGCGTGTCGCGTCACCGGCGCCGCTGCGGCGTTGCTGCTCGCCGGATGTGCGGGTCGCGGTGCGGGACCCGACCCTGCCCGTCTGCTCTCCGGGCCGCCGCCCTCCTCTCTCTCTGCGTTCAATTTCTTTGATGATGCCGCGGCGGACACGGCGCTCATGCCGCGGCCGCGCGTCGAGGGCTACTCGCTCGTCAACGCGCTGTTCTCCGACCATGCCGTTAAGGACCGACATGTCTATCTGCCGCCCGGCAGCGCCATCGGTTACCGCGAAGACGGCGTGCTCGAATTCCCGGTCGGCAGCGCCATCCTGAAGACCTTTTCATTGGCTCCCGATCTGCGCGATCCATCCCGCGGTGCACGGCGCATCGAGACGCGCGTCCTCGTCCGTCGCGCGGACGGTTGGGTCGCCTGGCCCTATGTCTGGAACGCCGCGCAGACAGATGCCACCTATGCGCCGGTCGGCGCGCGGCGATCTTGGCAGGTCCTCGATCCAGCCGGCACACCGCTCAAGATCGCTTGGTCGGTGCCGAACCAGAACCAGTGCAAGACCTGCCATCAATCGGGCGATGCCATCGCGCCGCTCGGTCCGACGGCGCGCAACCTGAACCGGATGCGGGTCGCTCAGACGGGGGCCGGAGTCACGACGCCGGAGACGCTCAACCAGCTGGATGATTGGACCCACCGCGGATTGCTCGTGGGCGCGCCGCGTGCGGCGGCAGCGCCGCGCGTACCGGAGGCTTTCGACGCCGACGCGCCGCTCGAGACCCGTGCACGCGCATGGTTGGACGTCAATTGCGCCCATTGCCATCAACGCGACGGTAGCGCCTCGAACTCCGGACTTTACCTCGGCTGGTCGGAGAAGGCGGGTACCGCGCTGGGATACGCGAAGCGGCCGGTCGCGGCAGGACGCGGTGCCGGAGAGGGTCTTTTTGTCATCGAACCTGGCCACCCCGATCGCTCCATCATGATCCATCGCATGGCCTCGACGGAGCCTGGGGTGGCCATGCCGGAGTTGGGACGCTCCGTGGTAGATCCGCAGGGTGTTGCATTGATCTCGGCTTGGATCGCGGGTCTTGGCGTATGACGCCGAGGCATCGTTGAGATGTTGCTGTTGTTGTCCGCCATGCCCGAGGAGATCGAGTCGCTGCGGCCGCTGCTGAGCGATGTGCGTGCGCTGGACGGCGCTGGCGCAGGGCGCGCAGCCTGGCGTGGGCGGCTACACGGCCATGACATCACCCTCGCGTTCTCGCGTTGGGGCAAGGTGGCGTCGGCGGCGACCGCAGCCCACCTGATCACCCGGACGGCACCGTCACAGGTGATCTTCACCGGCATCGCCGGTGCACTGCGCGATGACCTCGCGATCGGCGATCTCGTCATCGGGCGCGATCTCTACCATCACGACCTTGATGCCTCGCCGTTCTTCGCGCCGACCGAAGTGCCCTTGCTCGGGTGCGCCGCGCTGCCGACGGATCCTGTGCTGTCGCAGGCGCTGCAGCGCGCGGCAGAGGCGTGGTGCGCGCAGCCCAAGGACGACGCGGACCGTCCTCAGCAGATCCTGCGCGCGGACATCGCGACCGGTGACCAGGTGATCGGCAGCCGTGCCGCCCGCGACGCAGTCCGCCGACGCGTGCCGAGCGCCGCCTGCGTGGAGATGGAAGGCGCGGCGGTCGCACAGGTCTGCCTTGAGTTCGGGCTGCCCTTCGCCTGCCTACGCCTCATCTCAGACGCCGCCGACGAGCGGCCCGACCCGACCGAGATCTTCGCCCTGGCGCGCCGCTCCGGCCGTGTCACGGCAGCGATCCTCGCCCGCTGGCGCTCAGATCACGAGCGGGACGATGCTGGCGCAGAGCGCCGCGATCAACACCGCACCGACGAGATCGACCCACAGGCCTGATTTCAGCATCGCGGCGATAGGCACCCGCCCGCTCGAGTACACGAGCGCATTGGAGGAGGTCGCCGCCGGATTGGCGAACCCCAGATTCGCCGCCATCGCGGCACAGAGCGCGGCGAGCGCCGGATCGAAGCCAGCGCCCGCCGAGAGTCCCCCGGCGATGGGCATGAAGATGGTGGCGGTCGCCATGTTGCTCGCCGCCTCGGTGATGAACGCGCAGAGCAAGGCGATCGCCAACAGCATCGGCAACAAAGGCAGCCCGCCGACGGCGCCCAACGCGCTGCCCAACCAGACCGATAGCCCTGACTTGACGACCGCATCGGCGAGCGCAAGACCGCCCCCCAGCAGCAGTATCAGATACCACGGTGCGCGACGCGCATCCTCCCACTCGAGCAGCCGCAGCGCAGTCCCGTCGTCGCGGACGGTGCCGCTCGGCAGGATCGTGAGCAGCAGCGCGCCTGCCACGGCGATCCCTGCGTCGGTGAGTCCGGGGAGTGATCCGGCCAGCAAGGGCTGGAAGATCCAGGCCGCCGCCACCAGCGACACGACGCCGAGCACCCGCCACTCGGGCACGGTCCAGGCACCGGGCGAGCCGAGCGCGATGCGTAAGGCCTCCGGATGCGGGGCGGCGAGCTCGAACGGCAGGGTGATCCGTCGCAGGATCCACCAACACGCCGGGAGCGCCAGCAACATGAACGGCACGCCGAACGCCATCCATTGGAGGAACGAGATCTGCACGCCGAAGCTGCGCTCGAGGATGCCGATTGCGATCGCGTTGACGGGCGTCCCGATGGGCGTGGCGAACCCGCCGAGGTTCGAGGAGAGTGCGATGGAGAGGATGAGCGCGGCGGCAAAATTCTTTGCGTCGCGGCCCAGAGGGGCTGCCGGATCATCGCCGTGGGTCGCCGACAAGACCGCGAGTGCGATCGGCAGCATCATCACCGTCGTCGCCGAGTTGTTGACCCACATCGAGATGCAGGCGGTCACCGCCATGATCGCGAACAACAGCGCACCGGGCGAGGACCCCACCCGCGACACGACCGACAGGGCGACCCGACGGTGCAAGCCCCAACGCTCGAATGCGAGCCCGAGCATCGCCCCGCCGAGGATCAGGAACATCACGGGCGACATGTACTGCGCCGCGATCGCGTCCGGCTTGGCGATGCCGAGCAGCGGCAGCGCGAGGAACGGCAGACTGCCGGTCAGGGCGACCGGTACGGCCTCGGTGAACCACCAGCAGGCGATCAGTACAGTGAGCGCCGCGACGCTCCAACCCTCAGCGGAGAGACCGGCGGGTGCTGGCATCGCCTGCATCGAGGCGAACAAGGCCACGCCGAGCCAGAATCCGCTGCGCCCGACGCTCATGCGAAGGAATAGCCGGCCGTGGTGAGCGGCAATCGTCGCGGCCGCTCGCCGATGGCGGCGAAGATCGCGGCAGTCAAGGCGGGTGCGATCCCCGGCGTAGAGACCTCGCCGACGCCGCCGCTCGCGGCAGTCGAGTCGATGAGGTGCACCTCGACCTGCGGTGCGCTGGCGAAACGCAGCAACGGCGCCGTGTCGAAGTTGCTGCCTTGCGCCCTGCCGTCTACGAAATCGATCCGGCCATCGATCGCAGCGGACAGCCCGAACAAGATCCCACCCGACACCTGCGCCTCGACACTGGCCGGGTCGATGACCCGTCCGCAGTCGACGACCGCGACGATGCGCTCGATATGCAGTACGCGTCCGACCGCGCGCAGCTCGACCGCCTGCGCACACCAGGATCCGTACCCGACCGAGAGCGCGATCCCGCGGCCCACGGTCCCCGCCGTCGAGTGGCGTGACGGGCGACCGCTGCGCTTCGTTTGCGGCGTGGCACCGGTCTTCCAGCCGATCCGCTCCGCCGCCTCGGTGAGCACCGCCACCGACCGCGGGTCGCCGGCCAACAGTTCCAGCCGCAGCGCGAGCGGATCCCGCCCGCTCACCGCAGCGATATCATCAAGCGTGCTTTCCGCGAAGAATCCGTTCATCGAATGGGCGACCGAACGCCAAGTGCCGACCGGAACCGGCTCCGGGGTCTCAACGAAATCCGCGTAAGGCGCGGGGATGGCATAGCGGTCGCCGATCAGCCCACCTGTCATGAACGGATCGCCGAGCCCAGGCACCGGTGCGCGTCGTTGATAACGCCACATGCTGATCCCCGAGATACGGGTGTGCAGACCGACGATCCGGCCCTGTGCATCGAGACCGACCCGGCTGCGCGCCATATGCGCCGGCCTGAAACGGTCGTGGCGGAAATCCTGTTCACGGGTCCATGTGAGCTTGATCGGCGTACCGGGTCGACCGCGTGCGACCTCGACCGCCTGCCGAACGAAATCGGTCTCCCACTTCCGACCAAAACCCCCGCCAAGAAAAGTCACTTGTAATGCGCAGCGCTCACGCGGTAGCCCGGACGCTTTCGCGATCACATCACGGGTGCCGTCGGGGTGCTGCGTCGGCGCCCAGACCTGTGCGCTCTCGTCCGTCACCCATGCCGTCGCGTTCAAGGGCTCCATCGCAGCGTGTGCGAGGAACGGTACCTCATAGGTCCACTCGAACTGCCGGGCGGCGTTTTGTAATGCTGCATCGGTCACTGCGCGATCATGTTTGCGACCAGCTGGCGCCCGCGCCACTTGTGCACGATCGTTCTGCGTGAGGGCCTCGCGCAGCCGGGTCCGCATGCCCTCGCTATCGACGCCGAGTGAGTCGCTGTCGTCGAACACCGTCTGCGGATGGCCCTCGAGCGCGCGAGCAGCCTGCATCGCGTGCCAAGTGGTCCGGGCGATCACCGCGATGCCATCGCTGATCGGGTAGGCGTCGAGCACCCCGGGCATCGCCAACGCGGCATCGCGTGAGAAGCTGACGACCCGACCGGCGACGCTCGGCGATCGGCAAAGGACGGCGTGGAGCATACCCGGAAGCTGCACATCGATGCCGAACACGGCCGTTCCCGTGACCTTGCCGTGGGCGTCTTTGCGGGGGATCGCATGTCCGACCAGCTTATACAGCGCCGGATCTTTGAACTGCGGATCAACGGGTACGGGCTGCATCGCCGCGGCCTCCGCCAAGGCGCCGAAACCCAGGCGCCGCGCCGTCGGCGGATGCAGAACGCTCGACGCCGACGCGACACACTCAGCGGCGGGGACCTCCCAACGCGCTGCTGCGGCAGCGATGAGCATCGCCCTTGTGCTCGCTCCGGCCCGGCGCATCACATCCCCGTAGCTGCTGATCGAATCGCTGCTCGCGGTACGATGACGGCCGGTCGCGGGATGGCGGAAGGCGTCATCGCCGCTCGGCAGGTGGATCACGACCTGCGCCCAGTCGGCGTCCAGTTCCTCGGCGAGGATCTTGGCGAGACCGTCGTGCGTCCCCTGCCCCATCTCCGACTGTGGCCCGGTGATGTGCACCACGCCGTCCGCTGCGATCGTCAGGAACACGCTGAAGCGGGCACGGATCGCGGCATCCGAGACGCTGCTCGGTGCCAGCACCTCGGCGTGAGCGGAACCTGTCCTCACGCCCAACCACAATCCCCCGGCGGTGAGTGTAGCCGTCTGCAGGAATCGGCGCCGCGCAAGCGAGTCAGGTGTCGTTGACCGGGCCATTTTTTAAGCTCCTCGAAGTTGCTGTAACGCAGTCTGCTGCCGCCCCTTCATCCAGGCCTCGGCCTTCGCACGATCGATGATGTCGGCATAACGACGCCCCACATCCCGCAGCGTGTCCTCGTGGGGACCGGCTTCGGCGTCGCCACAACAGTCCGCCACCACCTGGACACGCAATCCGTAGGAGAACGCATCGATGATCGTGGCGCGCACGCAGCCGCTGGTGGTGCAGCCCGTCACGAACACGGTGTCGATCCCTTCACGCACGAGATAGCTGATCAGCGGCGTGTGGAAGAACATCGACGGACCGTTCTTGCAGTAGGTGAAATCGGTCGGGTCGAAGATCTTCGGATCCATCTCCGTACAAGGATGGCCGTAGAAGAACTCGCGACGGACCGCGCCGACCTTCCAGAGCGGCATGTCACGCGTGCTGCAGTAGGCGGTGTAGCACGCGGCGACCGGTAAGCCTGCAGCCCGCGCCACTTTCAAAAAATCGGCTGTCTCGTCACGCGCACGATGTAGACGCTCCAAGCCGCCGAGCTCGTAACGCGGATCGGTGAACGCCAGTTGCCAGTCGACCACCAGGACCGCGGCACGGTTGCCGAAGCCGATGTCACCGCTCGAGTAGCCGACTTGCCGATATCTGTCGTCCATCCGTCGCTCCCGAGCGCTCGATGTCAAAAAAAATCCCCGCACCTTGCGGAGCGGGGACCGGTGTCATCACCCGCAGGCACGCCCTTAGGCGGCCTTGCGGCGTTTCTTCTTCGTGGCCACGCTCTTGGTGGCGAGGCTCTTGTTGGCAAGCTTCTTCGCCGCCAGTTCCTTCGCCAACAGGGCCTCCGCCGCGACCTTCGCCCACTTGGTGAAGACCGGCGTACGCGGCGGCTCGAAGCCCGTCTCGGCCTTGCAGCGCGCCTTGAGCTCTTCGATGGACTCGAAGCCACGGTCGAAGATCTTCTTCGGCCCGCGCTTGGCACGCATCTCGTCACGCAGGGCGACCGTGGCGGCGTCGTTGACCTTACCGGCAGCGGATACCACCACGCCGTAACGCCGTGCGCCAGCAGCCGTCACCAAGCCCGCCGCCACATCGAACGCCACCTGTTCGGTCGCACGCTCGAGCGGATCGCCCCAACCGCCACCGCCCCAGGTGTCAGCGATCAGCAGATCGCCGGCCTCGACCTTGACGTGATCGATCTTGGAGGGCAGCAGCGACTCGGTGCCGTCCGCGCGTTGCAGGAGCTTGCGGCTGCGGGCGCCCGGCTCGCCGCCGTTCGCACCCCAAGGATAGGTGAGCCAACGATCGTCGTGGATCGAGATCTCGCCGGGTTCGAGGAAGCGGTAGCCGATCCGCAGCCCGTTGCCACCACGGTTCTTGCCGGCGCCGCCGGTGTCCGAGATGGTCTCGTAGATGTCGATGCGCAACGGGAAATAGCTCTCGAGGAACTCGTTCGGCACATTGGTGAACGAAGGCCAGAGCGAGTGTCCGTCCGGGCCATCACCGAAGGGTTTGCCCGGGATGCCGCCGAAGGTGATCTGGTAGAGCTGATACCACTCGCCGTTCTTGTCGTATCCCGAGTACATGAAGTGCGGGCTGTCCGAGAAGCCGGCGCCACACATGAAGTCCGGGTTGCCCTGACCGAGCAGACCCGCAAGGATGTCGAAGATGCGGCCGAGCGCGTGGGTGCGGCAGGAGAGCGCGGCAGGCTTCAGAGGCTTGAGCAGGCTTCCCGGCGGGATACGCACTTCCATGAGGTCGTAGAAGCCGTCGTTGAAGAGGATCTGCGGGTCGAAGACCATGATCATGTAGATGCCGGCGAACATCTTGAACATCTCTTCGTTCAACAAGAAGTTGATCGAAGAGATCGACTGCGGGTCGGTACCCGCGAAGTCGAAGATGCACTTGTCACCCTCGCGCCACATCGCACACTTGATGCGGTAGGGGCCCATGTTCAGACCGTCATCGCAGATGTAGTCCTCGAAGAACTGCTTGGTCTCCGGGACGTTCTGGCGGATCAGCACACGCATCGCCCGCTTGTTGCGCTCGAGCATGGCGTCCATCGCCGAATAGAGCACATCGTCACCGAAACGCTCGGCGATCTCGATGCAACGGGCGGCCGCGGTGCGCAGAGCCGCCGTGATCGCGTTGAAATCCGACAGGTTCCATTCCGGCAAGCGGCAGTTGTGCAGGACGACGCGCAGCACATCCTCGTTGAGTTTGCCTGCCTTGAAGATCTTGGTGGGCGGGACGACGATCCCGTCCTCGTAGATCGTGGTGCCGTCGGTCGGCAGCGATCCCGGGACCTTGCCGCCCACATCCGTCATGTGACCGAACATCGCCGACCAGGCGATGATGCGGCCGCCGCGATAGACCGGCATCAGCATGAGCCAGTCGTTGGCGTGGCTGATCGCGCCGTTGACCGAGTACGGGTCGGAGGTGAGGAAGATGTCGCCCTCTTCCACCGTGCCGTCGTAACCCTGCATGAAGCCCCAGATGAACGAACCGAACTGCCCGACGACCATCTTGCCGTCGGTGTTGGCGATCATCGGGAACTCGTCATGCTGCTCGCGGATACCGGGCGACATCGCCGTCCGGAAGAGCACGGTGTCCATCTCGTAGCGCGCATTACGGAGCGCGCTCTCGATGATGTCGATGGTGACGGTGTCGACCTTCGTCTTCTTGAAGGGCTTCTTGTTGCGCTGGATGATCGTTGCGGGCATGGGATCACTTCCTCTTGCCGGCGGCCTTCTTGGGCGCCTTGAAGTTATCGGGGTAGATGAGGATGCAACCGGACTTGTCCACATGGCCGGTGTGTTTCGGCAGGATGACCGAGGTGGAGTCCATCTCCATCACGATCGCCGGACCTCGGACCTTGTTGCCGGCTTTGAACTTGGCGCGGTCATAGACGATCGCATTGACGTCCTTGCCGTCCATGAAGGCCTTCTGCTTGCCGACGATCGCCGCCTTCGGATCAGTGCCGCCCTTGGCGAGCAAGGGACGCTTGATCTTGATGCCCTGGCCCTGGACGGCGGCGCGCAGCGTGACGAGTTCGTGTTCACGCGGCAGCGTGAAAGTGAAGAGCCGCTTGTGCTCCGCGTCGAACTTGTCGGAGATCGCCTTCAATCCCTTCTTCTGGAGATCCCCGAGGTTCACCTCGACCGACAGGCGCAGGCCTTGGCCGTGGTAGCGCACATCCACTTGGTAGGTGGTGCTGATCTCCGACTTCTTGACGCCCTCGGCCTCGATGCCCTTCGAGGCGTCGGTTGCGAGCCCCTTCAGGATCTTCTCGATCTCCTTGGCGGTGGTCTCGCTGAACTTGCGGACATAGGTGCGGGCACGCTCATCGCGCACCGCCGTGGTGGCATCACCCAACGCGCAGAGCACGCCAGGGCCGGGCGGGATGATCGACGGCCATGACCCGAGCAGACGCGACAGCGCGTTGGCATGCAACGGACCCGCTCCACCGAAAGCGATCAGCGCGTACTCGCGGGGGTCATAGCCCTGTTCCACGGACACGAGGCGCAGCGCGCCGACCATGTTCTCGTTGACGATGTTGTAGATGCCTTGCGCCGCTTGCCGGGTGTTGAGCCCGAGCGCATCGCCGATCTTCTTGACGGCTGCCATGGCAAGCGAGCGGTCGAGGACCATGTCACCGCCGAGTTTCTGCATCTCGGGCAGATAGCCGAGGACGATGTTCGCATCGGCCACCGTAGGCTCCGTACCGCCGCGGTTGTAGGCAGCCGGGCCCGGGTCGGCGCCCGCCGACTGCGGTCCGACGCGCAGCGCCTTGGTGAGCTCAGGGACGTGGGCGATCGAACCGCCACCTGCGCCGACGGTGCGGATATCGACGGAGGAGGCGCGCACGGTGACATCGCCGACCGTCGTCTCACGACGCAAGCGAGGCTGACCACCGCTGATGAGGGCGACGTCGGTCGAGGTGCCACCGACATCCACGGTCAGCAGATTCGGGAATCCCGCCTGCACGGCGACCCAAAGCGCGCCGGTGACGCCGCCCGCAGGGCCGGACATCAGCAGGTTGACCGGGAACTCCGCGGCTGACGAGGCCGACGCGAGACCACCGTCCGACCGAAGGATGTGCAGCTTGGCGTTCTTGGCGACCTTGGCGAGTTTGTCCTTGAGGTTGCGGACATAGCGGTCGACGCGCGGACGGACATAGGAATTCGCGACCGTGGTGACGGTGCGCTCGTACTCTTGCATCTCCGGGACGACATCGGACGACAGCGAGACCGGCGTATCCGGCAACTCCTCGATCGCGATCTCGCGCACCCGCTGCTCATGCGCCGGATTGGCGAAGGAATTGATTAGGGAGACGGTGAGCGCTTCGATCTTCTGCACCTTGAGGGTCCGCAGGCTCTTGCGCAGCGCCTCCTCGTCGAGACCGCGCACGACTTCACCCTTTGCGCTCACGCGTTCGTCCGCTTCGATGGTGCAGGCGAGCGGCGCCATCGGCAGGGACTTGTTGTAGATGATCCAACCGCCGAGACCACCCGGGACGTAGGAGCGCGCGATCTGCAGCACCTGCCGGTAGCCTTTGGTGGTGACCAAGCCGACCCGGGCGCCGGTGCCGGTGAGCACCGTGTTGGTGGCGACGGTCGTGCCGTGCATCACATGGTCGATGATCTGCGGGTCGATGCCCGCACGCTCACAGACGCGGAGGATGCCGTTGAGCACGCCGATCGATTGATCGGCCGGCGTGGAGGGGACCTTGGCGGACCAGGTCTTCCCCGTTTTTTCGTGGACCAGCAGCAGATCTGTGAACGTGCCGCCGACATCTACACCCAGACGATATGACATGCGCCCCCCTTGGGCTCTCGTTGCAGTGAGAAGTACCGAGTATCCAGCCTAGCGGCCGCCCACGCAATGCGTGGCCGTCCGCATGACTTGAGATATCGAGGCAGACCGTCGCGTAGCGGTCAGACCGCGCGCGCGGCCGCCGGAAAATTGCCCGCCTTCAGCAGCATCCCCGGGACGGTCCGTCCCAAGGTCTGCTGCAACCATTCGCCGGTCGCGAGGAGCCGATCGAGATCCACGCCCGTGGCGATACCGGAGCGCTCGAGCAGATAGACCAGATCCTCGGTCGGGATGTTGCCGGTCGCCGCCGGCGCGAAGGGGCAGCCGCCGATACCGCCTGCGCTCGCATCGAGCGTCACCGCACCCGCCTCGACCGCCGCATAGGCGTTGGCCAGACCGGTGTTGCGTGTGTTGTGGAAATGACCGCGCAGCCGGAAACCGGGCAGCGCTTCACGGGCTCGGCCGAAGACTTCCGCGACCTGAGCCGGGACGCCGACGCCGATGGTGTCGGCGAACGCGATCTCGTAGGGCCCCGCCTCGGCGACCCGTCGAGCGATGTCGATGACCCGCTCGACGGGGACCTCGCCTTCGAAGGGGCAGCCGAACGAGGCGCCGATCGTGATGGTCGGGCGCAACCCTGCCGCATTGGCCTCGCGCGCGATCTCAAGCCACGCAGCGATGGATTCATCGGTGCTGACGCCCTGGTTGCGGCGGTTGAAGGTGTCGCTTGCGACCACCGCCATGCCGATCTCGTTGCAACCGGCGGCAGCAGCACGCTCGTAGCCACGGCGATTGAGCACCAAGCCGATGAAGTGGACGCCCTCGCGTCTACGAAGACCGCTGAGCACCGCTTCCGCATCCGCCATCTGGGGGACCTTCTTCGGATTCACGAAGCTCGAGACTTCGATCCGGCGCAGACCTGCATCGAACAGTCGTTCGATGAACTCGATCTTGGCGGCCGTCGGGAACACCCCGGGTTCGCTCTGTAGGCCATCACGCGGGCCGACCTCGACGATCTCGACACTCGCGGTCATGGGCGTTCCTCGTAGATCAAGAGATGGGCAGATGGGTGACGCGCAGTTGGCTCAGTAGACGCGCCCGTAGTTTAGTCCATCCTGTCGGTGATGCGCCCCCGGGGGACTGGGCCACCTTGACCCGCGACGATGTGGTGGGTACAAACGCGAGCGTCTGTCACCGTCAGGAGTACTGCATGTCCGCCGACCCGAAATTCAAACATGGTCCGTTGTCCGATCTGCGGGTGATCGAGATGGGGACGCTGTTGGCCGGACCGTTCTGTGGCCAGCTGCTCGGCGACATGGGCGCGGAGGTCATCAAGATCGAACCGCCGGGTCAGGGCGACCCGCTGCGGGTGTGGGGCCGTCAGAAAGCCGGGGAGCCGTCCCTCTGGTGGCCGGTGGTCGCCCGCAACAAAAAAGCCATCACTCTCGACATGCGGCAAGAAGACGGACAGAGCATTCTCAAGGACTTAGTGAAGAATGCTGATTTTTTACTTGAGAACTTCAGGCCCGGGACCTTGGAGAAATGGAACTGCGGTTACGAGGAACTCTCCCGCATCAACCCGCGGCTGATCATGATCCGGGTCTCCGGCTATGGCCAATCCGGCCCCTATTCCCACCGCGCCGGGTTCGGTGCGATCGGCGAGGCCATGGGCGGCATGCGCTATGTGGTCGGCGATCCGTCGACCCCGCCGTCACGGATGGGTATCAGCATCGGCGATGAACTGGCGGCGACCTTCGCTTGCCTCGGCGCCCTCTCCGCCCTGCACTATCGCGAGCGCACCGGTCGCGGGCAGGTGGTCGATTCAGCGCTCTATGAAGCGGTGCTGGCGATGATGGAGTCGCTGATCACCGAGTACGACAAAACCGGCTTCATCCGCGAGCGCACCGGCGCGATCCTTCCGAACGTCGCACCGTCCAATGTCTACAAGACACTCGATGGCCTCGTGCTGATCGCCGCCAACCAGGACACCGTCTTCGCGCGCCTGTGCGAGGCGATGGAACAACGGGAATGGCCGAAAGATCCGCGCTTCGTCAATCATCAAGCCCGCGGCACCCACCAGCGCTTGCTCGACGGGCTGATCGAGGCCTGGACCCAGACGCTGACCACCCGCGAAGTGCTCGAATCGATGGACAAACACGGGGTGCCTGCGGGGTTGATCTATCGTGCGCCCGACATGCTCGAGGATCCGCACTTCAAGGCCCGCCAAGCCATCGTCACCACCCAGCACCCCTACTTCGGCGACCTCAAGATGCAGAATGTCGCGCCGAAGCTCTCCGAATCACCCGGTGGGATCCGCTCCGCCGCGCCGACGGCGCTCGGCGAACACAACGACGAGATCTACAGCCGGATCTTGGGGTATACCGCTGAACGATTGGCCGCCCTGCGCGCTGCAAAAGTGATCTGACCCGATGAACGAATCACTGGCTGACAACTACGCCCGCGGAGGCTTCGGGCAAGGGCTCGCTTGGGGGCGCCGCCCCGCGCTGCTGGTGATCGACTTCGTACAGGCCTATCTCGTCCCCGGTTCCCCGCTCTACGCGGGAGTCGAGCAGACCCGAACGGATTGCGAGGTGTTGTTGCGGGCAGCGCGCGTGGCGGGCATCCCCATCGTCCACACCTCGGTCGCCTACCAACCGGGCGGCCGAGATGGTGGCGTGTTCTTCCGGAAAGTCCCAGCGCTCGCCTGTTTCGAGGCCGGTCGACACCCTGAGTTGGCGCAGTTCGCGAGCGGGCTTGAGCCGATCGCGGGGGAGACCCACATCATCAAGCAGTACGCCAGTGCGTTCTTCGGCACCCCCCTCGCCTCAACGCTGACGGCGCTCGGTGTCGACACGGTGCTGATCGCGGGCGTCTCCACCAGCGGCTGCGTACGGGCAAGCGCCGTCGATTGCTGCCAGCACGGTTTCGTCCCGGTCGTCGTCAGGGAGGCGGTCGGTGACCGCGCACCCGGCCCGCACGAGGCGAATCTCTTCGACCTGCAAGCCAAGTACGCCGAGGTCACGACCTTAGAGCGTGCGCGGCGGTACCTTGCCGAGCTGTCGCCCCCTCACCCGGATAAAATACCATGACCACACTCGGTCCGATCTCCTGCGTCACCCTCGCCACCCCCGACGTACAACGCTTGGTAGACGCCTATAGCCTCTATCTCGGCCACCAACTCATCGACCATGGGCGGATCAGCCCCCGGCAGGCACGGCTTTGGGCGCGCCCCCTGCTCGCCGACCGTCGCTACGCGACGATGTTGCCGCAAGGTGATGGGCCGACCTTTCTGCGATTCGTCGAGAGCCGCACACCCGCGAACTACAAGCCCTTCTGTCATTTCGGTTGGAATGCGGCGGAGCTGATGGTCCAGGACACGGATGCCTGTGCCGAACGACTGGCGGGTTCACCCTTTCCGATCATCGGTCCGCCTGCCGATCTTTCGTTCTCCGACAAGATCCGGGCGTTGCAAGCCCTCGGGCCTGCCGGCGAATCCCTCTATCTCACTTCCTTCAAGGAACGGTTACCGGAGTTCGACACGCCGGAGGCGCGTCATGCCATCGATCGGGTGTTCATCGTGATCTTGGGGGCACCCTCCGCTGCGGCTGCGAATGCGTTCTATTCGACGCATTTCGGCGTGGCCACAGCCCCGGTGATCCCTGCCGTGATCTCGGTGCTCTCGGGTGCGCAGCAGCTGCCTGTCGACACCCTGCATGACCTTGCGGCGTTGACGCTGCAGGGACAATCATTCATCGAAGCCGACACGATGCCGGCGGCCACGCTTGCGCGGCCCGCGATCGACGGCGAGCTGCCGCCCGCGATCGCGATGGTGAGCTTCGATGTCGACTCTTTCCCGACCGACCTCGATTACCTTGCAGCGCCTGAGGCCTTGCCTGAGGCGCCCTATCATGGCCGCCGAGCCGCAGTCTGCCTCGGCCCTGCGGGCGAGTGGATCGAGCTGATAGAGCGGCGCTCATCCCCCTAAAACGGACGTTGGGCCTGAACGGCCGCCGGGCCTGAACCCGGCAGCCGCACAAAGGCGATCAGCGCGTGCGAAGCTTCCAGTACCCAGCGAGGCGCTCGACGAAGGGGTTGCCCGTGACGGCGTCGAACGCGGTGGCGGCGCCTGCCTTGTCACCCGCCTTCAGTCGCGCGATACCCAACGACAGATTCGCATCGGCGAGATCCTTTACGCCACCGCGCGCAAGCCCTCGATCGATGGAGGCAGCGGCCTCGGCCGGTTGACCGTAGCTGAGGTAGGCCTGTCCCAGCCGGACCTCAGGCGTACCGGTCTTGGCGGCTGCCGCGTCCTTCGCCTGCTTCGCGAGCGTTGCGCGGTCAGGCGCTGCCGCGGCCTTGGCCGACTGCAGGAGACTGTTGGCGCCCGGTGTCGCCTTCCCGGGCTCACCGAATTTGCCGGCGGCGATCGCGGCCTCCATGACCGACTGGGCTTCGCCAGGGAAACCCTTCTCGAGGGCGAGCGACGCGTACTCGGTCACATCGTCGCCGGCCTTGAGGGCACCCACTTCGTGGCCCAGCCGCAGCACATTCAAGGCCTGATCGGCTGGCGCAGATCGGATCAGCAAAAGATACAGGTTCGTCCACGCTTCGTCGGACGGCGCATAAACGACCTGCTTATCGACCGCACGGAATGTGCACGCGTTGTCTTTGGAGCGGACGCAGGCACTGGTCCAAAGCCCGAGCGCGATCTCCGGCGGCGTCTCATTGCGCTGGGCCATCTCGGCCACCCACGGCTCGATGAAGGCCACCGTACCCGGGTAGTCCGGAGTCAGATAGAGGGCCTGACCCACCATGACCCGGAGATCGTTGTTGGCGGGCTCGGCGGCGATGGCGAGTTTGCCGTACTCGTTGACCTTCGCGTAGTTCTTGAGCTGGTAGTTGACCTGCATCAATTGTTTATGTCGCTGCTTGATCGCTGCGTCATCCATGAAACCGTTCGCCTGACCGATCTCGAGCCCCTTGACGAGCGACGCCTCCGCGGTCGGGAGGTCGTTGCGACGCGCCGCGCACGGGACTCGCAATTCGTTGATCGCATAATCATCGTAAGGTGTGCGCTCGGGCATCGCCCCCGCTTCAGCCAACGCGGCGAGGCACGCGTTCCAATCCTCGGCTTTGATGGCTGCCTGCGCAGCTTGCGCTTGCTTCGCGATCGTTTTCGAAACGGACGGCCCTTTGGCGGCCGGGGGCGGCTTCCCGTCCTTCGCCCTTTGAGCGTGGAGCGAGGGCGCCGCGCCGAGCAATGCAGCGGAGAGTACGACGATACGGACGGCCTGGCTGAGCGTCATGGTGGTCTCCAGAGCGTGGCGTTTGATGTGGGGGACGGCCTAGGGATGGATCACTGAGCGCGAAGCGCCCAAAGCTTGGCCACCCGCTCGAGTCCGGGATCACCCTTGACCGACTTGAAGGCCTTCACTGCAGCAGGCTTGTTGCCTGCTTTGTACTGCGCCAAACCGAGCACGAGTTGGGCTTCGCCGGGCGTCTTCCCGTTGCCCTTCTTGACCGCGCGCTCAGCCGCGACAACCGCTTGGGCATTCATCCCGTAGCTCATGTAGGCCTGCGCGACGCGCAGATCGTCTTCGGCGGAGGCACCCGCCGCGGCAGCACGATCGGCGGCAGCCAGCCCGGCCTTGTCAGCCGCCACCTTCGCCTTCGCCGAGTTCAGTAGGCGGGTATTGCGGTCGATGTCGCGCTGCTCGGTGAAGATCTTGCGGGCGAACGCGGTCTCCATGACCGCGGCCGCTTCGCCGGGCAGTCCACGCTCGAGTGCCAACTGCGCAAGTTCCGTGTAATCGCTGCCACGCGACAACGCGCCGACCTCCGACGCAAGCCGGAAGGAATTCATGAGGGTGACATCCGGACCGCCCTTCAGCATCGACTGCATGAGGCTCGCCCAGCCCTCCGGGTTCGGATAATAGGTGACGAGCTTCTCGAACCCTGCGGTCTCGCAGGCGGTGTCCTTCAGCTTGATGCAGGCGTTCAGGTTGAGCTGAAGATAGTTCTGCCGAGGCGGCTGCCCGCGTCGTTCCGCCTGACTGATGAGTTCAGCGGTGAAACTGCGGGTCGCCTTGAAGTCCCCTTGCTGATAGTAGGACTGCGCGAGCAGCGTATTGACATCGGCGTCCGCAGAACCGGCCTTCTGAGCCTGACGACCGTACTCGATCGCACGGGGGTAGTTGCGGTTGTTGTAGTGGAGTTGCATGAGCGCTTTGATGCGGGCGCCCTTGTTGGCGGCAAACTGCGATCCGAGGTTCGACTCGTAGGCGCGGATCGCGGTATTGCTGTCCCCTGAGGACAAAGCGCAGTAACCGCGGAGCTCGTTGATGACGAACGAGTCGTAGGAGTTCAGACCACCAGCGCCCTCGGCCTCACGCAGCTTCGATAGGCATTCCCCCCATCGACGCGATTTGCTGGCCGTCTGCGCGGCAGCCAAGGTCTTGGCCACGCCTTTGCTGACCGACTGTGCCTTGACGACCGGAGTCGCCAGCAACAAGGCCGCCGCTGCGACCGCCCAACCGAACACTCGAGTCATCATGTATCCCCTCTGGTGCGACCCGAGAGCCGCATAAAAAAACGCCGCATCCTTACTGGGGATGCGGCGAGGTGTTGATTGCTGTCCGACCCCCGCCGACGGGCGGGGCTCAATCAGCAAATTCGGAGACGTTCACGAAGCCGATCTTCTGCATCCGGTTCCGTTGCGCCGACGCCAGGACACGCGCGACGACATCGTACTTCGAACGCTTGTCAGGCCGCATGTGCAACTCAGGCTGCGGGTCCTTCCGCGACTCTACCCTGAAATACTTCTCGAGTACCTCGAGGTCTTGGACCGTGGTGCCGTTCCAGAGCACCGTACCATCGAAATCGATCTCGATGGTGATCACTTCCGGTTGGACCGGCGGCGGCGGCGCGTTGGTCGGTCGCGGCATATCGAGTTTCACCGCATGCGTCATCACCGGGATGGTGATGATGAACATGATCAGCAGCACCAACATGACGTCGATGAGCGGCGTCGTATTGATGTCGCACATCTCATCGCCTTCGGTGCTTCCTACACTCATTCCCATGTTACGGATCCCCTTGTGTCAGCGAACGCCGCGGATGCCGCGATCGGGTTCGGTGATGAAGCCCACTTTCACGACACCGCCCCGCTGGATCGAGTACATCACTTTACCGATGTCTTCGTACCGCGCCTCCGCATCCCCGCGGATGTGGATCTCAGGCTGCGGATCCTTCACCGCCTCCACCTTCACGAGCTCGATGAGCGCCGTCGTGTCAGGGACAGCGGTGTTGTTCCAGTAGATCGCCCCGCTGGAATCGACCGCCACGGTGATGTTCTCCGGCTTGGTCGCTGTGGGGATGTTCGCGGCCTTCGGCAGCGTCACCTTCACGGTCTTTGTGATCACCGGGATGGTGATCAGGAAGATGATCAACAGCACCAGCATGACATCCACGAGCGGCGTGGTGTTGATGGTGGAGATCGGCTCATCAGCCTCTGAGGATCCAACGCTCATCGCCATGTCAGGTCACCTCTGCCGGGACAGGTCGGGGTGGCAGAGCCCACCCCGACACTGATCCGGAAACTTGTCGATGCGGATGATCACTTCTTCGCTGCGGCGACTGCGGCGGCCTGGGGCACCGCGATGCGGGCACCCGTGACCAACGAATCGTGCAGGTCAGAGGTGAAATTTGCCAGATCGCCCTGGATCGCCTTGTTGCGACGACCAAGCCAGTTGTACGCCATGACCGCCGGCACTGCGACCGCAAGGCCGATCGCCGTCATGATGAGGGCTTCGCCGACCGGGCCTGCGACCTTGTCGATGCTGGCCTGACCAGAGGTGCCGATCGCCACGAGCGCGTTGTAGATGCCCCACACCGTGCCGAACAGGCCCACGAACGGCGCCGTAGAACCGATCGTCGCGAGAGCGGCCATACCGCCCGCCAAGTTGAAGTTGATGGCGTCAAGCGACCGCTGCAACGACATCACCGTCCAATCGTGGAGACCGACGCGATCCGAGGCCGAACGCCCCTCGAGGTGCTGCGTGGCGCGCAGGCCGTCCTCTGCGATCGAGCGGTAGGTGTCGCCCTTCGGCAGCTTGTCCACGGCCTCGCGCAGCGAACCGGCGGTCCAGAACTTCTCGGACGCAAGCTTGGCCGAAGCGATGAGCTTGCGCTGGTCGATGAGCTTCATGATCAGGATGTACCAGGTGACGAGCGACATGATCACCATGATGAACAGTGTTCCCTTGATGACCCAGTCTCCCGAGGCCCACATGGCCTCCAGACCAAACGGGTTCTCGACTACGACGGTGGCGGCTTGGTTTTCCATGTTTTCCTCTGCGGTGGTCGGACGAGGGCATGACCCCTCGTCACAAAAAAAATTAGGTTGGTATCAGTCGGTCAATTTGAAACGGACATTGAAAGAGGGGCAGATTTCGACGGGGTTTCCGTCCTCGGTGCCCGGCGACCAGCGGGCGCGACGGGACCACCTCAAAGCGGCCTGGTCGAGGGAGGTGTTACCCGAGCTGTTTGCCACGGTCGGCTCTTGGGACATCCTTCCGTTCGCACCGACGCACATCCGGACCGTGGTCACACCCTGGATCTCTGCGCGTCGCGCCGAGGCGGGGTAGAACTCATCCGTGGACGGGGAGCGACGCAAGTCAAGCTTGGGAGCGACGCGGACGGGTCTCCGCTCGACCACTGCGACCGGTGCGGGCGGTGATACCGGCCGGTCGGTCACGTTGCTGATCGCGGTGGTGTTGGTCTCCATCGGGATGTCGATGGAGATGTCCGGCGGAGGCACCTGCACCGGCGGGCGCTCCATCTGCGGCGGCGGCGGCGGCGGCGGCTTATCCTCCGGCTTGATGTCTTCGAGCAATTCTGTCTGGATGGGCGCAACGACCACCTCGATGACCTTGCGTGCCAGACCGGACATGAGTCCATATACCAACAGGATATGGAAGAGGCCGATGCCCACCAGGACGCCCATTCGGCGGGAATTGTTCTGCTGTACGTATGAAGCCATGGTCTCTCGCGCCGTTGTGCGGCGATTGCTCGCCCGGTTGTGCCTGCTGGTGCGGGAAACTACCCGTGTTCCATGACAGGTGCAACCTCAACCTCGACATCATCTAGACCGTGAGGCCCGGATGACGCCGAAGACCCTGCTAACTGATATGACAATTGTGTCACTGCGGGGTTCACGAGATGGAGCCTGCGAAAATCGTCGCGCCCCCCGCACCACTGCACTCTAACCGCCCCGATGCGACCTGACAACCGTCCGAACGGTCAATCGGTGATGGCGCCTTCCGACGCGCTGCGGACGATGCGCGCGTACTTGGCCAGCACGCCGGTCGTCGCATAAGGCTTCGGCGCTTTCCACGCCTTGCGGCGCGCACGCCATTCCGTTGACGAGACCTCTGCATCGATACGCCGACGCACGGCGTCGATGGTGATGCGATCGCCGTTACGCAGCAGCGCAAGCGGCCCGCCGAGCGCGGCCTCCGGCGAGATGTGCCCGACGACGAAGCCGTGGCTACCGCCCGAGAAACGCCCATCAGTGATCAGCGCGACCTTATCGCCGAGACCGCGACCCATGATCGCCCCCGTGGGACTCAGCATCTCGCGCATGCCCGGCCCGCCCCGCGGGCCCTCGTGGCGGATGACGACCACATCACCCGCTTTGACGCGGCCCGCGAGTATCGCCGCGGTGGCGCGCTCCTCACCGTCGAAGACACGCGCCCGTCCGGTGAACGCGAGGCCTTCCTTACCGGTGATCTTCGCCACCGCACCCTCGGGCGCGACATTACCGCGCAGCACGACCAGATGACTGTCGGCCTTGATGGGGTTGTCGGCGCTTCGGATGACCTGCTGTCCGGGCGGATAATCGGTGGCGCCTTCGAGGTTCTCCGCCATGGTCTTGCCGGTCACGGTCAGGCACTCGCCGTGCAGCAGACCGCGGTCGAGCAGACGCTTCATCAGTGGCCGGATGCCGCCGATGGCCACCAGATCGGACATCGAGTGACGACCGCTCGGCCGCATGTCCGCGAGCACCGGTACGCGCCGACCGACGCGGGTGAAGTCATCGAGTGTGATGCGTACACGGGCGGCGTGCGCCATGGCGATGAGGTGCAGCACCGCGTTCGTAGAGCCACCGAGCGCGATGACCACGGTGATCGCGTTCTCGAAGGCCTTCCGGGTGAGGATGCGACGGGGCGTGATCCCTGCTGCGACGAGACGCACCACCGCCTCGCCCGCGCGCCGGCAATCCTCGAGTTTCACCGGGCTGACCGCCTCCTGCGCCGAGCTTTCGGGCAACGAAAGACCGAGCGCCTCGATGGCCGACGCCATCGTGTTGGCGGTATACATGCCACCGCAACTACCGGGTCCGGGGATCGCCGTGCGCTCGACCTCGGCCAGTTCCTCGTCGCTCACCGTTCCTGCCGCATGACCGCCGACGGCCTCGAACACCGAGACGATGTCGCGCTGCCGCACACCGGGACGGATGGTGCCGCCGTAGACGAACACGGAAGGACGATCGAGACGCGCGATGGCGATCGCACAAGCTGGCATGTTCTTGTCGCAGCCGCCGATGGTGATGAGTCCATCGAACCCTTCGGCGCCGGCCACGGTCTCGATGGAGTCCGCGATCACCTCGCGGGACACCAATGAATAACGCATCCCGGGCGAGCCCATGGAGATGCCATCGGACACCGTGATGGTGTTGAAGAGCACGCCCTTGCCGCCCGCGGCATCGACGCCCCGGACCGCTTCGCCGGCGAGCTCGTTGATGTGCATGTTGCAAGGCGTGAGGTTCGCCCAAGTCGACGCGACGCCGATCTGGGGTCGCTGGAAATCGGCATCAGTGAAACCGACCGCCCGCAACATCGCGCGTGAGGGGGACTGCTTGGCGCCATCGACGACCAACCTCGACCAACGGCGCGGGTCATGGACCGCGGCCGTCGCTTTTTTGCGTGCGGCTGCTTGAGTCTTCGCAGCCCCGCTCTTGCGTGGCGTGGGTCGGACGGTCTTTGCTTTCATGGGTTGGCAGGCCTTGGGTGGGTGGTAGGTCGATCGATCGTTGGCGTCAGCCGCAGCGCTCGCGGATCAGGCGGTCGGCAAGGCGCAGGCATTGGGCCTCACCACCAACCGGTCGTCCCGGGCGCTCGCGGACGTTCCAAGCGTACAGGTCGAAGTGCGCCCACGGGACATCCGGTGCCACGAAGCGGCGCAGGAACAGCGCGCCGAACACGGCACCGGCGAAGGCGGACGGCGCGACATTGCTGAGGTCGGCCACCCTGCTTGAGAGCTCGTCGTCGTAACTGTCCCAGAGCGGCATCGGCCAGACGGGGTCGTGGGACTCGACGCCGCAGCGCTGCGCGATCGCCGACAACTGCGGATCGTTGCTGAACAACGCCGGAAGCTCTGGCCCGAGCGCCGTGCGTGCCGCGCCGGTCAGGGTCGCGAAATCAAGCAGCAGCGCCGGGCGCTCAGTACAGGCTTCCCACAGCGCGTCCGCGAGCACCAAGCGACCTTCGGCATCGGTGTTGTTGACCTCGACGGTCAGACCCCGCCGAGACCGTAGTACATCTCCGGGCCGATAGGCGTCGCCGCCGATCGAGTTCTCGACCGCAGGCACCAGCAGGCGCAAACGGATCGGGGCGCGGCGTGCCATCAATAATCCCGCAAGCCCGAGCGCGACCGCAGCGCCGCCCATGTCTTTTTTCATCAGCGCCATCGCAGCGCCCGGTTTGATGTCGAGTCCACCCGAATCGAAGCAGACCCCTTTGCCCACGATCGTGACCTTGGGATGCCGCTCGTCACCCCACCGCAGATCGATGAGGCGCGGCGCGCGTTCAGCGGCGCGCCCCGCCGCGCGGCCGACGGCATGGATCATCGGATAGTCAGCGGCCAACAGGTCGTCGCCCACGATGACTTCCGTACGGGCGCCGCACCCCGCGCCCATGGCGACCGCGACAGCAGCCAATTCGGCGGGTCCCAACAGGTTCGGAGGGCGGTTGATCAGATCGCGCGCCCAGCCCAGTGCAAGCGCCTCCCGGGTCACCGCGTCGAGATCACAGGACGACGGCGGACAGAGCCGTGCGCGACGGGGGACGCTCGCCCCTACCTTCGACCCGTTGCGCAGTGGTGGCGGCGGCAACGAGCCCAACAGCCAACCGAGCACCGCGTGGTCCGCCGTGACGGGCGGCAGGTCGCGCGCAAAACGGTAGGAGCCGGGTGGCAGCTTTTCAGGCAGCCCTGCGAGCGTCCAAGGAGACAAGGCCTCGATGGCAGGCAACGCGCCTAGTCCCAGCACGACCCCGGCGACTGCGCCGTCGGGTCGCGGCAGAAGCAGCACGCGGTGGCGCTCGCCCCGAAACTCGTGGGTGTCGAGCCATGCGGCCACCGCTGCGGTCTGGGTCGCGCGCCAGGATGCCGTCTCGGAATCGCGCAACAGCCAGATCGGCACCGACTCGCTAGCACTGTCCTCCGGGGCGACTGCCAGCGCATCGGCCAAATGGGCGTGGATCGCCGGAAGGATCATCTCAACAGATAGGTCAACGGGTGGGTCGGATGTCATGGAGGCCCTTATTTTATCTGATTATCGCGCAGACGCGGGCAGCGGGAAGTTTGACAGCGGGGCTTCGTCGATGCTTGAATAGCGCATGGCTTGCATCCAGTCCACCTCGGTTTCTGTCGCCGGTTCTCTTCCCGGTCGGCAGCTATCGTTTGGGCTATCGCTGCGTCTACGCAGCGGGTGCGGGTCGCGCGCCGGGTTCTGAGCCAAACGCCAAATTACCGGCAGACGCTAAGACACCAAAGGACCCCGCACCGGCACCTCGCCGCTGCGGGGTTTTTTTTTACGGCCCGATGGCGGGCGCTGATCCAACGCAACGACAGACACACAATCAGGGAGTCGGGACATGAAGATGTTTTCTCGTAAGGACGTCGACAAGAAGGCGCTGAAGGGCGCGCGCATCTGCGTGCTCGGTTACGGCAGCCAGGGACGCGCTCATGCGCTGAACCTGCGCGACAGCGGCTATGACGTCGTGGTCGGCGTCCGCAAGGGTGACAGCTTCAAGAAGGCCAAGAAGGACAAGCTTCCGGTCGCCGAGCCGATCGATGCGGTCAAGGGCGCAGCCCTCATCGCGATGCTGGCGCCGGACCTCGCCCAGAAGGACCTGTACAAATCCGTCCTCGGGAACATCGACAAGGGCGCGACATTGCTGTTCGCTCACGGGTTCAACGTGCACTTCAAGCAGATCAAGCCACGCAAGGACCTCGATGTCGTGCTGATCGCACCGAAGGGCCCGGGCGATCTCGTCCGCCGCCAATTCGAGCAAGGGCGCGGTGTGCCGGCGTTGCTCGCCGTACATCAGGACGCCTCCGGTAAAGCGTTCGCGAAGGCGCTGTCCTATGCGGACGGCATCGGCGGAACCCGCGGCGGCGTGCTGCAGACGACCTTCGCCGAGGAGACCGAAACCGACCTCTTCGGGGAACAGGCCGTGCTCTGCGGTGGTGCGACCGAACTCGTCGTGCGCGGCTATGAGACGCTGGTCGAGGCCGGTTACCAGCCCGAGGTCGCCTACTTCGAGTGCATGCACGAGCTCAAGCTCATCGTCGACCTGCTGCACGAGGGTGGCATCTGGAAGATGCACAAGTTCATCAGCGAAACCGCCAAGTACGGCGATCTCACCCGCGGGCCGCGGATCGTCACGCGCCAGACCAAGGCGGAGATGCGCAAGATCCTCAAAGAGATCCAGCAAGGCAAGTTTGCCCGGCAATGGATCCGTGAGAACAAGAGCGGCCGCAAGAAGTACCAAGCCATGCTCAAGGCCGATCTCGACCGTCCGATCGAGAAGGTCGGCTTTGCACTGCGCGCCCGCATGCCTTGGCTCGACCAGGGCCGTTGAGCGCCATACGACCCCGCCAATCCGGAGCATTAAGCATGTCTGTCCAAGCCGACCGAGTGATGATCTTCGACACCACGCTGCGCGATGGCGAGCAATCGCCGGGATGCAGCATGACGCAGCCGGAGAAGCTGCGGGTGGCGAAGGCGCTAGCCGATCTCGGCGTGGATGTGATCGAGGCCGGCTTTCCGGCCGCCTCGCCGGGCGATTGGGCGTCGGTCAACGCGGTCGCGCGCGAGGTCCAGGGCCCCATCATCTGCGGCCTCGCGCGCTGCAACCGGGACGACATCGAAAAAGCCGCGCGGGCGCTGCGCGATGCTGACAAGCACCGCATCCATGTCTTCCTCGCCACCAGCGCCATCCATCGCCAGTACAAACTCAACATGGCCAAGGAAGAGATCCTGCGCAATGCGGTGGAGGGGGTGCGGATCGCCCGTGAGTTCTGTGACGATGTCGAGTTCTCGCCTGAGGACGCCTCGCGCACCGAACTCGAGTTCCTCGCCCAAGTGGTCGAAGCCGTGATCGATGCCGGTGCGACGACGGTGAACATCCCCGACACCGTCGGTTACACCGTGCCGCACGAGTTCGCCGAGCTCTTCCGCTACCTGCGCAAGAACGTGCCCAACATCGATCGCGCAAGGCTCTCGGTGCATTGCCACGACGATCTCGGGATGGCGGTCGCCAACAGCCTGATGGCCGTGGTGTCCGGCGCGAGGCAGGTGGAGTGCACGATCAACGGCATCGGCGAACGGGCCGGCAACTGTTCGCTCGAGGAGGTCGTGATGGCGTTGCGCACCCGCGAAGCCTTCTTCAACGCCCGTACCGGTATCCAGACCGAACGCCTCTACCCCACCTCGCGCTTGGTCTCGAGCATCACCGGCATGCCCATCCCCCGCAACAAAGCGGTGGTCGGCGAGAACGCCTTCGCGCACGAATCGGGCATCCACCAGCACGGCATGCTCAAGCACGCCAGCACCTACGAGATCATGCGTCCGCAGGATGTCGGACTTGCGCGCTCGAGTCTGGTGCTCGGCAAGCACAGCGGCCGCCACGCGCTGCGCGAACGCATCCGCGAACTGGGCTTCACGCTCGAAGATGCTGAGTTCGCGCGGGTGTTCGAGGAGTTCAAAGCCCTCGCCGACAAAAAGAAAGAGCTCTTCGATGGCGATATCGAAGCGCTCGTGCTGCGGGCCGAGAACGGCGACCAAGGTCCCTGGGCGCTCGCCGCCTTGCGGACCGCCTCACAGGGCGGTAGCGGCGAGGCGACGATCACCCTCACACACACGGACGGTTCCCGCATCGAACGCAGCGCCCGTGGCGATGGTCCGGTGGATGCCGCGTTCAAGGCCGTCGAAGAGGCCACCGGCATCCGACCGAAGCTGCAGAAGTTCGAGCTTCGCAGCCTGTCCGAGGGCGAGGACGCGCAGGGTGAGGCGGTGGTGTATGTCGAGTACAACCAGCGCAGCTACCGTGGTGCGAGCGCGACCACCGATATCGTCGAGTCCGCGACGCGCGCCTTCCTCGAGGTCATCAACCGCATCGAGCAGTCGCGGCGCGCGCAGGCGGTGGCCTGAGATGCCCTCGCCCCGCACGCTGTTCGAGAAGGTCTGGTCCGCCCACGAGGTCGCACCGCAGTCCGCAGATACACCCGCGGTGATGTTCGTCGATCTGCACCTGACGCATGAAGTCACTTCGCCGCAGGCATTCACGATGCTGCGCGAACGGGGCCTCAAGCTGCGACGGCCGGATCTCACGCTGGCGACGATGGACCACTCGACGCCGACCCGCACCGAGCAGGTGTTCGGCGGCGCCCCCATCACCATCGACTCGGCCGCGAAGCAGATCCGGCAGCTGGAGCAGAACTGCGCGGAGTTCGGCGTCGAACTGCTCGGCATGCAGGATGCACGCCGCGGTATTGTGCACATCATCGGGCCGGAGCTCGGCGTCACACAGCCCGGTAAGACCATCGTCTGCGGCGACAGCCACACCTCGACGCACGGTGCGTTCGGCGCCCTCGCCTTCGGCATCGGCACGACCGAGGTCGGGCATGTGCTCGCGACGCAGTGTCTGCTGCAGAAAAAGCCTCGCACCCTTGCAGTAGAGGTCGCGGGTCGACTGCCCGCCGGGGTCACGGCCAAGGACCTGATCCTCGCGTTGATCGGCCAGATCGGGGTCTCGGGCGGCACAGGGTATGTCCTCGAGTACCGCGGCGAGGCGATCCGTGCGCTCTCCATGGAAGAGCGTATGACCGTCTGCAACATGTCGATCGAAGCCGGTGCGCGGGCGGGCATGATCGCGCCGGACGAGGTCACTTTCGACTACCTGCGCGGGCGTCCGCGGGCGCCGCAGGGCGCAGCATGGGACGCCGCCCTCGAGCGTTGGCGCGCCCTGCCCTCGGATCCCGGCGCCGTGTTCGACAAGACGGTGCACCTGGATGCCTCCGCGCTCGAGCCCATGATCACCTACGGCACCAACCCCGGCATGGTGGTGCCGGTGAGCGGCCGCATCCCAGCGCGTGGCGGTGATCCGGTGTTCGACGCCGCGATGAAGTACATGGGGCTTGTCCCGGGCGAACCGATCGGCGATGCGCCGATAAACGTGGTGTTCGTCGGCAGTTGCACCAACGGTCGGCTCAGCGACCTGCGTGCCGCCGCGAAAGTCCTGCGCGGCCGAACCGTGGCGGCCGGCGTGCACATGCTGGTCGTGCCCGGCTCCCAGTCCGTGAAGGCCGCGGCGGAAGCGGAGGGTCTGGATGAGATCTTCCGTGCCGCAGGCGCCGAGTGGCGCGAGTCAGGCTGCTCGATGTGCCTCGGCATGAACGGCGATACGGTCGGCAAGGGCGAGTATGCGATCAGCACCAGCAACCGCAACTTCGAGGGTCGGCAAGGCGTCGGTGCCCGCACGCTGCTCGCCAGCCCCGAAACCGCGGCGGCCTCCGCCATCCGCGGACGCGTCACCGACCCGCGAGAGTTCCTGTCATGAAGCCGATCACCGTCATCCGTTCACGCACCGTCGTCATGCCGTCGACCAACATCGACACCGACCAGATCATCCCGGCACGCTTTCTGACGACGACCGTCAAGGAAGGACTGGGAAAATCCCTGTTCGCCGATTGGCGCTACGACGCCGATGGGCGGCCGAAGCCGGATTTCATCCTGAACCGCCCTGAGTCGGCCGGTTGCCGGATCCTCGTCGCCGGTCGCAACATCGGCTGCGGCTCGTCACGCGAGCACGCGCCCTGGGCGTTGGTCGACCACGGCTTCCAAGCGATCGTCAGCACCGAGATCGCCGACATCTTCCGCAATAATTCTTTGAAGAACGGCCTGCTGCCGGTCGTCGTCGACGAGGCCACCCACGCGTGGCTGCTCGCGAACCCCGGCGCCGAGATCGAGATCGACCTCGCGGAAGCACAGTTGCGGATAGACGGACGGGACCCCGCGCCCTTTCCCATCGAGGCGTTCTCGCGTTATTGCCTGCTGAACGGCGTGGATGAACTCGGTTACTTGTTGTCGCAGGATGCCGCGATCTCGGCCCATGAATCCGTCGCGCCGGATGCGCGCCGTAGCGGTTGATCGGCGGCCATGAAAGCACTCATCGCAGTGCTCGGGGGCGATGGTATCGGACCTGAGGTCGTGGCCGAAGGGCTCCGGATGCTGCATGCCGTCGCTGCCGCCGGTGGGCATGATTTCACGATGCAGGAGCTGCCGTTCGGCGGCGCGGCCATCGACGCGCATGGCGATGGCCTACCGCCGCAGACCTTGGCCGGCTGTCTCGCCGCCGATGCCGTGCTGCTCGGCGCCATCGGCGGGCCTAAGTGGGGCCCCGCGGCGCCGGTCCGTCCGGAGCCCGCCCTGTTGCGCTTGCGCGCGGAACTCGGCGTCTACGCCAACCTGCGTCCCGTGACGGTGTTGCCGGAGCTTCGGGCCGCCTCGCCGCTCAAGGCGGCAGTGATCGAGGGCGTCGACCTGCTGTTCGTGCGTGAACTCACCGGTGGCATCTATTTCGGCCGCAAGTGGCGCGAAGGGGATCGGGCGTTCGATGAGTGCTCCTACTCGGTCGCGGAGATCGAGCGTGTGTCCCGCGTCGCCGGGCGTCTCGCGAAGCAGCGTCGCAACCATGTCACACAGGTGGACAAGTCGAATGTCCTCGAGACCTCGCGGCTCTGGAGGGCGGTGAGCGAACGCGTGATGCGCGAGGAGTTCCCGACCGTCACCCTCGCGCACATGCTGGTGGATTCCGCCGCCATGCATCTGCTGCGTCGCCCGCGCGACTTCGATGTGATCCTCACCGAGAACCTCTTCGGTGACATCCTGACCGACGAGGCGTCGATGATCGCAGGGTCGCTCGGCGTACTGCCCTCGGCAGCGCTCGGCGATGGCCGGCGTGGTCTTTATGAACCGATCCATGGCTCAGCGCCAGACATCGCCGGTCGCGGCATCGCCAACCCCTGCGGCACGCTGCTCAGCGTGGCGCTGCTGCTGCGGCATTCGCTCGGACTGGACGCTGAGGCGTTGCGGGTCGAGGCGGCGGTGCGCGCTGCCATCGCGGGCGGCGCTCGGACCGCAGACATCGCTGATGTCGACGGCGACGCTGTGTCGGACAACGCTTCGCTTACCGGGGTCCGAGGCACGACCTCCGTGCTCAGCACCCGGCAGATGGGCGATGCGGTGTTGCAGGCGTTCGCTGCACTCAGCTGAGCGCGGCCAGACCTGCCGCAAGATCACGCTGCAGGTCGGGCAGCGCTTCGATCCCCACCGACAGACGAAGCAGACCGTCCGATAAGCCGGCCGCAGCGCGGGCTTCAGGGGTCATCGCCGCGTGGGTCATGGTCGAGGGGTGGGCGATCAAGCTCTCCACGCCCCCCAAAGACTCGGCCAACGAGAACAGCTTCACCGTTTCGACAAACCGCCGGACGGCTGTCTCCCCGCCCTCGAGTTCGAGCGTGATGATGGCGCCGAAGCCGCGCTGCTGTGCCTGTGCGAGGGCGTGGCCGGGATGCGAACGAAGACCGGGGTAAAGCACGCGCCGGACGCCTCGCTGTCCCTCGAGCCACACCGCCAAGGCGCCCGCATTCGACTCGTGTATCGCCATGCGGGCATGCAGGGTTCGCAATCCCCGCAGCACCATGAAACTGTCGAACGCGGAACCGGTGACCCCCGTGGCATTGGCCCACCACGCGAGCTCCGCATGCCGCTCGGTCGTCGCAGCGATCACGGCACCCCCCACCACATCGCTGTGCCCATTGAGGTATTTGGTGGTCGAATGGACGACCAGATCTGCACCGAAAGACAAAGGCTGCTGCAGCACCGGCGACAGAAAGGTGTTGTCCACGGCGACGAGCGCCCCGGCGGAGCGCGCGAGTGCAACGGTCGCAGCGATGTCGGTGATGCGCAGCAGCGGGTTGCTCGGCGTCTCGACCCACACCAAGGCGGCGGGTGCCGCAAGCGCAGACGCCAGCGCACCTGGAACGCCGAAGTCGACGAACTCGACCTGAAGGTCACCTCGTCGCTGCCAGGCGCTGAACAAGCGGAAGCTGCCGCCGTAACAGTCGTGCGGAGCGATCAGTCGCGACCCGCGAGGCAGCAACTGACCGACGAGCGCGATGGCCGCCATGCCGGACCCGGTGACGACGGCCCCTGCGCCGTTCTCGAGATCGGCGAGCGCCGCAGCGAGGAGGTCACGGGTAGGATTACCCGATCGCGAGTAATCGTACGGACCCTTCTCGCCGAACGCTGGAAAGCTGTAGGTCGAACTGAGGTGCAGCGGCGGCACCACCGCACCCGTGGACGGATCGGTCTCAAGACCGGCGCGCACGGCGGCGGTACGGGGGTCGAGGGGGGATGTCATTCGTTCTCCTCGAGCAGTCGCTCGAAAATAGGTTGCAGCAGCAGTCGTTCCTTGAGGAAGGCATCGTGGCCGAACGGGGATGAGATCTCCGTCAGGCGTGCGTTCGGCAGTCGCGCCGCCATGGCGCGGACATCCCCGATCGGGACGAGTTGGTCCTGCAGCACGGCGACCGCCTCGACCGGGACGACGATCCGGGCGGTCTCCACCCGGTGCAGGTCGATGGACTCCGAGAGACAAAGAAAACCGCCTGGCGCGAACCGTTCTGCGTAGTCCGTGCCCCGGGCAAGCAGATAGGATTCCACCGGGAAGACGAACTGACCCGTGGCGTCGTCACGCAACGCGCTGCCCGGGAAACGCAACGCGAACTCCTCGCGACTGCGGTAGGTCGCCTGCGCCAATGCACGGGCGAGGCGCAGGCCCTCGGCGCTGTGCCCGACCGATGCGCCGAAGCGGATCACCTGACGCTGCACGCTGCGCCAAGCGGTCGACATCGGATCGGTACGGTCGGCCGCGCTCACCACCATCAGACGCCGCAACCGGTCGGGGAACAACGCTACGAAGGCGAGACCGACCATGCCGCCGTAGGACGCACCGACGAACGCCGAGAGCGAGGCGACACCGAGATGATCGAGCAACATGGCGAGCAGCCGGGCTTGATCGCTGGTGTCGACCGAGGGGAAACCGACCGACCCGTGACCGGGAGCCGCCACCGGTCCGGTGGTTTCACCGCTGCCGCCGAGGTAGTCGAACGAGAGGATTTGCAGGCGTTCGCTCGGGAATCCGCCGACGCCACCTGCGATCTCCTGCCACCAACCCGTCGGCTCGCCGGCGCGGCCGTACACCCGGCGGTGGCCGGAGATCCCGCCGAGCACAAGGACAAGGGGCGCCCCTGGGGGGCCAGCGAGACGCCATGCCACCCGAACTTGCGGCAGCTCGCCCCCGTGTCGCAATGAAAAAACGCCGGGGACCTCGAACATCCCTTCGCGCATCGTCCAGTCGCCGCCGTTCATCCTTGTCCTGACCTTCGTTGATCGATCGCCCAGCCCGGTCATCGAGACCGCCGGAGCGGCCGCACGAAGCGGCGAGAGCGCCCACGCGCCGTCGTAGGACGGCACTGCACTCCGGGCTTAGAAGCCCCGCTCATCTCGTGGCGACCGCGCGGTCGCTACCGGAGTTGGCACCGTGCGGGTCGTGGTGTCCCGCGGGTTGCCCCGGCGTCAAAGGGCCTGTCCCTCAGCCGGTCTCGATGAGAGCCCGGATGCTAAGTGCAGGGCTTGTGCGCGTCAACCCTAGGACACTTTACTAAGTGGCACTTGCTGAGGGGCGCTTGCGGAAGATGATGTCATGTAGTATTGTGTTAATACATTAGTACAACACTACGCCCTCGGGGAAACCCCCCTGCCCCCGAGGCGTTCGCCCAATCCCCGAGGCCGAACCGCATGAAGCCGCACCCCGCGATGACACCCCGCCAAGAGGCCCGCGCCGAACGCAACCTCTACGGCGCCATGTTGACGCTGCGCAGTGTCGAGGAGTTGCGGGCGTTCTTCCGCGACCTGTGTACGCCAGCCGAGATCGAAGCCATGGCCGGGCGATGGTCGGTCGTCGAGTGTCTGGAGCGTGGACTTCCCTATCGCGAGATCCACCGGCTCACCGGTGTCAGCGTCACGACCGTGGCGCGGGTCGCCCGCTGCCGAACAGACGGTGCCGGCGGCTATGGTCTCGCGGTGCAGCGTGGCGGTGCGCGCAGTTCAGCCGGTACGCCGCGATGAGCGCACCGCGGCTGAAGATCGCGATCCAGAAGTCGGGTCGACTGACCGACGCCTCCACCGATCTGCTGGTGCGCTGCGGACTCAAGTTCTCGCGCGGCAAGGATCAGTTGATCGGGTATGGCGACAACATGCCGCTCGACCTGCTGTTCGTGCGCGACGACGACATCCCCGACCTCGTCGAGGAGGATGTCTGCGACCTCGGTCTGGTCGGGCTCAATGTCCTCGAAGAGAAGCGCCTGGCGCTGGCCGCCCGCGGGCACGACCCGCAGCTGCGCATCCTTCGCTCGCTCGACTTCGGACGCTGCCGCCTCGCCATCGCCCTACCGGAAGGGACCGCTTGGGAGGACCCCTCCTCGCTCGCCGGGCGGCGCATCGCCACCACCTACCCGTTCACGCTCAAACGCTGGCTCGGCGAGCAGGGCGTCAACGCCGAGATCGTGACGCTTTCCGGCGCGGTCGAGATCGCACCGAGACTCGGACGGGCTGATGCGATCTGCGATCTGGTGTCGACCGGCTCGACCCTGATCGCCAACCGCCTATATGAAGTCGCGACGGTGATGGACAGCCACGCCGTACTGGTGCAGACACCCGTCGGACTCCCGGACGCCAAAGCCACCTGGGTCGATCGCATGTTGCTGCGCATCGACGGCGTGCAACAAGTCCGCGAGAGCAAGTACATCATGCTGCACGCACCGCGCAGCGCGTTGCCCGCGATCCGGTTGCTGCTGCCCGGCAGCGAGTCGCCGACCATCATCCCGCTCGAGGGCCATCCTGACCGAGTCGCCGTGCACGCGGTCTGCCGCGAGAACGTCTTCTGGGAGACCCTCGAGCAACTCAAAGCGGCAGGCGCCAGCGCCTTGCTGGTCTTGCCGGTCGAGAAGATGCTGGCATGAACGCCGAGGTCTTGTTGCCCATCCTCGACTATGCGCGGCTCGATGCCGAGCAGCGTCGTGCTGCGCTCGGACGCCCCGCCGCAGTGGATCGCTCACTCGTGTTCGCGGCCGTGCGCGAGACGGTGCGCGCGGTACGGCTCCGGGGCGACGAGGCGGTGCTCGATTACGCCCGCCGCTTCGACGGCGGTGCACCGGATCGATTGCGCGTGCCGAACTCCGAGATCGAGGGTGCGCTCGAGGATCTGCCCCGCGCACAGCGCGAGGCGCTCGAGCGTGCCATCTCGAATGTTCACCGCTTCCATGCCGCCCAGATGCCCTCGCCGCTCGTCGTCGAGACGGAGCCCGGTGTCCGTTGCGAGCGGATCGTCCGTGCGCTCGACTCGGTCGGCTTGTATGTGCCCGCGGGCAGCGCGCCATTGCCTTCCGCGCTCATCATGTCAGCGATCCCCGCGGCGATCGCAGGCGTCGCGCGCCGCGTGTTGTGCAGTCCCGCCCGAGGCGGTCGAGTGCATCCGGCGATCCTCGCCACCGCCCGTCTGTGCGGTATCGACGAGGTCTACGCCGTCGGCGGGGCGCAAGCGATCGCAGCCCTCGCTTACGGGACGGAGACCATCCCCAAGGTCGACAAGATCGTGGGGCCCGGCTCTGCGTGGGTCACTGCCGCCAAGCAAGTGGTCGCAGAAGACCCCGATGGCGCTGCGCTCGATCTGCCCGCGGGTCCCTCCGAGGTGCTGGTGATCGCAGATGATTCCGCACGGGCGGAATTCGTCGCGGCTGACCTCTTGGCTCAAGCCGAACACGATCCGCTGTCGCAGGCGCTACTGCTCACGCCGTCGCGTCATCTGGCGGAGTCCGTCAGAGCTGCCGCGTTGATCCAGCTGGAGGGATTGTCGCGCTCGACGGTATTGCAGCAATCTTTGGCCCGCAGTCGCATCATCATCGTCCATGACCTCGACGAGGCGTTGTCGCTCTCCAATTACTACGCCCCGGAACACCTGCTGCTGCAATGCGCCGAACCGCGTGCGCGCTTGGCGCAGGTCCGTGCAGCGGGTTCGGTGTTCCTCGGCCCTTGGAGCCCGGAGCCGGTCGGCGACTACTGCTCGGGGACGAACCATGTGCTGCCCACCTATGGCTACGCCCGCGCCTACAGCGGTCTGTCCGTGCTCGATTTCCTGCGGCGCATCACCGTCCAAGAGCTGACGGCGGAGGGTCTTCGCGGCCTCGGCCCGACCGCCAAGACCCTGGCTGATCTGGAAGGGCTCGATGCCCATGCGCTCGCCGTCCAACTGCGCCTCGCCGCCTTGGGTGTGGCATGACGCGCCCCGACACCGTCCCCGCGGACGCTGCGGCAGCGGTCTTGCAGCTCGCCCGTGCCGATATCCGGGCGATGGACCCCTATCGCCATGCGAGCGCAGACCGCTCGTTGATCCGTTTGCACGCCAACGAGTCGCCATGGCCACCGGTCACGGCGACGATCGGCGCAGCCGAGGCTCTGAACCACTACCCGCCGCCCCAACCGCCAGCGCTGCTGGAGGCGCTGGCGCGAGCATGGGGCATCACGCCCGCCCAGATCCTGGTCGGTCGGGGCAGCGATGAAGGGATCGACCTGCTGACCCGTGCGTTCTGCGCGGCCGGTCAGGACTCGGTGGTGATCTCTACGCCGACCTTCGGCATGTATTCCGTCGCCGCTCGCATCCAAGGCGCATCGATCCTCGATGTGCCGTTGCTTGCCGATCAGGGCTTCGCCCTCGACCTGCCCGGCATCCGCCGAGCCCTCGATAAGGGACCCAAGATCCTCTGGCTTTGTTCACCGAACAACCCCACCGGGAACGCGCTCTCCTCGGCGGACATCGAAGCGGTGCTCGCGGCGGCCTCGGGGCGGGCCGTGGTGGTGGTCGATGAAGCGTATGTCGAGTTCACCGGCGAGACGCCTTGGACGCTCGCCGTGGCCCGGTATCCCCATCTGGTCACGCTGCGCACGATGTCCAAGGCCCACGGCCTCGCCGGCGCGCGGCTCGGCGCCCTGATTGCGCACCCGGACATCATCGGATTGCTGCGCCGGATCGTCCCGCCCTACGCGGTGGCTGGGCCGACGCTCGAAGCAGCCCTCGCGGCGCTGACCCCCGCCGCACTCACCGTGACCACCGAGCGCATCGGGCAATTGTTGCGCGAGCGAGAGCGCCTCGCGGCGGCGTTGTCCCGATCGGCGCAGGTCCGTCGGGTCTTGCCGAGCGATGCCAATTTCCTGCTCGTGCAGTTCGACGACGCCGGGGCGGCATTGCAGAAACTGCGTGACGCAGGCGTCTTGGTACGCGATTTCCGCGGCCATCCCGGGCTTGGCGAAGCGCTGCGACTGACGGTCGGCACGCCGCCTCAGAACGATCTCATGATCCGGAGTCTCACATGAAGGTCTTGTTCGTCGATCGTGACGGCACCCTGATCGAGGAGCCGCCTGACGAGCAGGTCGACTCGCTCGAGAAGGTGCGTTTTTTGCCTGGTGTCTTCGCCGCCCTCTCACGACTGCGTGATGCGGGCTACACGCTTGTCATGGTGACCAACCAGGACGGCGTCGGCACCGCCTCCTTCCCCACCGACCGTTTCGAGCTGCCGCAGGCCTTCGTGATCGAGGCCTTCCGCTCGCAGGGATTGGAGTTCGAAGCCGTGTTCGTCTGCCCGCACACGCGCCATGACGGTTGCCGTTGTCGAAAGCCCGGCACCGCGCTGGTGGATGACTGGATACGCGATCGCGGCGTGGACCTCGCCGCCAGCGTGATGATCGGCGACCGGGACACCGACCTGCAGTTCGCCCAGAACCTCGGTATCCGCGGCATCCGGGTGCTGGTCGATGGTGGTCCCGCAGAACGCTGGCCAGCGATCGCGACGGAGCTCTTGGCTCGGCGCGCCTCGGTGGAACGGATCACCCGGGAAACCGCGGTGACGGTCAGCGTCGATCTCGACCACGACGGCGCGCCACACGCGCGGACCGGCATCGGTTTCTTCGACCACATGCTCGAACAACTGGGCAAGCACGGTGGCTTCAAGCTCGAACTCGAGTGCAAAGGCGACCTGCAGATCGATGAGCACCACACCATCGAGGATTGCGCGATCGCGCTCGGTGAAGCGCTGCGCAAGGCCTTGGGTGACAAGCGTGGCATCGCGCGCTATGGGTTCCTGTTGCCGATGGACGAATCCCGCGCGCAGGTAGCGCTCGATCTGTCGGGGCGGTCGTATGCGGTCTTCGAGGGACGCTTCGGACGCGAGTCGGTGGGCGGCCTACCGACCGAATTGGTGCCGCATTTCTTCCGCTCACTCGCCGATTCGCTCGGCGCAGCGCTGCATGTGTCGGTCTCCGGCGACAATGCCCACCACATGATCGAAGCCTGTTTCAAAGCGGTCGGCCGGACCCTGCGCCAAGCCATCCGACGCGAGGGCGATTCGCTGCCCACGACCAAGGGCGTGCTGTGATCCAAGATGAGACTTTGATCATCGACTCGGGCGGCGCGAACGTCGCGTCACTGTTGTTCGCCTTCGAGCGGCTGGGTGTCCCGGCGCGCCTCAGCAACGACCCTGCGGACCTCGCAGCGGCCCGCCGTGCGGTCCTCCCCGGAGTCGGTGCAGCCGGCGATGCGATGGCGCGCCTGCGCGCCTCAGGGATGGATGTCGCTGTACGCGCATTCCGAGGTCCTCTGCTGGGTATCTGTCTCGGTATGCAACTGTTGTTCGAGCGCTCGGATGAAGGCGATACGCCGACCCTCGGTCTCGTGCCGGGAAAAGTGTCGGCGTTGACGCCAAGTCCGCGTCTGCCGTCGCCGCACATGGGCTGGAACACCCTGCAATCGCTCCGGGACGATCCCCTGCTTGCCGGGATCGGCCCGGATGACTGGTTCTATTTCGTGCATGGCTACCATGTCGCCGCTGGCGTCGATTTCCCGTCCCTGTTGGCCCGCACCGACTACGGCACCGCCATCGCTGCCGCCGTCCGATGCGAGAACTACTGCGGGGTGCAGTTCCACCCCGAGCGGTCCGGCGAGGCCGGCGCGCGCGTGCTGCGCAACTTCCTGGAGCGCTGTTGATGCGCCTGCTGCCCTCCATCGACCTGCGCGACGGTCAGTGCGTACGACTGCTTCACGGCGACTTCGACGCCGAGACCCGCTACGACATCACGCCACAAGCGCTGCATTCCCGATACCGCACGCTCGGCGCTCGCTGGTTGCACTGCGTCGATCTCGACGGCGCGCGTGACGGACAGCTCGCCAACCGTGATCTGATCGAAGCGATGGCTGCCGACGGCCTGCCGCGATTGCAGGTCGGTGGCGGCGTGCGGTCGCGGGAGATCGTCGAGGACTTGCTGCAGGCGGGCATCGGTCGCGTCATCGTTGGCAGTGCTGCGATCGAAACCCCCGAGGAGGTCGCCCGCTGGATCGAGGTGTTCGGACCCGAGCGCATCGGCTTGGCGATCGATGTCCGACTCGATGCCGACAGCGTGCCCCGGGTGCAGACGCGCGGTTGGCTTCAATCGACCTCTGCGACGCTCTGGGACACCGTACAACGGTTCGTTCCTCATGGACTTCAGCATGTGCTGTGCACCGATATCGCCCGCGACGGCGCACTGCAGGGGCCGAACCTC
Organism: uncultured Pseudomonadota bacterium; assembly: GCA_937920275.1. Taxonomy (GTDB): domain Bacteria; phylum Pseudomonadota; class Gammaproteobacteria; order Steroidobacterales; family Steroidobacteraceae; genus UBA964. The sequence goes on from CALGVD010000029.1 coordinate 50,159, forward strand.
GGGCTCTATGCCGATTGCGTGCGCCGGTTCCCCGCGATCGAATGGCAGGCATCCGGCGGTGTGCGCGACGCGCAGGATCTCGAAGCCCTCGCAGAGGTCGGCGTGGCGGCGGCGATCAGCGGCAAAGCATTGCTGGAGCGGCGGTTCGACGATGCGACACTCGTCCGTTGGCTTGCTGACTGAGATGCTCGCCCGTCGTCTCATCCCCTGCCTTGATGTGCGCGACGGCCAAGTCGTCAAGGGTGTCCGCTTCCGCGACCACCGCGTCGTCGGCGACATCCTTGGACTCGCCGAACGATACCGCGACGAGGGTGCCGACGAACTGGTGTTCTACGACATCACCGCCAGCCCGCAAGGACGGAGCGTCGATCGCAGTTGGGTGGCGCGTGTGGCGCGGGTGCTCGACATCCCGTTCTGCGTCGCCGGAGGGATCCGCTCGGTGGCCGATGCCGAAGCGGTGCTCGCTGCGGGCGCCGAGAAGGTGTCGGTGAACTCGCCGGCACTCGAGGATCCCTCGCTGATCGACCGCCTTGCCCAACGCTTCGGCTCGCAGTGCGTGGTCGTCGGTATCGACAGCGCTGCAGAGCGCTCCACGAGCCCTGCGACGCGCTGGCGCGTGCACCGCTACACCGGCGATGTCCGACGCTCCGGCGAGGCGGACCGCGACACCCTTGAGTGGCTGCGCGAGGCGCAGGACCGGGGTGCCGGGGAGATCGTGCTCAACTGCATGGGCAGCGACGGTGTCCGGCGTGGCTACGACATCGAACAACTCGCGGCAGCGCGCGAGCGCTGCCATGTGCCCTTGGTCGCCTCGGGTGGCGCAGGTGAGACCGCCCACTTCATCGAGGTCTTCCGTGCGGCAGGCGTGGACGCCGCACTTGCCGCGAGCGTCTTCCACAGCGGAGAGCTACCGATCCCCCGACTGAAAACCGAACTGCGCGGCGCGGGGATCCTCGTCCGTCCGCCCACCACCGCCTCGAGACCGCCATGCACATCACCGCCGACAATCTAGACCGCCTCGATTTCCAGAAGGGCGATGGCCTGCTGCCCGCGGTCGTCCAGGACGCGACGAGCGGCGCCGTGTTGATGGTCGGTTGGATGAACCCTGACGCACTGCGCGAAACGCTGCGCCGCGGACGGGTGGTGTTCTGGAGCCGTAGCCGGGGCTCGTTGTGGGAGAAGGGCGAGACTTCGGGCCACACCCTCTCAGTGCACACCCTCACCGCCGACTGCGACCTCGACACACTGCTGGTGACCGCCTCGCCCGCCGGTCCGACCTGTCACCTCGGCACAACCACCTGTTTCGGTGAGCCGCCGCTCGTCACGGGCGCCTTCATCGGACGGCTTCAAGGCATCATCGCGTCACGCCTCGCGGACGCCCCGACAGACAGCTACACGGCGCGGATCGCCGAGGCTGGCGTGCAACGCGCCGCACAGAAAGTCGGCGAAGAAGGGGTGGAGACAGCGCTGGCTGCGGTGTCGGGGGATCGCGAAGCGCTGACGGCTGAGGCGGCAGATCTGGTCTACCATCTGTTGCTGCTGCTGAAGCTCGGCGGGTCGTCGCTGGAAGAGGTCGAGCGGGAACTGTCCCGCCGGCACGATGCCCGTCAGAGCGCGAACTCGGGCGCGGGCTGACGCAGATTGTAGTCGGATGACATCGCCGCGCCATAGGCGCCCGCCGTCGCGACGAGGATGACATCACCTTCGCCGGTCGATACCGGCAGCAGGCGTCCGTGGCCGAGCACATCGCCGGTCTCGCAGATCGGCCCGACGACATCCACCTCACGCATCGGCCCTTCGCCCAGGCGACTGAGGTTCACGATGTCGTGGTGAGCGCCATAAAGCGCCGGTCGGATCAACGAATTCATACCGGTCGCGATGCCGACATAGGCGCTCGCGCCTTTCCTCTTCAACTGCGTCACGCGTGCGAGCAGCACGCCCGCCTCCGCCACCACGAAGCGCCCAGGCTCGAGCCATAACTCGCGTCCGCCGAGACCGGGAAGCAGTGCCTCGAGCGACGCATCAAGGGCACCGAGATCGATCGCTGCCCGCCCCTCACGATCCGGTACGCCGAGCCCACCGCCCAGATCGAGGACCCGCGCCTCGGGAAAGAATGCACAGACCTCCAGCAGCAGCCGTCCGACGCTCGCCCAATGCGCTGCATCGAGGATCCCGCTGCCTGCATGCACATGCAGCCCGGTGATACGCACACCGTGCGCCTTCGCAAGCGACGCAGAACGCTCGAGATCATCGACCGCGATGCCGAACTTCGACGCCGTTCCACCGGTGCGCACATGCGCATGATGGCCACGCCCGACGCCGGGATCGATCCGCAGGAACAACGACCGACCCGAGAAGATCGAACCCCATTCGAGCAGAGGATGCAGATTGTCGAGCGTGAGTTGCACCCCGAGCCCGAGCGCCCACTCGTACTCATGCCGCGGCGCGAAGTTGGGGGTGAAGAGGATCTGCGCCGGCGACAGATCCGGGAGCACGGTGAGCGCCTGCTCGATCTCACCGCGTGACACACATTCGATGCCGAAACCCGCCGCGTGGACCGTGCGCAACACAGCCGGGTGCGGATTCGCCTTCATGGCATAAGAGAGGTGCGTAACGGATCGCAGGGATCGGAGCGCCGCGCAACGCGCGGCCACGGTCGCGGTGTCGTAGACATAGGCGGCATCGCGGTCAGCCATCAGCGCCAGCAGCTCCGGTCGGCGACGATGCCACCAGGCAGGCGCGCTGTTCGGGGCGGTGACCGAGCCCTCGGTCAGTGACTGCCAAGACCTGCCGAGCACACGATCGTCAGGCGCCGTCGCGATCAGCAGTTCGTGCAGGTCAGCGACCAAGCGCGCACCTTGAGCCTCATCGACCACGAAGGTGAGATTGAGGTCATTGGCCGCCTGGCTTACGAGGTGGATCCGTTGCTCAGCGAAAAGCTCCAGAGCGCCGCCCAAGCCATGCAGGATGCCGCGGATGTTCCGCCCGACCAAGCTGACCGATGCGCAGGGACCGATGATCTGCGCGCGGCAGTGCGGCAGCAGATCCCGCTGCAGCGCGTCGAGCACGGCATCCCCCAAAGAATTCGCTTGCGGATCGAGCGACACGGTGACGTTGGTCTCGCTGGTGGAGATCAGATCGACCGACAAGCCGTGCTGCTTGAAGACCTGGAACGCATCGGCCAGGAAGCCCACCTGATGCCACATCCCCGGGCTGTCCATCGAGACGAGCGTGACGCCGTTCTTCGCGCAGATGGCCTTGACTTGGCCGCCCTCTCCCGCCGGGGAGTCACTGATGCGGGTGCCGCCGAGCGCCGGCGCCTGGGTCGCGTAGATGGACAACGGTATGCCGTATTGACGCACCGGCAGCAGGCATCGCGGATGCAGCACTTTCGCGCCGGCGGTGGCGATCTCCTGCGCCTCGTCGTAGGACAGCTCCAACAATTGCCGAGCAGCCGGCGTGGCGCGTGGATTGGCGCTGAACATCCCGGGGACATCGGTCCAGATCTCCAGCTCCCGAGCCTGAAGGATCGCTGCGAAATAGGCCGCTGAGGTATCCGAGCCACCGCGACCGAGCAGCACGGTGTCACCGGCGGCGTCACCGGCGATGAAGCCCTGCGTGACGACGACCGACCCCAAGGCGCAAAGCCGCGCCCGTAGCGCGGGATCGGGACGGAACTCGCAGGTGGCGGAGAGGTACGCGGCCTGTTCGGTCGCGGCCTCTCGCCGCACCGCGCGCAGCACCTCGCGTGCATCGAGCCATACCGCTGGCAGACCCTGGGCACGCAGATAGGCCTCGCCCAAGGCAGTCGCCAGCAACTCTCCGTACGCGATCACCGCTGCTCGATCGCGCGCGGTCGGCGCCCCGCGCTCGGCGATCGCCTCAAGGCGTGATCGTAACGACGAGAACTGCGCCTCGAACGACGGGATCTCACGAAGACCGAGATCGAGGGCGAGGGAAAGATGACGCTCGCGCACGGCGAGCAGGTCGGCGGACGCGCCCTGATGGATCGCCGCGGTGAACGCGCGCTCCAGCAGGTCGGTGACCCCGCTGAGCGCCGAATGAACGATGAGGACAGGACTGCCGTCGTCGCTACGCTCTCGGACCGTGGCGGCGATGTTGCGCCAATTGGCGAGGCTCGAGACGCTGGTGCCGCCGAACTTAAGGACCCGCCACTCGGTCGACCCGCGGTGATCCGCGCTCGCCATCGCGACCTCAGCCTTCGTCGTCGTAGACTTCCCGCAAGTCTTTGGCGAGCCGTTTTTCAGCCAAGACCTCTTCGAGCTTGCTCCAAGCCGCCTTACCGCGTTTGCCGGGGACAGGTCGGGAACGCCGGTCGACGCGATCCAGAAATCGGTCGTAATCCTGCCCTTCTTCCTGAGCCGGGGGTTCCCCGAGCAGGTCCTCGTCGATCTGGAAGCTGTCGGAATCCCGTTCGGACATGGGAGCGGCTGGTCCTTTACCTAGTGAAACCTGATTCTATTCGCCAATTAAAACAGAGGGTTACAAAAAACCATGCATCGGCGAAGGCCGCACTATATCGAAACCACGTCGCAGTGCAAGCGCGGCAGCGCCCGTCGCAATCAAGTGTCCGCCGCAGGCAAAGGGGTCTACCTGCGTCGGACCCCATCACGCACCACGACAGGAGCGCCCCGCGACAGCCCAAGCACGTCTGCCGCCCGCCCCTCCGCGACGGCGATCTCGATCACGCCGAACGAATTCACCAAGGCCAAGGCCACCCCTGGACGACAGTCCCCATAGGTCCTGCGTAGCACCAACGCCAGGTTGCCGGCATGCACCACCGGCTCACGGAAAGAGGCGAGCGTCCCGGAGTCGATGTTGGTGATCAGATTGCCGAAGTGATCGATCGTGACGATCGCACCGGCGATGCGATCCTCGGTGATGATCGGCTCATCGAGCCACGAGGGGACCAACTCGGCGATCGGCTCACCGACCTGCTCAGGGGTCAATCGTCCGGCTGCAAGTTCAGCCGCGAGCGGCGCAAAGATATCCCGACCGTGGAAAGTCGCGCTTGCGCGCCCGATGCCGCAGCGGGTCATCCCTTGCGGTGTGAGGCGCCATGCCACGGCCGCCGCATCGGACTGCTTCACCGGTGCCAGCAGTCCATTGTCAGGCGCAAGCAGCAGATGCCCCCTTGAAGCGAGCAGGACGATATCGCGGGCGGTTCCGACCCCCGGGTCGACGACCGCGACATGCACCGAACCCGGCGGGAACCATCCGTACGACCGTGCCAACCAGAACCCCGCTTCAGCCGGCCAGTGGGCCAGCACCTCGTGGGTCAGATCGATGAGCCTTGCCGCCGGATGGCGCGCGAGGATGCAGCCTTTCATGACGCCGACGAACGGATCCCTCGAGCCGAAATCAGAGGTCAGCGTGATGACACCACTGGGCAGGACTGGAGAGGGGTTACCCATCGCCCTAGGCTATCATCGTCTTTCTTGTATGGAAGGAAAGCTCATGACGAACGACCCCACCCGCGCATTCCGACTGGACGGTCGTGTCGCTGTCATCACCGGAGCCTCGAGCGGCATCGGTGCCGAACTCGCCCGCGCGTTCGCGAGAGCCGGTGCGGGAGTCGCCGTGATCGCTCGCCGCGCCGACCGGCTCGAGACTCTGGTGAGCGGACTGCGGGCCGAGGGCGCAACCGCGCTGCCCGTGTCGCTCGATGTCCGCGATACGGCTGCACTGCCTGCGGCCTTCGACCGTATCACCGCCGAACTCGGCGTCGCCGATATATTGGTCAACAACGCTGGTATCGCGAGGGTCGGCAGTTTCCTGCGCGCCTCGGCAGCCGAGCGCGACGACAGCTTTGCCGTCAATTTCGACGCCGCATGGGATCTTTCAGCCGAGGCATCGCGTCGCATGATCGCCGCCGCCCGTCCCGGCTGCATCATCAACATCGCCTCGGTGCTCGCCTTGGGTGCGGCCCCCGGATATGCAGCCTACGCAGCGTCAAAAGCCGCCTTGGTGCAGTTGACGCGCTGCCTCGCCCTCGAGTTGCAGCGGCATTCGATCCGGGTCAACGGGCTCGCGCCAGGCTGGTTCGTGACCGAGATGAATGACGACTGGCTCACCTCGCCGGAAGGGCTGGACTATCTTGCACGGACCCCCGCCCGCCGAGCCGGTCGACTCGAGGAGTTGGTGGGGCCCGCACTGTTGCTGGCGAGTGACGCGGGGTCCTTCATCAACGGCGTGACGCTGGCGGTCGACGGCGCCCATCACGCGGCGCTCGCCTGAAAGGCCTCAGCGGCTGGCCAACCAACCGGCTGCGAAATACCCGACGGTCGAGATGACCACCGCTGCCGCGAGGTTGACCGACCATCCGGCGCGCAACATCTGGCCGATGCTCACCCGGCCCGAGCCGAACACCAGCGCATTGGCCGGCGTACCCACCGGCAGCATGAAACCGGCTGACGCGGCCATCGCAGCGGGGGCCACCAGCGCCAACACCGAGTGCTCCGAGCCGGCCGCGACAGCCGCCATGATCGGCATGAAGGTCGCCGCCGTCGAGACATTGCTGTTGAGCTCGGTCCAGACGATCAGCAGCAACACCATCGCGATGATCAGCAGCGGCAACGGCCAACCGCCGAGGCCCGCGAGCAGAACACCCAGCGTCTGCGCGAGCGTGCTCTCCTGGATGGCCGCAGCGAGCGCGAGGCCACCACCGAAGAGCAGCAGCACCGTCCACGGCAGAGCGGCAAGGTCCGACGGACGCAGCAAGGCCTCGCGGCTGCTTCCGGAGGGGATGAGGAACAGGCTCAGACCGGCGGCGACGGCGATGACCGTGTCATCGAGTCCCCCGAGTCCTGGGAGGTCGCTGAGCCAGGGCCGCGTGACCCAAAGGAACGCCGCCGCGATCGCCACGACCGCCACCCGTTTCTCCTGGATGCTCAGGCCACCGAGCCCGGCGAACCCGGCGTGCACCGCCGAGCGATCGATGGGGATGCGGCGCGGATCGAACGGCAACCCGACCCGCACCAACAGGAACCACGCAGCCGGCAAGAGCAGCGCCACCGTGGGCAGGCCGAATGCAAGCCAATCGAGAAAGGTGATGTCGACACCGAAATTGCGCGCCATGAAGCCCTGTACGAGCGCGTTGGTGGGCGTACCGATCAAAGTCCCCATGCCACCGATGGTCGCGCCATAGGCGACCGCGAGCAGCAACGCCGCGGTGAAGTGCGCAAGATCACGACCCGGTGATGCGGCACCGATCGGCGCTGTCATCGAGGCGATGGCGATCGCGACCGGCAGCATCATGAGGGCGCTCGACGTGTTCGACACCCACATGCTGATGAAAGCGGTGGCGAGCATCATGCCGAGCACCAGACGCCTGGGTTCGGTACCGACCTTGAGCATGATCGCGAAAGCCATCCGGCGATGCAGCTGCCAGCGCTCCATCGCCAACGCGACGAGGAAGCCCCCGAGCAACAACAACACTGAAGGGTTCGCGTACTCGGCGAGCACCGTCCGTGCATCCGGAACGCCGAGAAGCGGCACGATGATGATCGGCAGCAGCGCCGTGGCGGCCAGCGGGATCGCTTCGAGCGCCCACCAAAGGGCCATCCAACCGACGAGGCCGAGGACCTGCCAGGAGGTGCCCTCGAACCCACTGGGCGCGGGCATCAAGAGCGTGGCGACGAAGAAGATCGGACCCGGGAGCAGGCGCCAAAGCGAGAGTCGCGGCGTGTTGGGCGACTCCTCGCTCTGCGCCCTCACGGCCTCTGCGCCGGGACGCTCGCCGCGGCGGTGGCGGGCACCTCGGGCTCGGCTGCGCCCTCCGGCACCAGCTCCAGGCCGACCAACACCGGCATGCCCGTCGCCTCGCGCAAAGCACGCAGCGCCATCTCCCAGTCGATGATGACTTCGGACTCGCCCAACAATTCGTTCAGCCGCGCTTCGAACACCTCGATATCGACGGTGAGCACCTGCCCTTTTTCGTCGACCGGCGGATGGACCTCGAGCCAGACCTCACCGCCGAAGCGGGAGATCTTCACCGGCTCGTTGATGAGGGTCACACGGGTACCGACCGGCGTGAGGTCGAAGAGACGCTCGATGTCCTCGGGGTACATGCGCAGACACCCATGGGTGATCGCCATCCCGACGGCATCCGGGTTGTTGGTGCCGTGGATGAGATAGGCCCCACCGGGGATATCGAGTCGCATCGAACGAGTCCCGAGCGGATTGTCCGGCCCGGCGGGGACGACCGCGGGCAACGGCGGATCACCGCGCTTGATGTGCTCCTTGCGCACGGATTCGGGCGGATACCAAGGCGGATTCTTCTGCTTGCGCACCACTTTTGTGACACCGAGCGGCGTATTCCAGTCCATCTTCCCGACGCTCACCGGGAAGGTCAGCACGACGGGTGGCTTACCCTTCTCGGGCTTGGGAAAATAGAAGAGGCGATGCTCGGGCAGGTTGACCACGATCCCTTCACGCACCCCGGGTGGCAACAAACGCTGACCCGGGATGAGGATCTCGGTGCCGGCGCCCGGCAGCCAAGGGTCGACGCCCTTGTTGACGCGCAGCAGTTCCTCGTAGCCGAGGCTGTGCTGGCGAGCGAGTTGGATCAGCGTGTCCTCGTAGCGGGTCTGGATGCGCTTGACCTCGCCGAACAAGCCACCGCCATCGTCACGCAATGGGTACTCGTTCGCCTGCGCCGACGGCAGGGATGACCACAGGCTCAGCAGGACCAGAAGCAGCGCGATACGGCTCATGGCACCATTCTAGCCAATTCCGGGCCGCCGCCGTCCAGCCGGTCAATCGCAGAGCGCCTCACGCACGGCACGGACCTCATCGGCCGATCGGAGGAACACGATATCCCGCTCGCGACCGCGCATGCCGAGCCGCGCTGCCGAGGACGAGGCCGTCAGGCGTCGGGTCAGCTCCACGGGGGAATCCTTGAACGCATTGAGTAATTGGCAGACGAAGAGCAGGTCCATGAGCGGCGACCCCTCGGCACCCCGCTGCTCGACCGACTCGTGATCACAGACCGCATCGATGAACTCGGGATCCAGACCCCAACCTTGCAGGAGCCGGCGCGTCGCCGGAACCCGCCACTCGTTCAACAGGATCTCGAACCGCATCGGGTCCTGCAGCACCGCCGGCATCGTGGCGGCTTTGGCCGTCACCCAGATGTGTCCCACCGTGTGGAGCAAGCCAGCCGTGTTCGCCCTCTCCCGCGGCACCCCAGCGAATTGGGTGGCCATCGCCCGGGCGATCGCAGCCAACCCGACGCTGCGTTGCCAAAGGGCGGTCATCCTGCCGTGCACCGCCTGGTATCGGGGTGCCTCTCGGACCTCGTGCAAGGCATAGACCAGCGAGAGCCGACGGACGGTATCGAAACCGAGTCGCCGGACCGCCACGGCAAGATCGGCGGTCGGATCGACGGACGGGTTGTAATCGACGGAGTTGGCCGTGCGCAGCAGCAGCCCTGCGAGCGTCGGATCGGTCGCCGCCAAACGCGCGACCTCAGGTCCGGTCGCCGACAGGTCGGCGAGGCGGCGGACGATCCGAAGTGCGACTTCCGGCATACCCGGGATGGACAGTTCCTCGCGCAGGAACTCCACCTTCAAGCGTTGCTGGAAATCGCCGCTCATGATGGGTGACGACAAGTTACGCCACTTCGCGCGCGCGGCTGCCGTGCAGACGCCGCAGCAACGAGGCTTCCTCTCGGCTCATGCCGCAGGATGCAGCAAGCTCTGCCTCCGTCGCTCCGGAACTCGCCATCCGGATCGCCATCTCGAACCCCTGTGTCTGCGGACGCGGCGCTGGGGGGATATAGCGTGGTTCAGCGGCCTGCTTCTCCTCGTAGCTGCGCAGCAAGGTCCCGATACGCCGTGCTTCGGCCTCGCTGGCCGAGACTTGGTATTTTTGGCGTTGCAGCTCGGCGTCGAGACGGGCGAGTTCAGCGGCGGTACCGCGCCAGAAAACCGCCCACGCGCCGATCCACAGAAAAGCGAGCAGGATGGCCGTGTGGATGGCCGCAAAAGCGTAAGTCTGCAGGTCGTCGGTCAACAAGGCAGCCATGTTCACTCCCTAAAACAGATCTGAAGATATGGGTCACTCGGCAGCCATGCAGCGTCAGAACTTCGGCGCGGCATGCCTGGGGAGTGACTTGCAGATTCCGTGCCACCAGAGATCAAGGCCGTTCCCTCGGACCGACCGAGGGATCACCCCGGTTCATGCCGTAGGGCCCCTCAGCGACCTCGTCCTGACCGAGGATCGCGAGCAATACCCTTCGATTCGCGCTTCGACCGGCCTCGGAGTCGTTCGGTTGCAGCGGACGATGCTCGCCGAAACCGAGCACCGCGAAACGTGCTGGGTCGAGGCCGCTGGCGACCAGCACCCTGACCACCGCACCGGCCCTGGCTGCCGAAAGATCCCAGTTGTCCCGATAAAGACCGCCCTGGATCGGGACATCGTCCGTGTGGCCCTCGACCCGTATCGGATTCCCGAAACCGATCAATGTTTCAGCGAGCTGGGACAGCACGCGCTCGGCGGCCGGATTGAGGGTCGCCGAGCCGCTGGCGAACAGCACATCGTTCCGGATCTCCACCTCCACCCACATCGGGTGCTGCCGGATGGTGACTTGGTCGCTCATCACGAGCGGCGCCGTCGCCCGAGCGATCCGCATCGCGATCCGTCCGGCATTCAGCTCCTCGAGCGAGGGAAGATCGGGCGAAGCGTTGGGGGTCTGGCTCAGCGGAATGGCTCCGCCAGGCTCGATCGTCGCGAGCGGGATCGGTCCAGAGATCGCGGAGCGCGGCAGTACCCCGGAGTCCGAATCAGGGCCCGCGCCGTTGAACGCCACCGACAGCGCATCCGCGACGACCCGATACTTGCCGGTGTTCAGCGAGGAGATGGCATACATGACGACGAAGAACGCCAAGAGTAGCGTCATCAGATCGGCGTAGGGGATGGCCCAGGCCTCATGGTTGAGTCGTTCCTCGGTCGGTCGCCGTCGTCGTCGGGGTTTGCGGATCACGCTGCAGCGCTCATGTCGACAGATACCCTTGTAGGCGTGCCTCCAGAACGCGCGGGTTCTCGCCTTGGGCGACCGCTGCCAATCCGTCGATGATCATGATGCGTCGACGCGTCTCCAGCTGGATGAGTGACCGTAGTTTTCCGGCCGTCGGCAGAAACAACAGGTTCGCGAATCCGATCCCGTACACCGTGGCGGTGAACGCAGCCGCGATCCCCTGACCCAGCAGCCGAGGATCTTCCAGGTTCTGCATCACCGTCATCAGGCCGAGCACGGCACCGATGATCCCCAGAGTCGGCGCATAGACACCCATCGACTCGAACACCCGGGCCGCTGCCATCTCAGCGTCCTCACGGGCGTCGAGTTCGATCTCCATGATCGAGCGCAGTCGCTCGGGATCGGTCCCATCGACCACCAACTGCAGACCGCGACGCATGAACGGATCCTCCAGTTGGTCGATCTCCGGCTCCAGCCCCAGCAACCCGCTGCGGCGAGTGGTACGGCTCAATCCGACCAGCCTCGCGATGATGGATTCGTCAGCACTCGACGGTGGGTGGACCATCCACGACGACATCGCGATGGCCCTGCGAAGGGTCGGTTCGGGCGTCTGCACCAGGACAGCGGCGACGGTGCCAAGCAGGACGATCATCAACGCCGCGATCGACAGCAACGCGGCGAGCGCAGCACCTTTCAGGATCGACCCGACCACCACTGAGACGACCGCAAGCAGCAGTCCCAGCAGCGTCACCCGATCGAGGTCACGCCTCACGGGTTGCGGGCATCTGATCCCGCCAATCTGCGAGCCGCGCCTTCAATCGTGCGACGGCTTGACCGTGAAGTTGCGAGACCCGTGATTCCGTCACGCCCATGACGCGACCGATCTCCTTGAGGTTCAGTTCCTCTTGGTAATAAAGCGCCATGAGCAACCGCTCCCGCTCGGGAAGGCCGGCGATCTCACGGACCAGCGCCGCGCGGAATCCCAGATCGGCCACTTGTCTGAATGGATCGGGACCGTGGTCCGGCGCGTCGAGGTTGTCCATCTCTTCCAAGCTCGCCAGCTGACAAGCGACGGAGTCTTGGACGATGTGGTGATACTCGTCGAGCTGGATCCCGAGTCGGGCAGCGATGTCGCCCGGTCGGGCCTCATTACCGGTCTCTCGCTCGATCTCGCGGATCGCCTGCGCGACCTCGCGCGAACGGCGATGCACCGATCGAGGCGCCCAATCGAGCTTGCGCAAGGCGTCGATCATCGACCCGCGTATACGGATCCCGGCGAACGTCTCGAAGGTGGCCCCCTTTCCGTCCGTGTAGTGCGCCGCGGCCTCGAGCAAGCCGAGCATGCCCGCTTGGATCAGGTCATCGACCTCGACGGAGGCTGGCAGCCTTGCACAGAGGTGGTAAGCGATACGTTTGACGAGCTCGGCATGCCGTCGTACGAGCAAGTCCGCCTCACGCGCTCGGTCGAAGCCCGCTGGCGCGATCACCGCCGCGTTCACCGCACCACCTGCAACCGTGGCGCAGGGCGCGACACGCGCTCGGAGAAGAACCCGATGTTGCCCCGCCCCTCCGGCGTTTCCCAAGACTTGATGGTGCCCGCGAGGCGAGAGATCGCCTGCGCAGCATTGGAACTGGGGAACGCCTCGACCACCGGCCGCTGCTCACGGACCGCTCGCCGCAACAGATCATCCGCCGGGATATCCGCAGAGTGTTCGAGTGTCACATCGAGAAAGCGGCTGGTCACGCGCTGTAGCGCCGCGAACAACCGCGCGCCGGCCAACGGCCCCTGGGTCATGTTGGTGACCACGCGGAACTGTCGGACGCCGTGGCTGCGGCTGAGTATCTTGATCACCGCATAGGCGTCCGTGACCGAGGCGGGATCCTCGCAGACCACCACCAACACATGTTGCGCAGCCTGCACCAATTGCAGGACACCGTTCGAGATGCCCGCGGCGGTGTCGACCATGAGCAGATCGAGGTCCGCGGTCAGATCGCTGAAAGCCCTGACCAAGCCGAGATGCCCGTTGTCATCGAGACCCGCAAGGGGTGTCATGCCGGATGCACCCGCAACCATGGAAAGACCTGGCCGCACGGGCGTGAGCACCTCATCGAGACTCAGGCGTCCGAGCACCATGTCCGCGAGGGTGCGCCTTGGTGTGATGCCGAGCAGGACATCGGCGTTGGCCAAGCCCACATCCCCATCCAGCAGAACGACACGCCGACCCGCAGCGGCGCTGGCGATCGCGAGGTTGATGCTGAGCGTCGATTTACCGACGCCGCCCTTCCCGCCGCTGACGGCGACGACCTGCACTGGGTCGCGGCGCAGGATCCGTCCGGAGATATCAGGAGGCGACATGCACACGACCCTCCAACCGGCTGACCAGCAGGTCCTCATCCGCCGTGTTTCCGTTGCGCTCCTGCAGCGCGACCGCCAAGGCGATCAATTCATCAGATCGCGCGGGGCGCAGGTCATCGGGCAACCTCGTGCCATCGGTCACATAGGCGAGCGGCAGACCGGCCGTGATCACCGCTGAGAGCAGACCGCCGAGGCTTGCCGCCTCGTCGAGTCGGGTGGCGATACAGGCCGTCACGCCTGCGCGTGCATAGCGCAGGGCGAGCTGGCGCGCTGCGGTGGCTTGTAGAGTCGCTGGCAGGACCGCAGCGATCGATCCGGCGCTGCGCAGGATGCTGAGATTCCGCTCTTCGAGACCTGGATCATCGCTGCGATCATCGCTGCGCAGCCCGACCGCACCGGTATCCACCAAGACGAGGCGCTGCTCACCGAGCCGCGCGAGCAGCGCAGGAAGCGCCTCGATCTCTTCGACCTGATACGTTGGGATGCCCAACAGCCGCCCGAGGCGGGCCAACTGCTCGAACGCACCGAACCGGGGATCGCCGGCACTCACCAACACCGCGCCGTTCGGGCCGTTCCGCAGCACCCATCGCGCCGCGATGCCCGCCATTGCGCTGGACTTGCCGGATCCGGGACTGCCGATCAACGACAGCACCCCCCCTTGGGTCGTCCAACGATCGTCGATCGTCTTCAGTCGGTCGCAGAGCGCCGCGAGACCCTGCTGCCGTGCTCGCTCGAGTTCGTCGTCCGAAGTGACGCCCTCAAGCAGTGCGGCCCCGAGTTCGCGATCAAGTCCGAGCGATGCGAACTCGCGCATCAGAGCAGCCTTCACCGGGGCGCGACGCGTAAGGTCGTTCCACGCGAGCGCCGCCAGTTGGGTCTCGAGCAGATGCCGCAAGGACCTCAACTCACTGTCGATGGCGGGACTGCCTGCGACGGCTGGCGGAAGAACGCCTGGCGGGATACCGACTGGCGAGACGACGGCGGGTCGACTGGCCGATCGCGTCGGCATCGCGACCGTATCCGCGCCGACCGCGCGTCTGGCCTCCGTCAATATCTCGACGTTGGCCATCGCCTCGGGGTCTGTGGCGACCGTCAACTCCACGACACCGGCGGTCCGGCGTGTCCACAGGATCAAGGCGTCCGGCCCATGCTCCGCACGCACTTTACGCAGTGCGGTACGCATGTCCGGCGCGGTGTATTTATGCATTTTCATCGCGTTTTCCTTAGTTCCCGATGGTGCTTACCAGGCGCACCCGGCGGCTGTCCGGTATCTCGTTCCAGGCGAGCACATGCATCTGCGGCACGGTCGCCCTGAGGAACCTTGCAAGAATCGGGCGCAGCGCCGGCGGCACGAGCAGAACGGCCGGTTGCCCCGCCACTTCCTGGCGACGCGCTGCCTCGACGAGGTGGCCTTGGAGCCTCTCGGCCAGCCCCGGCTCGAGACCCGGCGAAGCCCCCGCGGTGCCGACGGAGTTGCCCAGCATCTGTTCGATACCCGGGTCGAGGGTGATCACCGGGAGCTCCTGTGAGATCCCGACGATGTCCTGCACGATCTGCCTTGAGAGCGCGATACGGACCTGCGCGACCAAGGCCTGGGGGTCCTGTATCCGGCCGGCATGCTCGGCCAGCGCCTCGAGCACACTGCGCAGGTTACGGACCGGGACCCGCTCAGCGAGCAAGGCCTGCAGGACCTTGACGACCACACCCACCGACAGGATTTTCGGCACGAGGTCCTCGACCAACTTGGGCGCGGTCTTGGCCAAGTTCGTGAGGAGATTCTGAGTCTCTTCATGCCCGAGGATCTCGTGGGCATGTTGCGCGATCAGTTGACTGAGGTGCGTCGCCACGACGGTGCTCGCATCGACCACGGTGTAGCCAAGCGACTGCGCGTGCTCGCGCTGCCCGGATTCGATCCAGACCGCCTCCATGCCGAACGCCGGATCAC
Source organism: uncultured Pseudomonadota bacterium (assembly GCA_937920275.1). Taxonomy (GTDB): domain Bacteria; phylum Pseudomonadota; class Gammaproteobacteria; order Steroidobacterales; family Steroidobacteraceae; genus UBA964. The sequence goes on from CALGVD010000029.1 coordinate 65,459, forward strand.
GGGTCGCCATGCCCTGCAGCGGACCGAACACCCGACCCGGATTGATCGCCATCTCGCGCTCGGGGTACACGCTCCCCTCGCCGACCGGTACACCAGAGAGCTGGATACGATAGGCGTTCGGCGACAGATCGAGATTGTCACGGATGTGGACGGCGGGGACGAGGAAGCCCAGTTCCTGCGACACCTTCAGCCGGACGCCGCGGATACGGGCGAGCAGATCACCGCCCTGCCCTTTATCGACCAGCGGCACCAGTCTGTAGCCGACCTCCAGACCGACCAGATCGACGGGTTGCATATCATCCCAACTGAGTTCGCGGGACTCGCCGGCGGAGGCCGTCGGGACGACCGTCGCGGGTACCGCGGCTTCTCGGGTTCGGCGCCGGTGCATGAACCACGCGCTGACTCCCGCCAAACCGGCCATGGAGAGGAAAACGAAGTTCGGCATGCCTGGCACCACACCGAGCAGCGCCAGCACGGCGGCGGCGACGCCGAGGAGCCGAGGCTCAGCGACCAGTTGCCGGGCCACCTCGCCGCCCATGTCTTGATCGCGTGACATGCGGGTCACGATCACGGCGACCGCCGTCGCGAGCATCAACGCAGGGATCTGTGCCACCAGCCCGTCGCCGATGGTCAGCAAGACATAGATCTTGGCGGCCTCTGCGAACGACAGGTCGTGCATCATCCTCCCGATCGCCAGACCACCGATCACATTGATCATCAGGATGAGGATGCCGGCGGTGGCGTCGCCGCGTACGAACTTGCTCGCACCGTCCATCGAACCGTAGAAATCGGCCTCCGAGCGGACCTCGACACGGCGCGTCCTGGCCTCTTCCTGATTGATCAGGCCGGCGTTCAGGTCTGCATCGATCGCCATCTGTTTACCCGGCATCGCATCGAGGGTGAAACGCGCACTGACCTCGGAGATACGACCGGCACCTTTGGTGATGACCACGAAGTTGATGATCGTGAGGATGATGAAGACCACGATGCCGACGGCATAGTTGCCGCCGATGACGAAATCACCGAAGGCCTCGATGACCTGACCGGCTGCCGCCGTGCCGTTGTGCCCGTGCATCAGCACCACCCGGGTGGAGGCGACGTTCAACGCCAACCGGAGCAATGTGGCGATCAGCAATACGGTGGGGAATATCGCGAAGTCGAGCGGCTTGCGGACCGTGAACACCGCGACCACGATCATCAGCGACAGGGCGATGTTGAAGGTGAAGAGCAGATCGAGTGCGAGCGCCGGCAACGGCAGGACCACCATCGCGAGCAAGCCCAGCACGCCGATCGGGATGCCGATCCCGCTCAACATCAATTGGCGAAGCGGAAGCACCGTCGATGGCGCCCCTGGCGGCGATATCATGGTGCCGCACCGGTGGGGGCCGCGATGTGCTCGATCGAGTCATCGAAAATCGGTGGCGCAGGCGGTGCCTCGCCGCGTCGCCGGGCGACCTTGATGTGCCAGACATAAGTCAGCACCTGGGCCACCGCCACGAAGAGCGTGTGCGGGACCTGACGACCGATATCCACATATCGGAAGAGCGCTCTTGCCAAGGGCGGCGCTGAGACCATGGTCACCCCATGCTCGCGGGCGACCTCGCGGATCCGCGCCGCGACCTCGTCCGAACCCTTGGCGAGGACGACGGGTGCGAAGTCGCGCTTCTCGTCGTAACGCAATGCGACAGCGAAGTGCGTGGGATTCGTGATGACCACATCGGCCTGCGGGACATCCTGCAGCATCCGGCGCTTCGCCAAAGTCTGCTGCATGCTGCGTATCCGGGAACGGGTCTCGGGGGAACCCTCCGACTCCTTCATCTCCTCGCGGATCTGCTGCATGCTCATCCGTAATTCCTTGGTGTGCTGCCAGAGCTGGAAAGGCGCATCGAACGCTGCGATGATCGCGAGACCTGCCGACATCGCCAGCAGCGCATACAACGCGATCCGTCCTGACTCGATGATCGCGGGACCGAGCGGCTGGGTGGCAAGCGCCCGCACTTCACCGAGCTGGGATCGGATGACCAGCACCGCGATCCCGGCGACCAACGCGAACTTCGCCAATGATTTGCAGAGCTCCACGAGGCTTCTCAAGGAGAACATCCTGCCGAAACCCTTGACGGGATCGAGCCGCTCCGGCTTGAGCGCCAGAGCCTCGGTGCTGAAGTTCCAGCCACCGATGAGCGCCGGCGATGCGAGTGCGGCGACGAGCGTCGCCGCCAACAGCGGCATTATCCCGAGCAGTGCCAGTCCACTGGATGCACCGAGACTGCGGAGCATGATGTCGTCGTGGATGAGATCGCTGCCGCGGACGGAGAGACTCGACGCGAGCATCTCCATCAGCGAGCCTGCGGCGTCCGCTCCGAACAGCAGCAACGCCCCGGTCGCCGCAAGCGTGACGGCTGCCGCACCCAGATCGACCGACCGAGGGACCTGACCCTTCTTCCTTGCGTCCTCGAGCTTCTTGGCTGTCGGGGCCTCTGTACGTTCTTGAGCGTCTTCACTGGCCATGCGGATCCCCTCAACGCCCCGGCGTCTGCAGTGCGGCGGCCTCGGCGAGGACCTGCTGCAGCAGCGAGATGAATCCCTGCTGAACGCCCGGCAGCCCGATCTGCAGCACGACCAGACCGAACACGATCGTCACAGGGAATCCGACCGCGAAGATGTTCAAGGTGGGTGCAGCGCGGCTGATCAACCCGAACCCGATGTTGGCGATCAACAATGCCGTGAGCCCGGGCAGCGCGATCGACAACGCACCGGCGAAGAGGAACGAGCCGGTCGAGACGAGGCGCAGCATCCCGTCCGCGCCCAGCCCTTGCTGTCCGACCGGCAGTGTCCGAAATCCGTCGACCAGCACATGGATGATCGCGAGATGTCCATCCAGTGCGAAAAAGGTCATCACCATCAAGATCACATAGAACTGACCGATGGCCGCCGTGGACGCGCCGCGCAACGGATCCACGTTGAACGCGAACGACAGACCCATCGTGTTGGCGAGCAGCTGTCCCGCCAGCCCGACCGCGTCGAACACCAGTTGCAGGATGAACCCGATCGCGACGCCGATCAGTATCTGTTGCGCGATGACCAGCAGGCCGGGAAGCGAGAACGGTTCGATATCCGGTGCAGGCGGCAGCAAGGGCACCACCAACCACGCGATCGCGCCTGCCAGTACGATCCGCAATCGCGCCGGGACGAAGCCCGCGCCGAACGCGGGCGCCACCATCAGGCACGCGGCGATCCGGAAGAACGGCCAGATCCAATCGCCGATCCATCCCTGCAGTTGACCTGCTGCGATGTTCAGCACGGGATCACCGGATCATCGACGGGATGCTCGCGATGAGCGTCCGTGTGTAGTTGACGATGACTTTGAGCATCCATGGACCGGCCACCACGATGGTCACCGCCATACCGATCAATTTGGGGATGAAAGAGAGCGTCATCTCGTTGATCTGGGTCGCCGCCTGGAACACGCCGACCAGCAGCCCGATCCCTAGCGCCGTGAGCAGCAACGGCATCGCGAGCAGCAGCATCGTGCCGAGCGCCCCGCTGCCGAGCTGCATGAGCGCCTCCGGGGTCATCGGATGAAGCTCCCCGCCAAGGTACCCATCACCAGCGTCCAGCCATCGACGAGCACGAACAGCATCAATTTGAAGGGTAGCGAGATCAGGACCGGCGAAAGCATCATCATGCCCATCGACATGAGTACGCTCGCCACCACAAGATCGATGATCACGAACGGAATGAAGAGCAGGAATCCGATCAGGAACGCCGTCTTGAGCTCGCTGGTGACGAATGCCGGGACAAGGATCGATAACGGGACGTCGGCGGGCGAATTGAAGCCCTGCCCACCTGAGATCCCGACGAAGGTCGCGATATCAGCCTCGCGGGTCTGCTCCAGCATGAACGCCTTGAGGGGGATGACGGCACGGTCGAGCGCCGCGACAGTGTCGATGCTGCCGTTCGAATACGGGACGATGGCCTCGGTGTTGATGCGCTCGAAGGTCGGCGCCATCACGAAGAAGGTCAGGAACAGCGCGAGACCGAGCAATACCTGGTTGGGCGGGGTCTGCCCGGCACCGATCGCCTGCCGCAGGATCCCCAGCACGATGATGATGCGCGTGAACGCCGTCATCATCAGGACGACGGCGGGCAGCAGTGTCAGGGCGGTCATCAACAACAGCACCTGCAGCGTCAGGCTGTAGGTCTGTCCGCCGCTGCTCGCCTGCTTCACAGTCATCGCCGGCAACCCGATGCTGATGCCTTGTTCTGCCGCTTGCGCAAGATCGGGCGCGATCGCCCACGCGAGCGCCGCGAAGACCAACGCCAGCAGCCGTCTGTGGATGCTCATCGCCCGAACCCCTTGCCCAGCAATTCGGCGAACCGATAGGGCAACGGCGTGGCGGGCACCTGATCGAGCGCGGAAGACGACACGCTGGACGCGACCGATGGGTCGCTCTTGTGCAGCATCACCACCCTCCCGTCACCGACACCCAAGACCAAGCGGGCTCCGTCCACCTCGATGATCACGGCCCGCTCCTTCGAGCCGAGGGCCACTTCGTCCACGACCCGCAACGCACCGCCCCGTCCACGCGGCAGGACGCGCAACCGGCGGGCCAGCCAACCGAGCAACAGGATCGCCCCGACCACCAATGCAAGCGATAGCAACACCTGCAGAGCACCGCTGCCGGAGTTGAGAGGCTCCCTGACAGACGCGACGGAGGGCGCCCCGAATCGCGCACCACCCGCACTCGTGACGCTGGGTGCGCTCCACATCGCAACGGTCCCAATGGCCGCGAGAACTCCGGCATTGAGGGTCTTCAAGGGCGGTCTCATTTCAGCTTTCGGATCCGTTCAGCCGGACTCACGACATCGGTGAGACGGATACCGAACTTGTCGTTGACCACGACCACCTCACCGTGCGCGACCAATGTCCCATTGACGAAGACATCGAGGAGTTCCCCGGCGGCGCGGTCGAGTTCCACGACTGAGCCCTGATTGAGCTGCAGAAGGTTCCGGATCGGGATCCGGGTGCGACCGACCTCCATCGACAGCGTCACGGGCACCTCGAGGATGACCTCGAGATTGACGTCGCCTGCGGCGGGGTGACTCGCTGCGTCTGACGGTACCGGGTCGGCGGACAGTCGTTCGAAGGATGCTAGGTCGGCACCCGTGTTGTCAGGCGTCTGGTTCATGGCGGCTCCGGTATCAATTTCGGGTGGGAGAGGACGAGGGGTCGATCGAGCGGCCGCGCAACAGCCGTTCCTCGACCTTCACGGACTGTTGTCCGCGCGATACGCCGAACTGACCTCGCAGCACCGGCACATCTTCAGCAAAGACGGTCACGCGACCCGTGAAATCACAGGGGATGATGTCGCCAGGTCGGAAGTCCAGAAGTTCCGACAGTCGGACCTGTGAGCGACCGACCACCGTGGTGAGTTCCACCTCGGCGTCCTCGATCTCCTCACGGAGGCTGCTGATCCAACGCTCGGCGTCCTGCGGCCGTTGGTCTTGCACGCTCGCGCTCAGGATCTCGCGCAACGGTTCGACCGTGGCGAACGGCACCACGATCTGCATGCAATTGCCCACGCCATCGATATCGATCTCGAAGTCGGTGACCAGCAACGCCTCGTTGGCCGACAGCACATTGGCGAACTGCGGGTTGCATTCGCTCGCCACGCATTCGATCTTGAGCGGGCTCACCTTCGACCACGCAGTGGCCAGATCAGCACAGGCGGCATCGCGCAGAATCCCGACCAGACGATCTTCGACGGGTGTGAACTCACGGTTCTCGATCCGGGCGATGCGTCCCTTGCCGCCGAAGAAGTTCTCGACGATCGCGCTGACGAGGCCGGGCGGCAGGACGAGAAGGGCCAGCCCGTGCAATGGGGTAAGACCGAGTACATTGATGCTGCTCGGCATCGGTAGCGAGGCGAGATAGTCGGCGAACCTCATGGTGCGCGACGACACCACTGAAAGGCCGACCGGGCGTCGCAGGACGCTGCTGAGGCTGGTGCGATACAACGGACCGAAGCGTTGGTGGATCAGTTCGAGCGTCGGCAGACGACCGCGGACGACACGGGCTTCATGACCGAGCTCGTAGCGGCGCACCTCACCGCGCGCCGCAGCGCCATCAGTGCTCACCCGCCCTTCGCTCATGCCGGTCAGCAGCGCATCGACCTCGTCTTGGTTCAGGACTGGTTCGCTGGCCATCACCTGTCCCTCACTGCATCACGAAGCTGGCGAAGAGCACGGACTCGACCGCCTTGGGATCACCTTGCAGATCCTTGACGATCCGGCGGATGGTCTCGAGCGACTCCGCACGCAGTTTCTCTTTCCCCTCGCGACTGCCGAGTGCGGCAGCGTCCTGCGCGCCGTAGAGCATCAGCAGGTCGTTTCGGACCAGGGGCTCGTTGGCGCGGATCAAGTCGATCGTCTCGACCGAGCGGCTGGCCACTCTCACATCGATCTGGAGGAACCGCGCAGCTTGACCCTCCTCGAAGTTCGCGACGAAGGGCGGCTCGAGCGCTAGGAAGAGCAGCGGTGTCTGTGGTGGCGCTTTTTTCGCGGGGGCAGCGTCGGCCTGCGATGCTTGCCAGAAATACCAACCGCCCGCGGCACCGGCCACCAGGACGACGAGTGCGAAGATCGACAGGAGCAGCTTCTTGCGCGATTTAGGCGCTGTCTCGTCAGTGACCGCCGCACTGCCCGTTGGGGGTGCTGCGGCTGCGGGTTTGGTTGCCATGCTTGCTCCGATCGAACCTGTGGTGGACAGGCGATAGAAGCAAGGTTCATGCCAGTGTCAAATCAGCTCATGCGTAGAGATCCACCATGCCGACAGGGCGTCGAACACCCGAGGCATCCTGCAGTTCCGCAGCCACACCCAATGAGATCCGCTGACTGACCGAGTTAGGTGAGGACTGTTCCTTCGATGATCTCGGTTCGTTCTCATGTTTATGTGATAAGTCACTGAATATATTGTATTCGGAAACCTCGATTCCTTCCGATGCCATCATCTCTCTGAGACGAGATTGCGCCAGTTCCAAGGCCTGACGGGTTTCGAGGCTGGCGGCCCCAAACTGCAGCGTTGCCTCAGAGCCGCGTACCTCGATCCGAATCTCGAGTTCACCCAACTCCGCGGGCGCCAATTTCATGACGGCCTCGGAGCGCTCGCCCTGCTCCGCCATGACGGATAACTGCGCGCTCAACTCGTCTTGCCACGCCTCGGTGCCGACCGGTTGACGCAACGCCGCCGTCCCGTCGAGGACCGCGCCCTCGGGAGCACCGGCAGACAGACCGACCGGCAACATCGGCGGCTCGGCGATCATCGGCCCGCCCACCGTTAGAACAGCGGCGGGGACCTCCACTGGACGGGTGGGACGATCCGTCCGTTCGCCGACACTCTGGCGCGCGGGGGTGGCGGCGCCGATCGAATCCTGTAGAGCCCGATGAGCTGGGGACATCGTCAGCGCCTTCAACGCGGCAGGTTTGACCTCGGCGGGGGAACGGTTAGGTGTCGTAACGTCCACCGCCACGCCTTTATGCGGCGACTTTGTCGCGCCGTCCAGCGATCCTGCTGGGTCGAGGCGACTCCCGACATCGAAAGTCTTGCGTTGCAGCACCACAGGCTCTGCACCGGACATCGCGACGATACCCCGCCGTACCGCGGCCGCTGGGTCGCGTACGGTGGGTCGCTCGGAGGACGGGGCGGCAGCGATCATCCCTTGGGATGGGGATACCGCCTCGGTCGGTGCCTTGGCGGCCACCAGGAAATCCGGTAAATCTGAGACTCCTTCCTGCTTGGCGACCGTGCGCACTCCGGCCCGTGCGAGGTTCTCGGGAAGACGGCGCACCGCATCGGCCATCGCGGGGTCTCGCGCAGCCGCGACCGCCACCGCCGGCCCCGAACCGGGAAGGACCCGCAAAAAAATGGGCAGATCGAATGCCACCCCAGGGGCAGGCCACGCGGGTGCGAGACCCGTCTCAGAGGCCGCTTGGGTCTCGACAGCCGATCGGTTCAACTCCGCGGGATCGATGGGCGACCCCACGGTCAGTCGATCTGCAGCGATCTCACCCACTGGTGGGAGGTCAGGGTTGACCGGCGGAGTCAGCACCGAAGGGGTAGCCGCTGTACCGATCGTCTCGTCACCCAGGTCCTGCATAGACATCAAAGTCGCGAAAGATGCACGGAGCGAAGTAGTACCTGGCTCAGCAGACACACCGAGCGGGTCAGCCTCGGACGATAAGCTGGCGACCTCGCCGCCGGTATGGACGCGCAAGGGCTGCGGCTCGAGCAACCGGTCGGTGCTCTTCAAACTCTTCGGCATCATCACCTAAACCTCCATGGGCAGCGCATGGTGCTGCCGAAGCGCCCTTTCGTCGATCTCACGCTGCTCGGTACGACCCTCGATGACGCGTTCCTCGACGCGCCAGCGATCGATGACCGCCGAGACCGCCTTCAATTGGACGGCGATCTCCCGCCACCGGCGCTGGTCATCGTCGCGCTCGATATCGCAACGGACGATCGCCTGTCGCTGCTGGACGATGGCTTCATCAAGTCTCCCGAGGAACACGTGGTAGTCACGCAGCGCCGGACCGCTCATCCCGACAGCGACACGCTTGCCGAGCCCCTGCAGGTACTCGGCCCGGTAGTGGTCGAGATCATTCAGTTTCGTCCGAGCCTCGCGGGCACGCTGATCCGCCAACCGGGCCCGTCCAGCCCGTTCGCGCTCCGCGCCCTCTAGGCTGCACCGATATCCGTCGATACGCTGTTCACGCTTCATTCATCGCTCCTGATACCGACTCAAGTCTCACTCAGCAGACGCTGCATATCTGTGACGCTGTCCGCAAATCCCGCCCGCTCACCGGGCCGTTGGGCGAGCAGATGTTGGATGCGCGGCCACAAGGCCACGGCACGATCGAGAACGGGATTGGCGCCCGGCTTCCAAGCCCCGAGGTTCACGAGCTCACGCGACTGGTTGAACGTCGAAATCAGCTCACGAAGGTCTCGGGCGGTCTCCGATTGATCGACCGAGACGATATCGTTCATCACACGACTGATGGAGGCCTCGATGTCGATGGCCGGATAGTGTCCCGACTCGGCCAAACGACGCGAGAGCACGATGTGCCCGTCCAGGATCGCCCGGGCCGAATCGGCGATCGGATCCTGCTGGTCGTCGCCCTCGGTGAGCACGGTGTAGAACGCCGTGATGGATCCGCCGCCCGCCCTGCCATTGCCTGCGCGCTCCACCAATTGCGGCAATCGGGCGAACACCGACGGCGGATAGCCCTTGGTGGCCGGCGCCTCGCCGACGGCAAGCCCGATCTCTCGCTGCGCTTGGGCGAAACGCGTCAAGGAGTCCATCAACAGAAGGACTGAGCGACCCTGGTCACGGAAATGTTCGGCGATCGCAGTCGCAAGCCAGGCGCCCTGCAGGCGCAGCAGCGGTGGTGCGTCCGCAGGTGCAGCGACCACGACTGCGCGCGAGCGATCTGCGGGTCCGAGGATACGCTCGACGAACTCCTTGACCTCGCGGCCACGCTCACCGATCAGACCGACCACGATGATGTCCGCCGAGGTGTGTCGCGCCATCATGCCGAGCAGCACACTTTTGCCTACGCCGCTGCCCGCGAACAGACCGACCCGTTGCCCGCGACCGACGCTCAGTACGGCGTTGATCGCACGCACCCCCACATCCAGCGGTTCACTGATCGGCTCCCGCTCGAGGGGGTTGATGTCCACTCCCGACAATCGGCGTTGTGTGCTGCTCTCTATGGGACCGAGACCGTCGAGCGGCGCACCTGCGCCATCGACGATCCGCCCTAGAAGCGCATCGCCGACCTGCACCGTGCCGGCGCGGCGGAACGGGATCACCCGGGTGTCGGGTTCAAGTCCATCGGCTCGCCCCGTCGGCATCAGCAGCAACCTGTCACCGGAGAACCCGACGACCTCGGCCTCGGTCCGTACACCACTTCCGGACAACAACAGACAGCGATCGCCCACGGCCGCATGACAACCTCGAGCCTCGAGCGCAAGACCGACCAATCGCGTCAAGCGTCCCTCGACAGGTGACATGGGAAGCACGGCGGCACGCCCTGCGTAATCCCGCAGTCGTCGACTGAAACGGGCCACAACAGCACTCATATCTGACCTGCCGATCGATCGATCGGCTGCTCCCCCAAGACGGTGGCGACTGCTGCCGCAACCCGGCTCTCGAACTGCGCATCGATCCGCGAGGCGTCCGCCTCGACGACGCAGCCGCCTCGCGTGATCCTTGGGTCTGCCACGACCTGGACTTCACACGGCTCGCTATCCGGATGCAGACTCTCCCGAAGTACAGAGGCATCGGCAGGAGCGAGTCGGATGCGCACCACGCGTACCGCGCTCGGCAAAGAATCGATGCACTCCCGGATGATGCTCAACACCTGTCGTGGATCGATCGACAGTTCACGCCGTGCGAGCTGGGCACCGACGACAAGCGCGAGATTCGCCATCTCCGCGGCGGTCTCGTCATCGTACCGCTCGAGGGGGGCGGCGATCTGCTGCACCAACCCATCAAGGAGCTGCCGACGCGCATCCAAGTCAGCCAGTCGCTGGGCGACCTCCATCGCGGCGGCCGCAAGTCCCTCACTTCGGCCTCTTTGAAAGCCTGCTTCGCGGGCAGCGCGTTCCTCATCGTCCAGTGCAGACGCTGAGGCTTGCTTGCCGCGGAAAGTGATCAGCGGACCGACCACCGCAGGGGGCGTCCAAGATGCGCCTTCCCCGAGGAGATCACGACGCCGGACAAGCGGCGGATCTTCGTTGCTGCGACCACGGGTGTCAGACATAGTCATCACCCGCTGCGGGCCCGAGGGTTATCGTGCCCTCTTCCGCGAGGCGTCTCGCCGTGCCGGTGATCTCCTTCTGCGCCGCCTCGACCTCGACCAGACGGACCGGACCGCGCGCCTCAAGATCATCGCGTAGGGTCTCAGCGGCACGCTGTGACATGTTCTTGAAGATCTTCTCTTTCAATGCGTCGTCGGTCGCCTTGAGCGCGATCAGCAGCATGTCGGTCGGGACCTGTCGCAGCAATTCCTGCATCGCCCGATCCTCAAGACCGATCAGATCGTCGAAGGTGTACATCAGGTCCTGTATCGTCGTGCCCATCACTTCGTCGGCCACGGAGATCTGATTGATGAGCGCCGATTGGGCCTTCGGACCGAGCGAGTTCAATATCTCTGCGACGGCTTTGGGTCCGCCGGACCCGGCAGCTTGGACGCCACCCGAACCTTGAAACTGACGCTCCATGACATGATGAAGCTCTTGCAGGGCTGCAGGTTGAACGCCGTCCAACGTCGCGATCCGCAACATCAGATCGCCGTGGGTGGGCTCCGGCAGCAGCGCGAGGATCTTCCCGGTCTTCTCGGGCTCGAGGTACGACAAGACCAAAGCGATGATCTGTGGGTGCTCGTTGCGGATGAGGTCGACCACAGTCCGCGGCTCCATCCACTTGAGCGCCTCGAGACCCTTGCTCGCGCGTCCGAGCTGGATCTGATCGAGCACGCCAGAAGCCTGGTCCTCACCCAATGCATTGATCAGCGCTTTACGGACGAAGTCGGTCGTTCCGGCGCCTAGCGAGGTGTGACGATCAGCCTCGACCACGAAGCTTCCGACGACCTCACTGATCTCATCACGGGTGACATCGATGATCTGCGTCATCGCGGTGCCGACCCGCTGCACATCCTGTGCACTCATGTGTCGCAGGACTTCTGCAGCCTCTTTCTCACCGAGCGTCAGCAGGAAGATGGCGGCCCGATCGACACCGCTCCTGGATGAGTCGTCCCTGAGTGCATCAACCATTGGTCGACACCCACTTCTTCACGACCTGTGCAACCCGCGCCGGATCCTCTCCGACCAAGGCGCGTGCCTGCGCGATCTGATCCTCATAGGCTGTCGCCGACATGTTCCCTTCTCCTGACGCGTAGCCGGCGGAGGCCATGGTCGCCCGTCCGGCGCCGTCGGACATCGGCGGGAACCCGCTGTCTGCAGAGGAGACACCCGGTAATGCCAGAGGGGAAGGCAACGGTGACGAGGCGGCCAGTGCGCCGGCGAACTGCCGGGCGAGCGGTCGCAGCACCGTGAACACGAGTGCCAGCAGCACGATGAGTCCGATCAGCATCTTGGCGGCATCCCGCGCCCACGGCTGCTCCCATAACGGCAGGGACTCGAGTTCACCTGCTGCGACCCGCGGGTCACCGCTCCACGCACTGTTGATCACATTGACGCTGTCGCCGCGTTCCTCATCGAAACCCACGGCATCCTTCACCAGCGTCGTGACTCGGGTGATCTGTTCCGGGGTCAGGGCGACCTCGGTCAACTTGCCGTCCTTGTCCTTGACCTGCACGTTGTCGACGAGCACCGCGACCGAGATCCGCTTCAAGCGTCCGGAAGGCTGCCGGGTATAGGCTATGGTGCGATCGATCTCGTAGTTGCGGGTGCTCTGCGTGGAGCCGTCCTGCTTGGACTCACCCGCCGGCGCAGCATTCGGCGCACGGCCCTGCGGCTGGTTGCTCAACGACCCCGGAACGCCACCTGCCCCGCCACCCCCGGCACGACGATCCTCAGAGACCTGTTCGCTTCTCACGATCTGGCTGTCAGGTGAATACTGTTCGCGGGCTTCCTCGACCGCGCTCATGTCAAACTGCGCACTGACCTCCGCCCGGACCCGTCCGACACCGACGAGCGGTGCGATCAATGCCTCGACACGCTGCGAGTAGCTTTCCTCGAACTGTCGCGCGAACTCAAGCTGTTGGTCACGCGCTGCGAACTCATCTTGGCCCTGCGGCGATGACAATAACCGTCCTTGCTGGTCCACCACCGTGACCTGCGAAGCATCGATATCGGGCAGGCTTGAAGCCACCAGGTTCACGATCGCCGTGACCTGCTCCGAGGCGAGCCTTCGACCGGGCTTCATCTGCAGGAAGACGCTGGCACTGCCGGGACTGCGGTCTCTTACGAAGGTCGAATTCCGCGCCACGGCGATGTGGACCCGCGCAGCGGCGACCTGTTGGAGGCTCGAAATGGTCCGTGCGAGCTCCTGCTCGAGCGCGTGCTGGTACCGAGCAGTCTCCATGAACTGTGAGACACCCAGACCCCCTTCTTTCGAGAGGCTCGCGAAACCACCGGACTGCAATACCCCCTGGCCCGCCAGCATCATCCGCGCCTCATTGATCCTCTCGACCGGCACCGAGATGCCGCCGGTACCGTTCTCCATCCGATATTTGATCCCTGCGGAGGACAAAGATTGGGTGATCGCCGCCGCATCCTCATCGGCGAGATTGGAGTACAGCAGCCCATAGGTGGGCCCCTGCGACCAGAGCATGATGCCGACACCCGCGGCGACTGCTGCCGCCAGACCGACAAGCATCATGACCGGCTTGAAGCCGGCCCCGAGACTGGAAAGGGCGTCAGCGCCCGCTGCCTGCGTGGCCATTCGAATCTCCGTGCCGTCAGACCGGCATGTTCATGATTTCTTGATAGGCGGAAATCATGCGATTACGCACTTCCACCGCGCCGCGGAAGGCGATGCTCGCCTTCTGCATGTCGATCATCACCTGCGGCAGATCCATCCCGGGGTCACCGCGCTCGAAAGCGCGCTGGGAGGCGCTCGACTGGGCCTGCGTCTCGTTGATCCGCTCGAGACCGTTGCGCAGCACCGATGCGAAACTCACCGCGCTGGTGGAGCCAGGCGCCGCAGATCCCCCGATCCCCGCGGGACCGGGCAACAACGCGCCAAGATCTCCGGGTCGAACAGCCTGCGCAGTCGGACCGCTCACTTGCACTCGTAAAGCGCGCATCTGCGTGACGACGCGATCGATCTCCATCTGGCTCATGAGGGGAACCCCTCAATCCAGCTTTGAGTGAGCCGTAGGCAAGAATCAAAGTTGCGCAAAATGAAGTCTCCTAAGCATCGCCGACCCTTGACGGGGGGCGCTTGACCTAGGAGTAGCAAGAAGCATGCCGGGCAGGTACCGTCCTGCGTCCGTCAAGGAACCGTCAGCCTTAGCAGCTCTCGGATTCCGCCATGCCGAACTTGCGGAGCTTTTCCACCAGGGTGGTCCGCCGGAGGCTTAGAAGCCGCGCCGCATGGGCGACCGTTCCGCCTGAGCGCTCCAATGCCTCGGAGATCAAACGATGCTCGATGGCGTACAAGTGCGCCCGAAGATCGACGCCATCGGCCGGGAGGCCTTCCGAGTCGGGTTCGGCGCTGTCGTCGAACTGACCCGCAGGGTCGGCGGGGGTGTATGCGATGACACGCTGGCTCTCAAGACGCTCCGCCAACGCCTCCCGCAGGCTTCTCTGGATGACCGTCCGCTCGAGCACCGCCTCGGAGACGACCTCGGAGACGGTCTCGGAGACGACCTCGTGGTTGACTGCCTCCGGACAGGCCACGATCTCAGGTACGAGCGGTGACTTGGGGTCACTGAACCCCTCTCGGTACCTTGGCGGCAGGTCCATGACCTCGACCCGCTGTTCGCCGTTGAGCACACTCAGGCGTTCGACGAGGTTGCCGAGTTCACGGACATTCCCCGGCCAACGATAGGCGCGCAGCGCTTGCATCGCCGATGGCGAGAACTCCAGCATCGGCCTTCCAGACCGGACGTTGGCCAAGGCAAACTCGTGCACCAAAGTCTCGAGGTCATCCGCTCGCTCGCGGAGGCTCGGCATCTCGATGGGGAAGACATTCAAGCGATAGAAAAGGTCTCCGCGGAACTGGCCCTGCTCGATGGCCTCCTCGATGTTCCGGTGTGTGGCGGCGATGATCCGGACATCGCAACGGATCGGTTGGTGGTTGCCCACACGCTCGAAGACCCGCTCCTGCAGCACGCGCAGCAACTTCACCTGCATCGGGGGGCTCATGTCGCCGATCTCATCCAGGAACAAAGTCCCGCCTTCGGCGATCTCGAAACGCCCCCGCCGTGACGCGTACGCTCCCGTGAACGCACCCTTCTCATGTCCGAACAGCTCACTTTCCATCAACTCGGCGGGTATCGCACCGCAGTTCACCGCGACAAACGCACCGCGACGGCGTGGGCTCGATTCGTGGACGGCGCGGGCGACGACTTCCTTGCCGGTCCCGGATTCACCGAGCACCAGGACATTCGAGTCGTGGGAGGCCACTTTGCGGATCAGGGTCACCACTTGCCGTATGGCTGCGGAGGGACCGCTCGGGTATCGGACCGACAGCGGCTCATCGACGGCAAAAGCCGTACGAGCCGATGACGCCGGATTGCGGTCGCCCGATCGCTTCACATCCCCTCCCCTGTAAGTGACGGGGCTTTATAACGCACGGGGACTCAGAAACCGGACATATATATCCGAATCGGAACTAATAAATGACTATCGGCAGGGTTATCTCAGGAACCTTTTAGGGAGGCCTGCCGACGCTGGGCCTGTTGCATGGGCTGCAACGCCGACCAGGCTGCCCGGATCTCATGCAGGATCGATGCAGAACTCTCGAGCGGTTTGACCTCGCTGGCCAACTGGCCGAGCAGCAACTGACGACTGACGAACTCGTACAGATCATCAAGATTGCGGGCCAACGGGCCTCGCGACAAGTCGAGACTGGCCCGCAGCTCACTGACGATGGCCACCGCACGCTCGAGGTGCCGGTTACGCTCGTGGCGTTGTGCTCGCGCGTTGCAAGCTTGCGCCTGCACGATCCTCGCGAGTGCTCCGTCGAGCAGCAGCATGATCAGTTGGTGAGGGTCTGCCGCGGCGACGCCACCATGGGCGGCGACCGACTGATAAGCGGACACTTTTCCTTGCAAGGCAGGTGACATGGCGACCTCGTCGTACGGGCACTGCGCCCTCACCCCCTTTATCGGCAGTCGATGCCCCGCCTTGAGCGCCGCAGACGCGTCACTTCAACGCGCCCGCCAAGTACCGCCCCGTGGCTTGCATGTCGGTCAGCATCGCATCCAGCGCGCCGAACTGCCGCCGATAGCTGGCCTCGACCAATTGCATCCTCACCTCGAGGGCCTCCCGCTGTTTTTGCAGGTCGCGCCGCTGGGTCTGAAGGGAGTCCGTGCGTCCGACCACCTGTCCACCCAGGCCGATCGCCCCTTCGATCGTGTCGTAGAGCCGCTTGGCGATACCGCCCTCCCCGGCAAGCACCTTGGCGACACCTGCCGCATCCGACTGCAGCGCTGCCGTCAGCCTAGCGTCGTTGATCACCAGCCTACCGTCGACGCCGAATCCGATGCCGATCGCGCTCAGCGTCGACGGCGATCCCGGAAGGGGTTGGATGACCCCCGTGATGTCGCGGCGCATCCTCGACTCCACGCCGAGCAGCGTGCTGTCGCCAAGCAGCGGCCCTGCCTTGCGCGTCCCGCCGTCAAA
>CALGVD010000030.1 GCA_937920275.1 uncultured Pseudomonadota bacterium
CTCAGCGACGCCGGCGCGGGCGGCGCCCGCCCCACGCACCTCGCGCTCTTCAGTGCGCCGCAGGCGGCCTATTCTTTGGCCGCCGGCAGCAGCGGCGACGAACTGCGCGTGCCGCTCACCTGGAGCGACCCCGCGACCGGCGTCACCGTCACCAAGACCTTCGTGCTGCGCCTCGGGCAGTACCGCATCGACCTGCAATACGATGTCGAGAACCGCGGCACAGCGCCGTGGACCGCCGCGTCCTACGCGCAGCTCCTGCGCGACGACCCGCCTGTCGAGCGCAGCATGTTCTCGGTCGAGAGCTACGCCTTCCAAGGCCCCGCGTACTACGACGGCCTCAAGTACCAGAAGCTCGACCGCACCGACGCCGAAGACCGCGCCCTCGCGCGCGACATCACGGACGGTTGGATCGCGGGCATGCAGCACCACTTCACGACCGCCGTCGTGCCCGAGGCCGGCAAGTCCTACCGCTACAGCCTGCAGACCCAAGACGATCAGTACCTGCTCTCGGTTGCCGGCCCCGCGACCACGGTGGCGCCGCAGGGCGGTGCGACCTTCAAAGAAACCCTCTTCGTCGGCCCTAAACTGCAGTCGCAACTCGAGACCACCGGGCCGCGGCTCGATCTCGTCGCCGACTACGGCATCTTGACCTTGCTCGCGAAGCCGCTCTTCTGGATGCTCGAGAAGGCGCACTCGATCGTCGGCAACTGGGGCTGGGCGATCGTCATCGTGACCTTCCTCCTGAAGCTCGTGTTCTATCCGCTGTCGGAGTCGAGCGGCAAGTCGATGGCCAAGATGCGGGTGCTCGGCCCGCGCATCAAGAACCTGCAGGAGACCTTCAAGGACGACCGCGAGAAGCTCGGCCGCGCGATGATGGATCTCTACAAGCGCGAGAAGATCAACCCGGTCGCGGGCTGCCTACCGATCCTGATCCAGATGCCGGTGTTCTTCGCGTTCTATTGGGTGCTGCTCGAGAGCGTCGAGATGCGCCAAGCCCCGTTCTTGGGCTGGATCCAGGACCTCTCCGCGAAGGATCCGTTCTATGTGCTGCCGCTGATCATGGCCGGCGCCATGTTCGTGCAGACCAAGCTCAATCCGACGCCGCCGGATCCCATCCAGGCCAAGGTGTTCATGATCCTGCCGCTCGTGATGAGCGTCACCTTCGCGTTCTTCCCCGCGGGTCTCGTGCTCTACTGGGTGGCCAACACCCTGCTCTCGGTCGCTCAGCAGTGGAACATCAACCGCCGCATCGAGGCGGAGGCGAAGAAGGAGAGGACGGGGGCGTAGGGGAGCG
>CALGVD010000031.1 GCA_937920275.1 uncultured Pseudomonadota bacterium
TGAGACCCGGACCGGCCAGCCGCAGCTATGGCCTCGCGGTCGCCCAGCTCGCCGGGGTCCCTCGCGAGGTGCTCATCGAGGCGCGCCGCACGCTCGCCACCCTCGAGACCGCCCAAGGCGCCGCGGGCACCGGCGCATCGCTCGGCGTCGCCGCGCAGGGCCGCTTGGACCTCGCCGCCCCGATCGCCGCCCCCGTCGCTGACCCAGTCGCCGACCCCGTCGCTGACCCGGTCGCTGACGCAGTGCTATCCGCCTTGCGCAACATCGATCCGGATACCCTCAGCCCACGCGATGCCCTTGCTAAAGTGTACGATCTGAGAAAGCTCCTCCGCTGAGGGTCGATGCGGATACCGAAGAAAATCTGGGTACCGATCGTTGTGATCGCCACACTCGTCGGCGCGTACGCGCTTGCGGGGTTCTGGTGGGCACCGCGCTTCGTCCGCGCAGAGTTCGCGCGCTTCGTCACCGAAGATCTGCGCAAGATCCCCGCCATCGGCGAGGTGAAGATCAACCCGTTCACGCTGAGCGGCAGCATCGCGGCGCTGTCGATCTCCGAGCCTTCCGGCGAGCGCATCGTCGGCTTCGAGCGTCTCGCGATCGACCTTTCGATCGCCTCGATCTGGAAGCGCGGACCGGTGTTCGAGGACATCACCCTCGACAAACCCTATGTGGCGGCCGTGATCCGCAACGACCGCTCGATCAATCTCGCCGGGCTCATACCGCCCGACGATCCGGAGGCCAAGCCCGAGGCCGATACTGAAGGTCTGCCGATCTACATCGCGCGCTTCACGATGCAGGGCGGCGAGGCGCAGTACGAAGACCGCTCGCGGCAACGGCTGGTGCGAGCCCAACTGAAGCCGGTCTCGCTGACGCTGACCGATTTCAGCACGCGCGTCGGCTCAGGCAATGCCTATGTGGTGGACGCGGTGTCACAGGCGGGTGAACGGCTGCGCTGGGACGGTCGGTTCGGGTTGAAGCCGTTCACCGCGCAGGGGCGCTTCTCCGTCACGCAACTGCGCGCGTCGACCGTCGATGACATGTTGCACGACTCCCTGCCCGTGGTGCTGCAGTCCGGGACGATCGGCCTGGGCGGCCAATACGATGTCACCGCAGCGACGACACCGCTCTCCGGGCGCATCACCCTCGATACGCTCGATGTGGCGCAGCTCGCGATGGCGGCGATCGGCCGCACCCAACCCGATGTGATCATCGGCCGGCTGAGCCTGCGCGGTGCGTCGGTGGATCTTGGCGCCCAGCGCGTCGACCTCGGCCGCATCGAAGTGCGTGACACGCAGGTCCGGGCTTGGATGGACGCCTCGGGGCTCTCTCTCGACGCCCTGTCCGGCCCACCCGCCGCGGAATCGCCCCCAGCGCCTGCATCCCCCGAGTCCCCCTGGACATTGATGCTGCCGGTGTTGACCGTCGAGCAGGCGCGGCTCGACTTCGAAGATAGACGGCTCGCGTTCCCCGCGCGTATCACGGTCGCGCCGATCTCGCTCACTGCGCGTGGTTGGTCGACGCAGCCCGAGGCGAAGGTCGATTTCGAATCCACGCTCGGCATCAACGGCAAGGCCCGTCTCGAGGCGAACGGGACGCTCAAGCCCGACACGCTCGAGACACGCGCGAAGCTCGCGCTCTCCGGTCTCCTGCTCACGGATTTCGAGCCGTACTACGCCGATGTCGTGCGCCTGAACCTGCGCGGCGGCACCGTCGACGCCCGCGGAACCCTGGTCTATGCAAGTCCGGGTGGCGACCGAGAGCCGGCGCTGTCCTTCAAAGGCGACGGTACGGTGCGCAACCTGGTCGCGCGCGACCGCTTGGTCAAACGCACCTTCCTGCGCTGGCGCACACTGCAGTTCAACGATATCGATTACGCGGGTGCCGCGCGTCGGCTGAGCATACGCAGCGTCGACGCCGACGCGCCGTTCATCGACCTCGTGATCAACGCCGACGGCACCACCAACATCGGCGATGTGCTGGCCTCAGGCGGCGAGAGCGCGGAGGCGGAGGCGCGCGCCAAGGCCGCCGCCCGGACGAGAGCCGCCGCCTCCGGCCATCTGGCGGACCAGGAACAGGTCGACGATCTTCGGGTGGATATCGGTCGCGTCAACCTCAAGGGCGGATCGGCCAACTTCAAAGATTTCACGGTGCGCCCCGATTTCGCGATCGGGCTGCAGACGCTCAACGGTTCGATCACCGGCTTGTCGTCCGCCGAAGCGTCGCGCGCCAAGGTGGACATCGATGCGGCCGTCGATAAGTACGCACCGGTGAAGATCACGGGCGAGGTCAACTACCTCGCCGCCGAGGCCTACACCAACCTCGCCGCCAACTTCCGCAACATCGAGCTCACCACCTTCAACCCCTACTCCGGCAAGTTCATGGGCTATCAGATCGAGAAGGGGAAACTCTCCATCGATACGACCTACTTGGTGGAGGACCGCAAGCTGCGTGCGCAACACAAGATCCTCATCTCGGATCTCAAACTCGGCGAGAAGGTCGAGAGCGCAGACGCGACCACGCTGCCGGTGAAGCTCGCGGTGGCGCTGCTGAAGGACCGCAACGGCGACATCACGCTCGACCTGCCGGTGAGCGGCACGATCGACGATCCGCAGTTCAAGATCGGGCCGATCATCTGGAAGATGTTCGTCAACCTGCTCGTGAAGATCGTGACAGCGCCCTTCACGCTGATCGCCTCGCTGTTCGGCGGCGGCCCGGAGGTCCAGTTCGTGGAGTTCGCGCCCGGTCGCTCGACGCTGGAGCCGGCGTTGGTGGAGCGTTTGACGAGCATCCGCAAGGCGCTCGTCGAACGGCCGGGTCTCGAACTCGAGATCCCGACCGCCTACAGCCGTGAACTCGACGCGCCGGCGCTGCTCGATACGCGCTGGGAGGTACGCCTGCGTGATTTCGCGAAGGGCCCGGTGGACACCGCGGAGCGCAAGGACTACCTGGAACTGCTCGAGGGGTTCTATCGGGCCCAGACCGGCCGTGCCGCCGACGCGCTGCTCGACCCGCTTGCAGAGGCCGCCCCCGATACCGGCAAAAAACTCAGCCGAACGGAGCGGGTGGAGCCCTCGATCGCCGTGCTGGAAAAAGAGCTCCGGGCCACCATCACCGTCACCGATGAAGACCTCCAAGACCTCGCTCGTGGGCGGGCCAAGTCCATCCAGGAAGTGCTCCTCGGCAGCAGCGAAGTCGACCCGCTGCGCGTGTTCTTACGGGCGCCGTCGGACATCGCCCCGACCGCCAATTCCGTGCGCCTGAAGCTCGAGATGAAGCAGTAGCGGACGACCTTCAGGCCTGCAAAGAAAAACGTCCCTCTCGCAGGAAATGCCCGCAGGCCTCCGCGACGCGGGGCGACATGAGCATGCCCAAGTGGCTCACCGGCAACACCAATCGGTCGCGAGCGCCCTCGAGCTGCGTCTCCGACACGGCGACCGTGCCGTCATTGGGCTCATCGAAACGTGCGAACCATCGTCCGAGTCCCATCGGACGGGTCCCGGCGATGGTCCCGACCTCACGGCTTGCCGGGGCCACGCGACGACGGTGCGACACGAGTGCTTCGGCTGCTGAAGGACCGATCAACCACTGCCCGACACCGATGGCACCGGCGACCCGCGCAGCCGCACTGCCTTGGACGGGCGCGCCGAGCAGCACGATGCGTCCCGGCGGCATCAAGGCGTCGAACTGCTCGAGACACGCCAAGACCACGAGCCCGCCCAGACTGTGTGCAACGAGGTGGACCCCCTTCGCACCCTGCCTCGCGAGTGCCGACACCCGTTGCTGCAACCGTTCGGCCACCGCTTCGAGCGGATCGCGTGTGGTGCGGTAGGCGAACAATTCCGTGTCGAATCCATGCTCGCGTTCGAGCCGTCGCCGCAAGGAAAACGCCTCCGCGCCCGTCATCCAAAGACCATGGACGAACACGAGCTTGGGACGGGAGGCATCGGACATGGAGATCCGATCTCAGGGCACGGCGCTGGGACTAATTCGCCGGCGGCGGCGTGCGGACGCGGATGTGCAGCTCGCGCAGCTGCTTTTCGGTGACCTCGGTCGGCGCATCCGTCAACGGACAAGCTGCCGTCTGGGTCTTGGGGAACGCGATGACATCGCGGATGCTGTCGGCACCTGACATCAGCATCGCCAGACGATCGAGACCGAAGGCGATACCGCCATGCGGCGGCGCACCGTACTTGAGCGCATCCAGCAGGAATCCGAACTTGCGCCGCGCCTCCTCGGCGTCGATGCCGAGCAGGTCGAAGACGGTGGACTGAAGGTCCTGGCGGTGGATGCGCACGGAGCCACCACCGATCTCCGAGCCGTTCAGCACCATGTCGTAGGCCTTGGCGATCGCGCTGCCCGGATCGGCGCGCAGCGCGTCCGCATCCAGGTTCTTCGGCGAGGTGAACGGATGGTGCATCGCCGTCCAACGCTTGTCGTCGGCGTCGTACTCGAACATGGGGAAGTCGACGACCCACAGCGGCGCCCAGTCACCGCGCACGAGCCCCAGGTCTTGGCCCAGCTTCAAGCGCAACGCACCGAGCGCGTCGTTGACGACTTTGGCGGTGTCCGCACCGAAGAAGATCAGATCGTCGGCGGCGGCCTCCGTGCGCGAGAGGATCCCGGCCACCGCGGCGTCGGAGAGGAATTTGATGATCGGCGACTGCAGACCGTCACGGCCCTTCGAGGGGTCGTTGACCTTGATGTAGGCGAGTCCACGCGCGCCGTAGCGTGCGACGAACGCGGTGTGATCGTCGATCTCCTTGCGGGTGAGCTTGCTGCCGCCCGGGATGCGCAGCGCCGCCACGCGCCCCGCCGGGTCGCGCGCAGGGCCTGAGAAGACCTTGAAATCGCAGTCTGCGACGAGATCGGCGACATCGACGAGCTCGAGCGGGATGCGCAGGTCCGGCTTGTCGCTCGCATAGCGGCGCATCGCCTCGGCGTAGGTCATCCGCGGGAACGGGTCCGGCAGCGACACATCGGCCACGGTCTTGAAGATGTGGCGGATCAAGCCTTCCATGATCGCCATGATCTCGTCCTGGTTCAGGAACGAGGTCTCGATGTCGAGCTGGGTGAAATCGGGCTGGCGATCGGCGCGCAGGTCCTCGTCGCGGAAGCAGCGCACGATCTGGTAGTAGCGATCGAAGCCCGCCACCATCAACAGTTGTTTGAAGATCTGCGGCGACTGCGGCAGCGCGAAGAACTTGCCGGCGTGGGTCCGCGAGGGGACGAGGTAATCGCGGGCACCCTCCGGGGTCGCCTTGGTGAGCATCGGCGTCTCGATGTCGATGAACCCTGCGTCATCGAGATGGTTGCGCATGGCGCGGGTGATGGCGTGACGCTGACGCATCCGTCGGGCCATGACATCGCGTCGCAGATCGAGGTAGCGGTATCTGAGGCGCACCTCTTCGGAGACCTGCTCATCGAGCTGGAACGGCAACGGCTCGGAGCGGTTCAGCAGCTCGATCCGCCGCGCGAGCAGCTCGACCTTGCCCGACGCGAGGTTGGCGTTCGCCGTCCCGGAGGGACGCAAGCGCACCAGACCCGTGATGCTCACCACGAACTCGTTACGCAGGCTCTCGGCGACCGCGAACAGCTCCGGCGCGTCCGGATCGCAGACCACCTGGACCAATCCGTCGCGGTCACGCAGGTCGATGAAGATCACCCCGCCGTGGTCGCGCCGGCGGTGTACCCAACCGGCTACCGTGACGGTCTGCTCGAGCAGGGCGTCGTCGATCTGTCCGCAATAATGGCTGCGCATAAGGCCGCGGATGTTACCTCAGGCGGAGTGCAGGTACCACGACCGGTCGAGCTCGGTCACCTCCGCCGAGAAGCGCGCACATTCCTGCCGCTTGATGGCGAGGTAGATCTTCAGGAATCCCTCGCCCAGGGCCTCGGCGAGGAAAGTCGACCCGGCCGCGCGCTCGATGGCCTCGTGCCAGGTCCGCGGCAGGCCGGTCGTCTGGGCGAGCGCGGCATAGCCGTTGCCCGTGACCGGAGGGCCGGGATCGAGCCCCAAGGCGACCCCTCGCTCCACACCCGCAAGGACCGCGGCGGCGGCCAGGTAAGGGTTGGCGTCTGCCCCAGCGATCCGGTGCTCGATGTGGCGGCTCGATGGGGGGCCGGTGGGGACGCGCAGCGACACCGAGCGGTTGTTGATGCCCCAACTGACCGCGGTCGGCGCGTAGCTCTCGTTCTGGAACCGTCGGTAGGAGTTCCCGTTCGGCGCGAACACCAACAGGCTCTCGGCCATGGTCTGGTGCAGTCCACCGAGCGCCTGACGCAGCAGCGGGCTGCCCGCCGGATCCGCCGCGGCGAACAGGTTGACGCCGCCGTCGTCGACCAGACTGACATGCAGGTGCATGCCGCTGCCCGCGTGTTGTGTGAAGGGCTTGGCCATGAAGGTGACGAGCAGGCCATGCTTGGCGGCCACACCCCGCAGCAGCCGCTTGAGCAGCACCGCCTCATCGACCGCCCGGAGCGCATCGTCGCGATGGGCGAGCGTGAGCTCGAACTGACCGGGCGCGTACTCCGACATCAGCGTCTCGACCGGCAGCCCTTGTGCGCGCGCCACGGCGTAGACCTCGTCGAACACGGGCGCCGCTCGTTCGAGTCGTGCCAAAGAATAAGCGTCGATCGGTCCAGCGGGCGCATCGCCGGACGGCGCGAGCAAGAAGAACTCGAGTTCCACCGCCATCACCGGTCGCAGGCCCCGCGCGAGGAGCCGCTCGACCGCGCGCGCGAGCACATGCCGCGGATCAGCCGGCGCCGGTTCGCCTGCGAGCGTGTACATCGACAGCATCAGCTGCGCCGTCGGACGCGCGAGCCAAGGCGCCGGGCGCAGCGTACCGGCCACCGGCTGACACAGCAGATCGGCATCGCCCGTCTCCCACACCAGACCCGTCGCCTCGACATCGCGCCCGGTGATGTCGAGCCCGAGGATGGACCCTGCGACAGGCCTCCCGTCGGCGTAGAGACGCTCGAGCTCGTGCAGCGTCGCCGTCTTGCCGCGCGGCACGCCCGAGGGATCGGTCAGGAACAACTGCACCGCTTCGATGTCGGGGTGAGCCGAGCGGAACGCCGCCCACTCCTCTGCGGGTAGGGTCATGGTCGGACCTCGTCCAGGAA
This sequence comes from uncultured Pseudomonadota bacterium, assembly GCA_937920275.1. Taxonomy (GTDB): domain Bacteria; phylum Pseudomonadota; class Gammaproteobacteria; order Steroidobacterales; family Steroidobacteraceae; genus UBA964. The sequence goes on from CALGVD010000031.1 coordinate 7,126, forward strand.
CTCGTCGATGCCCGCGCACAAGCGATCGATCGCTGCGTGCTGCAGGGAGGGTGCCGCGAGCAACATATTGTGGAACGGTGTCACGAGCGATCCGCGGTTGAGCAGCCACAGCCGCAGCGCCCGCTCGAGCGTCGGCGCCATGATCGCCTCGGCCTCGCTGCCATTGCGCGGCGCAGGGCCGAAGCCGAACTCGACGCGGGCGCCGACCCGCGACACATGCCAGTCGAGCCTGTGCGCCGCGAACAGCGCCGTCAGCGACGCCGCCAGACGCTCGGCACCGGCGCGCATCGCAGCGTGGGTGTCGGGCGTGTGCAGATCGCGGAGCGCCGCCTCGAGCGCCGCGATCGTGAGCGCGTTGCCCGCGAGCGTCGTCCCCATGCCGGAATGACCGTGGCTGAGCCCGGTGTCGGCTGCACGCCGGGCATCGTCATCGCGCCGCGCGAGGAACGCCCCACGGCGGGCTTCGACCTCGGCGCTCATGCCCCAGGCCGCGCAAGGCAGACCCCCGGCGATCGCCTTGCCGCAGACCCATAGATCAGGCTCGAGCCCATGCTCACCCGCGTAGCCGCCCGGACCCGAGGAGAGCGTATGCGTCTCGTCGATCACGAGCAGCACGCCATGGCGGCGCGTCAGCGCGCGCAGGGCGGCGTGATAGCCCGGGTCAGGCAGCACCATCCCGCAGTTGGTCATCACCGGCTCGGCGATCACGGCCGCCACTTCACCGCCCGCGAGCGCGACCTGCAGCGCATCGAGGTCGTTGAACTCGATCGCGATGGCCGCGAGGGCGGGGTCGAAGGCGGGACCGACCGCCCCTTCGCGCGGCACGGTCCGGCCACCGCGCAAGCGCACCATCGTCTCCTCGACGATGCCGTGGTAGCCACCGTGGAACACCAATACTTTGGGCCGTCCGGTGAGCGCACGCGCCCAACGCAACGCCGCGCGGTTGGCGTCGCTGGCGGTCTGCGCCAATTGCCAATGCGGCAGACCGAAACGCATCGCGAGCGCAGCGCCGACCGCTGCGACACGCGCATCGGGCAGCATGCAGGTCAGGCCGCGCGCGGCTTGGGCTGCGATCGCCGCAGCGACCGACGGCGGCGAATGGCCGAACATCGCGCCGGTATCGCCGAGACAGAAGTCCGAATAGGACAGACCGTCCGAATCGGTGAGCGTCGCCCCTTCGGCGACCTCGACCGACAGCGGGAACGGCGTGCCCCAGTCGGCCATCCAGTGCAGCGGCACCCCGCCCGGCCAATGACGCTGCGCCGCCGTGGCGAGCGCGGCGGAGCGTGGTCGGCGAGCGCTGTAGTCCCGCTGCTCACGCGCGAGGAGCGCGTCAACGGCAGCGGGCGTGCGGATCATTTGGCCTTGGCGGGCGCCCTGCGCGCCGGCTTACGGGCAGGCTTCGCGACCGTCTTGCCCTTTTTGACCGGCGCCTTCTCGGCGGACTTTTCGGTGGACTTCTCGGTGGACTTCTCGGTGGACTTCTCGGTGGACTTGTCGGCGGACTTGTCGGCGGACTGCTCCACCGGCTTCGCGGCCGGCTTGTCGTCCATCGCGGCGGGTGCCGCCTCATCGCCCGCGAGGTTGCGCTTGCGGTCCTTGTCGCCCTTGAAGTCGGTCTCGTACCAACCGCCGCCCTTCAGGCGGAACACCGGCGCGGAGATGAGCTTGCTGAGCCCGTTACGCCCGCAGGCCGGGCACTTGCGCAGAGGCGCGGCCGAGATCTTCTGCAAGACCTCGGTCTGGTGGCCGCAATGGCGGCACTGGTATTCGTAGAACGGCATATCGCAGGAGTATAGCCGCAGCGCGGTCTCCTGCCCCGCGCCCCGACGCTCAGACCACCTGCTTCACGAAAGACAAGCGACCGTCCTCATCGACCCCGACGCGGATGCGGTCGCCCGGTCCATAGGCACCCTGGAGCAGACGCTGCGCCAACGGGTTCTCGATCTGCTGCTGGATCGCGCGCTTGAGGGGGCGTGCACCGTACACCGGGTCGAAGCCAGCCTCGCCCAGAAGGTCGCGCGCCGCATCATCGAGCACGAGGTCCATGCTGCGCTCCATGAGCCGACGACGCAGCTGGCCGAGCTGGATGTCGACGATGGCACGGATCTGCGCCGCACCGAGCGGGTGGAAGACCACGATATCGTCGATGCGGTTGATGAACTCCGGCCGGAAGCTCTGCGTGACGATCTCCATGACCGCGGACTTCATGCGGGTGTAGTTCTTCTCGCCCGCGTGCTCCTGGATGACCTGCGACCCGAGGTTCGAGGTCATGATGATCACGGTGTTGCGGAAATCGACCGTCCGACCCTGCCCATCGGTGAGGCGCCCGTCATCGAGCACCTGCAGCAAGACATTGAACACATCGGGGTGCGCTTTCTCGATCTCATCGAGCAGGATCACCGAGTACGGGCGACGGCGCACGGCCTCGGTGAGGTAGCCGCCCTCTTCATAGCCGACATAGCCCGGCGGCGCGCCGATCAGCCGCGCGACGGAGTGCTTCTCCATGAACTCGGACATGTCGATCCGCACCATCGACTCGTCGGTATCGAACAGGAACTCAGAGAGCGCCTTGCAGAGCTCGGTCTTGCCGACGCCGGTCGGCCCGAGGAACAGGAACGAGCCGTTCGGACGGCGCGGATCGGCGAGCCCGGCGCGCGAGCGGCGGATGGCGTCCGAGACGATGCGTACCGCCTCTTCCTGGCCCACCACGCGGCGCGACAGCGCGTCCTCCATCCGTAAGAGCTTCTCCTTCTCGCCCTCGAGCATCTTCGAGACGGGGATGCCGGTCCACTTCGAGACCACCTCGGCGATCTCCTCTTCGGTGACCTGGTTTCGCACCAGTTGCGTCGGGGTGGATTCGGCGGCCTGCGCCACAGCGATACGCTTCTCGAGCTCGGGGATCCGCCCGTACTGCAGTTCGGCCATCTTGCTGAGATCGCCACGGCGTCGTGCGGCATCGAGCTCGAGCTTCACCTTCTCGAGCTCGTCTTTGACCGCCGCCGCGCCCTGCAGCGAGGCCTTCTCTCCCTTCCAGATCTCTTCGAGATCGGCGTATTCCCGCTCGAGCCCTGCCAAGGTCTCCTCGAGCGTGGCGAGCCGCTTGCGGGTCGCCTCGTCCTTCTCTTTCTGCAGTGCGACCTGCTCGATCTTCAGCTGGATGATGCGCCGCTCGAGCTTGTCGAGCACTTCCGGCTTGGAGTCGATCTCCATACGGATGCGGGCCCCGGCCTCGTCGATCAGGTCGATGGCCTTGTCCGGCAGCTGACGATCGGCGATGTAGCGGTGCGAGAGCGTGGCCGCGGCGACGATCGCCGGGTCGGTGATGTCGACACCGTGGTGCACTTCGTAGCGCTCCTGAAGCCCGCGCAGGATCGCGATGGTGTCCTCCACCGAGGGCTCATCGACCAACACCTTCTGGAAGCGACGCTCGAGCGCCGCATCTTTCTCGATGTACTTGCGGTACTCGTCGAGCGTGGTCGCGCCGACGCAGTGCAGCTCGCCACGCGCGAGCGCGGGCTTGAGCATGTTGCCGGCGTCCATCGCACCCTCGGCCTTGCCGGCGCCGACCATGGTGTGCAGCTCGTCGATGAACAGGATGACCTGCCCTTCCTGCTTCGAGAGATCGTTCAGCACGGCTTTCAGCCGCTCCTCGAACTCGCCGCGGAACTTCGCGCCGGCGATCAAAGAACCCATATCGAGTGCGAGGATGCGCTTGCCGCGCAACGATTCGGGCACCTCGCCGTTGACGATGCGCAACGCGAGACCCTCGACGATCGCGGTCTTGCCGACGCCCGGCTCACCGATCAGCACCGGGTTGTTCTTGGTGCGCCGCTGCAGCACTTGGATGGTGCGGCGGATCTCGTCGTCACGACCGATGACCGGGTCGAGCTTGCCGTCGGTGGCGCGCTTCGTGAGATCGACCGTGTACTTCTCGAGCGCTTGACGGCTCTCTTCCGCATTCGCGTCCTGGACGGTCTCGCCGCCGCGCAGCGCCTCGACCGCCTTGTCGAGGGCGGCCTGCTTGCAACCGGCATCCTTCAACAACGGCGCGAGCGATGCGCGATCCTCGAAGGCCGCGAGCAGGAAATTCTCGCTAGAGATGAACTGGTCGCCGCGTCGCTGCGCGAGCTTGTCGGTGACATTGAGCAGGCGCTGCAGGTCGTTCGAGATATGCACCTCACCGGCGCGCCCCTCGACCTTGGGCAGTCGGTCGAGCGCGGTCACGAGGTCGGCGCGCAGCCGCGCCACATTGCCCCCCGCGGACTGCAGAAGCGCCCGGATGCTGCCGCCCTGCTGATCGAGGAGCGCGAGCAGCACATGGGCGGGCTCGATGATCTGATGATCCCGACCGAGTGCGAGCGACTGGGCCTCGGCGAGGGCCTGCTGGAAGCGGGTGGTCAGTTTGTCCTGTCTCATGCCCTCAAATATGGGGCCCGCAATCAGTCTTTCAAGGGGCGGCAGCGCACCACCGCCCCGGCGAAGTCAGTGCAACTGCGATTCCGCGACCATCACCACGCCGACACCGACCGCGATCCAGGCGATCTGCGCGAGGCTCGCACGCAGGTCGGTACGGCGATGCAGGCCGGGGATGAGGTCGGCGACCGCGACATAGATGAGGCTCGCTGCGGCGACCGCGAGCGCATAGGGAAGCAGGGCCATCGCCTCGCGCAGCGCGAGCCAACCGATGAGGCCGCCGAGAACGGAGGTGAGGCTGGCACCGAGGTTCCAGGCGAACGCCCGCGCGCGGCTGAACCCGGCGTGCATCAGCACCGCGAAGTTCCCCACTTCCTGCGGGATCTCGTGGGCGAGGATCGCGAGCGTGGTCACCACGCCAAGGTGCGGGTCGGTGAGGAACGCGGCCGCGATCAGCACGCCGTCGATGAAGTTGTGCAAGCCATCACCGACGAGCGTGAGCCAACCCGAGGCATCGCGCCGGTGGTGCTCGTGGAACTGCGCCGACTCGACGGCCTCGGTATGACAGTGCCGCCACAACAGGAACTTCTCGAGCACGAAGAAGATCGCGATGCCGACGAGCAAGGCCATGCCGATGGCGTGGACCTTGAAGGGGCCTGCGCCCTGGATCGCGTGTGGGATGAGCGCCAACAGCGCCGTGGCGAGCAGGGCGCCGGTCGCGAAACTGACCGAATGCGGCATCGCACGGTCACGGGTCGCTTTCGGCAGCAGCAGGAAAAGCCCCGCCACCAGCGCGCTCAAGGCTCCGGCCAACGCTGTGGCCAGCAGGATCATGGTCAATGAGTTCATATGTAATAATATAACATAAAAAGGATCAGGTTTCGCGCCAGAGTAGTGCAGCCATGCGTCCGGTCAACTGATCGCGCCGGTGCGAGAAGAACTGCGCGGGGTCGGCGACGGTGCACCAACCACCCCCTGCCACCCGGCCGACCCCGAGGCGCTGCAATCGCGCCCGGGCGATCGCCGGCAGGTCGCAGAGCCAGCGCCCTGCCGGACTCTCTCGGAAAGCCTCTGGCGCGTCTCCGGCCGTCAGGAACGCCTCACGGACCTCCGCCCCGACCTCGAACCGCTCCGGCCCGATGCAGGGCCCGAGCCAGGCCACGAGCCGCTCAGGCGGCCCGCCCATCGTGGCGACCGTCTGCTCGATCACCCCACCGACGAGCCCACGCCACCCGGCGTGAGCCGCCCCCAACACGCTGCCGTCCTCGGCCGCGAGCAGCACCGGCAGGCAGTCGGCCACTTGGATGGCGAGCACGACCCCGGACTGCCGCGTCACGGCAGCATCGGCGCGGGGCGGCGGGGCGGCCTCCGGCCGGGGCGCAGCGTCCGCCTCGTGGACCTCGTTGCCGTGCAGCTGTTCGAGCCAGCAGGGCTCGGCGGGTAGCGCCAGCCCTTGCACCACGCGCTGCCGGTTGATCGCCACCGCGCGCGGATCATCCCCGACATGCCGGCCGAGGTTGAGCGAGTCCCACGGTGGGGCGCTGACGCCGCCGCTGCGCAGCGTGAACGCCGCGTGCACCCCGCGAGGGGCTTCCCACGCTGGCCGCAGCCACGGCAGCGTCATCCCTGCGCCTCGCGGGCGATGACCTCGAGCAAAGTCGTGAGATCCGCGGGCAGCGGCGAATCGAAGACGCACTCCCGACCCGTCGACGGATGCTTCAGCGACAGCCGCGCGGCATGCAGGGCTTGCCGATGGAACGCCTCGAGCGCAGTCACCGTCGCCGGGCCCGCGCCGGGCGGCAGACGACGCCGTCCGCCATAGACCGGATCACCCACCAAGGGATACCCGAGGTGCGCGAGGTGCACACGGATCTGGTGGGTGCGACCGGTCTCGAGCCGCACCCGCACCAGCGTCAGGGCGCCGAGCCGTCGCTCGATCCGATAATGCGTGACCGCCTCTCGCCCGTCAGCACGCACCGCCATCTTCACCCGCTGGGTGCGATGACGGCCGATGGGTTCAGAGATCGTGCCACCGCCCGTGAGCGCGCCGTGGCAGAGCGCGAGGTATTCACGGCCGATCTCGCGCGCCGCGAGCGCCCGCACCAGCGCGGCATGGGATTGCGGCGTTCGGGCGACCAACATCGCCCCCGCCGTGTCCTTGTCGAGGCGGTGCACGATCCCGGCACGCGGCACGCGCGCAAGCGCCGGATCGAGCGCCAGCAGCGCGTTCTGCAGCGTTCCGCTGCGGTTGCCCGCTCCGGGGTGCACCACCAGCCCTGCCGGCTTGTCGATCACCCACAACGCCGCATCCTGATGCAGTACGCCGAACGGCACACTGGCGTCGCCCGCCGCCACGCGCTCATCGGCCATGAACTCGGCCGTGACACGCAAGGCCTCGCCGCCCGCGAGCCGGCGCCTTCGCAGCGGCGCGGGATCCGTATCGACCTGCACACGACCCTCGTCGATCCAATGTTGCAACCGAGCGCGCGAGTACTGCGGCAACAGCTGCGCCAATGCGACATCCAGACGCTGGCCGGTCATGGCTGCGGGGACGGTGATCTCATGAAGTTCCGGCGTAGGGGTCGACACGGGGTTATAATGGACTGGTGAAACCGCGTACGCCATCAGCTCTCGCGCCGCTGCTGTTGTTGCTGCTCATGCTGCCGCTCTCCGCCTGCAGCATGTTCAACAAGGACGACGACCAGCGCGCCCAAGGTGCATCCGGCGAGCTCTACGAGCGCGCCCGCCGCAGCCTCGACAACCAGGACTTCGACGGCTCGATCCGCGTCTACGAGGCGCTCATCGCACGCTATCCGTTCGCCGCCGAGACCCGCCAAGCCCGCCTCGACCTCATCTACGCCTACTACCGCGGCCGCGAGACCGAATCCGCGCTCGACCAAGCGGACACCTTCATCCGCGAGAACCCGACCCATCCGCGCCTCGACTACGCCTACTACATCAAAGGCCTCACCGATTTCGAGCGGGAAGCGAACTTCCTGGAGCGCTGGTTCCGCGTCGACCTCGACCAACGCCCCCCGCAGACCACGCGTCGGGCCTTCACCTCGCTGCGCAAAGTGGTCGAGGAATATCCGAAGAGCGAGTACGCGCACGACGCCCGACGGCGGATGATCCACCTGCGCAACCGGCTTGCCGACTACGACCTGCATGTCGCCGAGCACTATGTGAAGCGCGGCGCCTATATCGCCGCCGCACAGCGCTCCGACCAGATCATCACTGAATACGATGGCGCCCCGGCGGTTCAGGATGCCCTGCGCATCATGATCCTGTCCTACGAGCGTCTCGAGATGAAGGAACTCGCCGATCGCGCGCGCAGCGTCTACGCGCTCAACTACGGCGGCGAGGCCAGCAGCGTGGTGCCGGTGCGCAAGCGCTGGTATGTGCCCTGGGATTGACCGGGCCCGGCATTGACCGGCCTTGGCCGGTTCAGCGCCGATAACCGCTCGTGATCGGATAGCGCCAGTCGCGGCCGAAGGCACGGCGGCTCACCCGCACACCGGGCGGCGCCTGCCGCCGCTTGTATTCGTTGCGCTGCACCAGATCGAGCACCCGCGCGACGGTCGCGCGCTCGAAACCCCGCGCGACGATCTCCCCCACCGATAGATCATCCTCGATGAAGGCCTCCAAGATGGGGTCGAGCACTTCATAGGGCGGCAAGGAATCACTGTCCTTCTGGTCGGGCCGCAATTCGGCGGACGGCGGCCGGTCGATGACGCGCTGGGGGATCACCCGCCCCTGCGGCGGCGCGGCGCCCTGCGCGTTGCGCCAGGCGGCGAGCCGGTAGACGAGCAGCTTGCTGCAATCTTTGATGGGCGCGAAACCGCCCGCCATGTCGCCGTAGAGCGTCGCATAGCCGACCGCCATCTCGCTCTTGTTGCCGGTGGTGAGCACCATCTTGCCGGTCTTGTTGGACAGGGCCATCAGGATGAGCATGCGGCAGCGCGACTGCAGGTTCTCCTCGGCGGTGTCCACCGCGCGCCCGGCGAACTCCGCCTGGAGCGACTCGAGCGCTGCACCGAACATGCCCTCGATGCCGATCACGGAGTGCTGCACCCGAAGCGATCGGGCCTGCTCCGAGGCGTCCTCCACGCTCATCGACGCCGTGTAACGCGACGGCATCATCACCGCCTGCACCCGGTCGGCGCCGAGCGCATCGACCGCGATGGCGAGCGTGAGCGCCGAATCGATGCCGCCCGAGAGACCGAGCACCACACCGGGGAAGCCGTTCTTGACCACATAGTCGCGCACACCGAGCACCAGCGCCCGATACACGCTCGCCTCGTCATCGAGTGCCGGCGTGATGACACCAGGCTCGGGCACCGGCGCCGCACCCGGTGACGGGCGGCGGAACTCGACGATCTCGAGCGCCTCCTCGAACGCCGGTGCGCGCAGCACGACCTCGCCTAGCGCATCGGTCACGAACGACTGGCCGTCGAACACCAACTCGTCCTGACCACCGACCTGGTTCACATAGACGATGGGCAGCCCGACATCGGCGGCGCGGCGGCGCGCGATGTCCTCGCGTGCCGCCTGTTTATGCAGGTCGTAGGGCGACGCGTTGAGCACCAACAGGATCTCGGCGCCCTGGGATCTCGCAAGCTGCGCAGGCTCCGGCTCCCAAAGATCCTCGCAGACGAGTACGCCGATGCGGAAGCCGCGGAAGTCCATCACCGAGGGCTGCGTGCCCGCGGCGAACCATCGCTTCTCGTCGAACACGCGGTAGTTGGGCAGACAGGCCTTGCGGTGGCGCAGCTGCTCACGGCCCGCGTCATAGAGCGTCGCGGCGTTGAAGAGCCGCTCGCCGGCGTACTCGGGATGCCCGACCAGGATCGCGGTGCCGCGCGTGGCATCGGCACTCGCCGCCGCGAGGCCTGCGAGCGCGGTCTCGATCTGCTGGCGGAACCCCCGATGGAAGAGCAGGTCCTCAGGGGGATACCCCGCGAGCGCGAGTTCCGGCGTGATCAAAAGATCGGCGCCCGCGGCACGCGCGGCCTGAGCCGCAGCGAGCACGCGGTCCGCGTTGCCCGCGATATCGCCGACCAGGAGATTCGACTGGGCGAGCGCGAGGCGCAGCGTGTCCATCGCTTGCGGCGCCCGCGGAAGTGCTGCCGCCGGCGTCAGCGCCGGCCGCGCAACTGCTCGCTCATGGCGGCACCGAGCTCCGCCGGGGACTTCACGGTGCGCACCCCCGCAGCCTCCAAGGCGCGGAACTTATCGGCCGCCGTGCCCTTGCCGCCCGCGATCACCGCACCGGCATGGCCCATGCGCTTGCCCGGCGGCGCGGTGACACCCGCGATATAGGCGACCACCGGCTTCGTGACATGCTGTTTGATGAACTCGGCGCCTGCTTCTTCATCGCTGCCGCCGATCTCGCCGACCATGATGATGCCTTCGGTCTTCGGGTCGTTCTGGAAGAGCTCGAGGACCTCGACGAAGTTCAGGCCGCGCACCGGGTCGCCGCCGATGCCGACGCAGGTGCTCTGGCCGAGGCCGTTGTTGGTGGTCTGGAACACGGTCTCGTAGGTGAGCGTGCCCGAGCGCGAGACGATGCCGATGCAGCCCGGCTTGTGGATGAAGCCCGGCATGATGCCGATCTTGCACTCGCCCGGCGTGATGACGCCGGGGCAGTTCGGGCCGATGAGCTTCACACCCGTGCCGACGAGCGCCGCCTTGACGCGCACCATGTCGTTCACCGGGATGCCCTCGGTGATGCAGACCACGAGCTCGACGCCCGCATCGGCCGCCTCGAGGATGGCGTCGGCGGCATAGCTCGCCGGGACATAGATCATGCTGGCATTGGCGCCGGTGGCGCGCACCGCGTCGTCCACGGTGTCGAACACCGGACGACCGAGATGCTGGTCGCCGCCGCGGCCCGGGGTGACGCCACCCACGACCTGCGTGCCGTAGGCGATGCACTGCTCTGAGTGGAAAGTGCCCTGTTTACCCGTGAATCCTTGGCAGATGACGCGGGTGTTTTTGTCGACGAGGATGCTCATGGATGCTGTTCCGTATCGTGGTTCGGGATGCCGTGCGTGGGGTCGGTGCCAGCGCGCGCTCAGCGCGCCGCGGCGACCGCCTTCTGCGCAGCGTCGGTGAGGTCGGCGGCCGCGGTGACCTCGAGGCCGCTCGCCGCGAGCATCTCGCGCGCCTTCTCGGCGTTGGTGCCCTCGAGGCGCACCACCACCGGGACCTTCACGCCGACGTTCTTCACCGCGATGATCACGCCCTCGGCGATGAGATCGCAGCGCACGATGCCGCCGAAGATGTTGACGAGGATGGCCTTGACCTTCGGGTTCGACAAAATGAGGTTGAAGGCCGCCGTGACGCGCTCAGCGGTCGCGCCGCCACCGACATCGAGGAAGTTCGCAGGTGAACCGCCATGCAGCTTGATGAGGTCCATGGTCGCCATCGCGAGACCGGCGCCGTTGACCATGCAGGCGATGTCGCCGTCGAGCGAGACATAGTTGAGATCATGCTCGCTCGCCTTGAGCTCCATCGGGTCTTCCTGGGCCGTGTCGCGCATCTTGGCGAGTTCGGGCTGGCGGAACACCGCATTGGCGTCGATGTTGATCTTGGCGTCGAGCGCGACGAGGCTGCCGTCCTTCGTGACGATCAGCGGGTTGACCTCGACCAGCGCGGCGTCCTTGTCCATCACGAGCCGGTAGAGCGCCATCGCGATCTTCTGGAACTCGCCGATCTGCGCGCCGGTGAACCCGAGCGCGAAGGCCATGCGACGGCACTGGTGGGGCTGCAGGCCCGCGGCCGGGTGGATGTTCACCGTGGTGATCTTCTCGGGCGTGTGCGCCGCGACCTCTTCGATGTCCATGCCGCCCGCCGCCGAGCCGATCATGGCGATCTGGCTTTTCTCGCGGTTGAGCGTCAGCGAGAGGTAGATCTCGCGCTCGATGGCCGAGCCGGTCTCGACATAGACCGTGTCGACCGGCAAGCCCTCGGGGCCGGTCTGGATCGTCGCGAGCCGGGTGCCGAGCATGGCCTTGGCCGCGGCATGTACCGCCGCTTTGTCGCGGGCGAGCTTCACGCCGCCCGCCTTGCCGCGGCCGCCCGCATGCACTTGGGCCTTCACGACCCAGAGGCTCCCCCCCAGGGCTTCCGCCGCAGCGACCGCCTCCTCGGGCGTGGCCGCCACCCGGCCCGTCGGGACCGGAATGCCGTAGGCAGCGAAGACTTGTTTGGACTGATACTCGTGAAGATTCATCCGGTGACCCGCGGTTCGTGGACTAGACTCACCATTGTGGCGAAAACTGTCGCCTTAGGAAACCTTGACGAGACCGGAATGTGATGCTCATCGACGCCCCCGTCCACGCCGTCGACCCTCTGCTGCTCGCCACCGGCGCAGCGCTGCTCGGGCTCCTGATCGGCAGCTTCCTCAATGTGGTCATCCACCGCCTGCCCCGCATGCTCGAGGCCGAGTGGCGCGCGCAGTGCGAGGAACTCGCCGGTCGTGAACCTGCGCCTGCAGCGCGATACGACCTCATCGCCCCGCGTTCGCACTGCCCGGCCTGCCAGACCCCGATCCGCTTCCTGCACCTGCTGCCGCTCCTCGGCTGGCTGCTCGCCCGCGGCCGCTGCGCCGCCTGCGGCGTCGAGATCCCGACGCGGTATCCCCTCGTCGAGGCGCTCACCGCGCTGCTCTTCGCGCTCGCGGCGCTCCACTTCGGGTTCGGCTGGACGCTCGCAGCGGCGATGCTCGTCACCGCGGTGCTGGTCGCCCTCACCTTCATCGACTTCGACACCCAGATCCTGCCGGACCAACTGACGGTGCCGCTGATGTGGGCGGGCCTCGCCGCCAGCCTGCCCGCCGGTCGCGCCCCCGACGCCCTGCTCGGCGCGATCGTGGGATACCTCTCGCTCTGGAGCGTCTACTGGGCCTTCAAGCTCGTCACCGGCAAAGAAGGCATGGGCTACGGCGACTTCAAGCTGCTCGCTGCGCTCGGCGCCTGGCTCGGCTGGCAGGCCTTGGTGCCGATCGTGCTCATCGCCTCGGTCGCGGGCGCGGTCGCGGGACTTGCGCTGATCGCGCGCGGCGATCACGCACGCGACACCCCGATCGCCTTCGGCCCCTGGCTCGCGATCGCAGGTTGGCTCGTGATGCTGTGGGGCGAGGGGCTGCTGCCCGCGTTCCAACGGCTCCTCACCGGCGGCTGAGGGCGGGGACAGGCCATGCTTCGGATCGGCCTCACCGGCGGCATCGCAAGCGGCAAGTCCGCAGCGGCCGCCGTGTTCGCAGAGCTTGGCGTGCCGGTCATCGACAGTGATGTGATCGCCCGGGAGGTCGTCGCGCCCGGCTCCCCCGGCCTCGCCGCGATCCGCGCCCGCTTCGGCGAGGGCGTGCTACAAGCGGATGGCCAACTCGACCGCCGTGCGCTGCGCGCCCAGGTCTTCGCCGACCCCACGGCCCGGCGCGAACTCGAAGCCCTCACCCACCCCCTCATCCGGGAACGGATGGCTGCCCAGTCCGCCGCCGCCGGCGGCCCCTACCAGATCCACGCGATTCCGTTGCTGGTCGAGGGTGGCGCCCGCCGACCCGGCATCGACCGGGTGCTGGTGATCGACTGCCCCGAAGAGATCCAGGTCCAGCGCGTGATGGCCCGCGATCGGGTGGACGAGGCCGGGGCCCGTGCGGTGCTCGCCGCACAGGCGAGCCGCGCCCAACGGCTCGCCGCGGCCGACGACGTGATCGTCAACGACCAGGGTCTCGAGACCCTGCGCGAGGCGGTGATCACCCTGCACCAGCGCTACCTCGGGCTCGCCGCCGTTTACGGCGCCCGCGACCCTGCCGCAGAATAGCGCGATGACCGAGGAACCCGCCGTGACCGGCGAGCCGCTCCCTGTGCCAGCACCTGTGCACGAGGGAGGACAGCTCGTCTTCGAGCAGCCGCTCAACGAGCGCATGCGCGCCTTCCTGCGCATCGACTTCCTCTACACGCAGGCCGTGTTCCACGCGAACTCACGCAGCCAGTGGGGCAGCCGCGCCGCGGTGACGAGCATCCTCGACATCCTCGCCATCATCACCCGCACCGACACCCGCGCCGATGTCCTCAAGGAGCTCGAGCGCCAGACCATGGCGTTCAATGATTACCTGCGCCGACCCGGGGTCGACACCGACCGCCTGCAGGGGCTGGTCGCCAACCTGCAACGCCTGCGCACCGAACTGCTCGGCGCCGGGTCCGCCTACCTGCAGCCGCTGCGCGACTCCGCGTTCATCGCCGCCGTACGCCACCGCAGCAGCATCCCGGGCGGCAGCTGCGAGTTCGACCTGCCGGATTTCTATTTTTGGCTGAGCCAGACGCCCGATGTGCGCGAGACGACGCTCAACAAATGGATCGCGATGCTGCGCCCGCTGTGCGATTCCATCGCCGAGCTGCTGTGGCTCACGCGCCAAGGCGGCCGATCGCGCCGCGAGACCGCCGTGCAGGGCGTGTTCCACATCACCTTCGAACGCGAGAACCCCGTGCAGCTCCTGCGCGTGGTCGTCCCGGCGGACCTCGGCATCTACCCCGAGATCAGCGGCAGCCACTACCGCTCGAGCGTGCGCTTCGTGCTGTGGCAAG
>CALGVD010000032.1 GCA_937920275.1 uncultured Pseudomonadota bacterium
CGAGATGCGGCAGGAGCCTGCGCATCTCGTCGAGGCTGCGGGCTTCGTCGGCATCCGCCGGCAGATGGGCGTCGAGCAGACGGTGCAGGGTCGGCGTCATGGGAAAATCGGTGCGGCTATCTGCCGACCGGCGGCAGCCTCACTTCGAAGCGCAGCGCGAGGGCGCGTAGCCCCGTGGTGACCACCGCGCAGAGGGCGATCGCCGAGCCGGCCTCGGCCCCTAGGCCCGCCGCGATCACGTAGATGACGGCGCCCGCCGCGGCACAGAGCGCGTAGGGGCGGTGGTCGCTGAAGAGTTCGGGGACCTCGTTGCACACGAGGTCGCGCAGCACGCCGCCGAAGGTGCCGGTGATCACGCCCATCATCACGGCGACGATCGGCGGCTGGTCCATCAGGTACGAGAGGTGGGTGCCGGTGGCGCAGAAGAGCCCGAGCCCGATCGCATCCGGTGCCTGCAGCCAGCGCTGACCATGCTCGAGCCGCCGTCGGCTGACGAGCGTCGCGCCGAGGATGCTGATCGCCAGTACGCCGAGCAGCACGGTTTGGTGCTCGACCCAGAAGAACGGGCGCCGGTCGAGCAGCACATCGCGCAGTGTGCCGCCGCCGAACGCTGCCAGGAACCCGCAGGCGCAGATGCCGACGATGTCCATGCGCTTGCGCAGCGCGCCGATCACGCCCGACAGCGCAAAGGCCATCGTCGCCACGAATTCGAGGACGACGATGGCTTCGCGACCGAAGCCCGCGACAGGGTTCACGGCGAGATCCACGCGTCGGTCAGGGCGCGATGACCGCCGGCGTGTACTCGTAGCTCGACCCGATGCCGAGCGGATGCCCGAAGTGCCAATAGGTCAGCAGGAAGATCGTCCAGCCGACGAGGAAGGTGATCGAGTACGGCAGCATCAGCGCGACCAAGGTGCCGATGCCTGCGCGTTGCACATAGCGGCGGCAGAACACGACGATCAGCGGGAAGTAGGGCAGCAGCGGCGTGATGATGTTGGTGGAGCTGTCGCCGACGCGATAGGCCGCCTGCGTGAGGTCGGGCGAGACGCCGAGCTGCATCAGCATCGGTACCATGATGGCGCCGATCAGCGCCCATTTGGCCGACGCGGAGCCGATCAGCAGGTTCACGGTGGCGGTCAGCAGGATGATGCCGGTGAGCGTCACGCCGAGCGGCAGCGCAGCATCGCGCAGCGCGTTCGCGCCCTTGAGCGCGAGCAGCGCGCCGAGGTTCGACTGGCCGAAGGCGTAGATGAACTGCGCGCAGAAGAACGCCATGACGATGTAGTAGCCCATGCCCGACATGGCTTTGGACATGCCGGTGACGACATCGCGGTGGGTCTTGATGGTCCCTGCGGCGATGCCGTAGGCGATGCCGGGCAACAGGAAGCCGATGAAGATGATCGGCACGATCGACTGCATCAGCGGCGCGCCCGAAACGAGCAGCTTGCGGACGCCGTCGGCATCCGGGGCCGCAGCCCAGGCCGTATCGCCGGTCAGCGACCAGGCGAAGAGGGCGCCGGCGACGAGGGCGGTGGCGAGCGCCACCCATAACCCGCGGCGCTCCGCGGCCTGCAGCGGTTCCTGGGTCGGCAGTTCCGTGGGATCACCGTCCACGGTCGTGCCCTTCAGGCGCGGTTCGATGACGAGATCCGTGAGCGCCCAGCCGAGCAGCACGATCAGCACCGAGGAGGCGGTGGTGAAGTAGTAGTTGTTGAGCGGTGCGATGACGACCGCGGGGTCGACGAGCTGCGCGGCCGTCTGTGTCAACCCTGCGAGCAGCGGGTCGAGGCTGGATGGCACGCCCATCGTCGCGCTGAAGCCGCCCGACACGCCCGCGAAAGCGGCCGCGATGCCCGCGAGCGGATGGCGACCTGCGGCGTAGAAGATCACGGCGCCGAGCGGGATGACGAGCACATAGCCCGCATCGACCGCGACATGGCTCAGGATGCCGACCGCGATCAGCGCGGGGGTGAGCAGCACGCGGGGCGTCACGGCCATCGCCGAGCGCAGGGCGGCGTTGATGAAGCCGGTGTGTTCGGCGACGCCGAGCCCGAGCATCGCGACCAGCACCACGCCGAGCGGCGGAAAGCTGGTGAAGGTGGAGACCATCGTCGCCATGAACGCCGTGAGCGACCCGCCCGCCAGCATGTTGCGGATCTCGATGGCCTTGCCGTTGCGTGGGTCGATCTCGCTGAAGCTGACTTGAGACAGCAGCGCGCTGACCACCCAGGCGAGCACCATGAGCAGCAGGAACAGCACGGCAGGATCGGGCAGGCGGTTGCCGACCCGCTCCACGACATCGAGGCTGCGGGCGAGCCAGCCGCGCCGCTCGCGGGTGATCGCTGCGGGGCCGGTGGGCGAGGGCGGAGTGTTCGTCATGGTCTGTTCCTCAGTCGGATTCGGGTCGAGGCGATCGGACGTCCCAAGCCACCCGCCACCCGGCGGTCAGCTGGCGACGGTCGGGACGCTCGGAACGGCCTCGGCGCCGGCGACCACGGTGCCCGCGATGAAGTCGTGCAAGGTGCGCCGTTGGTCGTTGACGAACAGCGCGATGAGCGAGGCGATGTACCAGATCCCCGACAGCGTCATGACATGGCTTGACCACGCGGGCGTGTAGACCTGCAGGTTGGACTCCCGCTGCATGGTGTCGAGCCCGGCGAATTCGGCCGCGGGGATCGCGGCGAGGGCGATGAGTTGGGCGCTGAGCGTCAGGCCCGTGAACAGCATCTCGACCGAACTGCGAAGCAAAGATTCACGCCAACCGATGGCTTCGCCGGAGAGGCGTACCACGCGAAGCTTGACGACGCGCTTGCCGACGGTCTGACCCCAGATGGCGTGACAGTAGACCCGGTAGACGATGAAGGCGACGCTGACGAGCACCGTGGACAGGATGGCCATGCTGATCGAGTGGCCGCTCGCCCAGATCTGCAGCGCGATCAGCGGCGAGAGCAGCAGGAAGTCGATCAGATAGGCGCCGAGGCGTCGGCCAAAACTTGAATAGGTCATAGAGCCCCCAAGGAATTGCTGTGGTCAGTATAGGGAAGGCCGCTCGCCGAGGGTGCGCTCTTGATGGCTCATGGGCTTGGACGAGGCGGCTGACGCCCCGGCGGCAACCACGCGAGGCTCGCCAAGATGGCGCCCACCAGCGCGATTCGTGGTCCGTCGGGGAGCTCGCTACCGAACCATTCGGGCAGCAGCGTGAATGCCAGCGCGGTCGCGAGGATCCGCGCTTGTTCGAACCGGTGCGCGAACGACCGCTCCTCCAAAGCCCAGCCGATGCCCAGCGTCGTCGCCGTGATGACGAGCGCATAGGCGATGCCCGGCATCCAGGACAGCGTCTGCACCGTGACCAGGAAATGCAACACCATCGCCGCAAGCAGCAGATATTGCACGAGCGCATGGCGCCGCACCTCGGGCCGGGTGCCGGCGTCGAAACGCCGTACGCTCTGGAGGTCGAGGTGCGCCACGGGTTTGCCGCGACCGCCGGGTGGGTCGAACCAGGCGCGTAGCGCGTCGCGCAGCGTCGGCGCCGTCCGAGTGCGTTGCAGCAGATCGGCGAACACATGCAGGTTGCCCCACACCGGGTTGTAGCTTGCGAGGGGTTTGCGGATGCCGTAGGCGATCGTTTCGTCGTCGCGCTCCTCGGTGAAGGTGCCGAACAGCCGGTCCCAGAGGATGAGGATGCCGCCGTAGTTGCGATCGATGCAGTAGTCGTTCTGACCGTGGTGGACGCGGTGGTTCGAGGGCGTGACGAACACCCGATCGAGCCAGCCGAGTTTGCGGACGAGTTCGGTGTGCACCCAGTACTGGTAGAGCAGGTCGATCAGGCCGACCACCGCGAACACCAAGGGCGGCACGCCGCAGAGCGCCATCACCACATAGAACGGCCAACTGGTGAAGGCCCCGGTCGCGCTCTGGCGCAGCGCCGTCGAGAGATTGTAGTACTCGGACGAATGGTGCACCTGGTGGGAGGCCCAGAACAGGTTCACCTCGTGCCCGGCGCGGTGCGCCCAGTAGTAACAGAAGTCATAGAACAGCAGCGCGCCCACCCACACCCAGGGGCTCTCGAGCGGCAGCGTGAACAGCCGCAGGTGATCGTATACGAGGACATACATGCCGAAGGAGAGCAGGGCGGTGAACGCGCCCCACACCTGGCTCAGCACGCCGAAGTGCAGGCTGGTGAGCGCGTCCGGGATGTCGTAGACCGCCATCCCCCGCCGGTGGGCGATCCACGCTTCGAGCAGGATGGTCGACATGAAGACCGGGATGGCGACGAGCATCGGATTCATCGTCGGCATTCGACCACAGACGCTGACGGATTGTCTAAAATCACCGCATGCGTCAGGCCATGCAACCCGCGATCATCCCGCTCGGACGACCGTGGCCGCTGATGGGCGAGCGGTGAGGGCGCCAGGCCTCCTGCGCCGGCGCCGGCCCTTTCTGGCGCCGTTCTGGTTGGCGGGTTTCGTCGTACTCGCGAGCCTGGCCCTGCTCTACGGCGTCTTGCGGGCCACGATCGCGTTCGCCGGCGAGACCACGACCGTGATCGTGCTGCGCCATGCCGAGAAGGCCTTGGTTCCCGCCGATGATCCATCCTTGACGCCCGCCGGCGAGGCGCGCGCGCAGCGGTTGCGGACGCTCCTCGGCAGCAACGCCGTACGCGCGGTCTACGCGAGCGAGGCCCGTCGCACCCAAGACACCGCGCGACCGTTGGCATCAGCCTTGTCTTTGCCCGTGACCGTGCACCCGGCGCGCGATCCCCAGGGTCTGCTCGACGCGATCGGTGCGCGCCACATCGGCGGCACAGTGGTGGTGGTGGGTCACTCGAACACGGTACCTGCCATCGTCTCGCGGCTGACCCGCGGCAAAACGCAGGTCGTGTTGCGGGACGATGAGTTCGACCGCCTCTTCGTCGTCACGGTGACCCGGTTCGGTCCGCCGAGTGTCGTCGCCCTCCAGTACTGAGACTGGCTTTCTATACAGCATCGACCGAGAGGTCTTCCGGATCGTTCTCACGGTGATAGAATCCCGGCCCTCGTGTGGGGCGGTAGCTCAGCTGGGAGAGCGTCGCGTTCGCAATGCGAAGGTCGAGGGTTCGATCCCCTTCCGCTCCACCATTTTTCCGGTCCGCGCCGGCCGTTGACGATCACCCCGGGCGTGCCCCCGTAGCTCAGTGGATAGAGCGACCGCCTCCTAAGCGGTAGGTCGTCGGTTCAACTCCGGCCGGGGGCGCCAGATCCCGGAACCGTGCGCCAGCTGGCACGCCGGCTGCCCCCCTTTCCGTTAGACTACGCGGCCTTCAAAACGGTATCGGGGGTCGTCTTTTTCATGGGTGCCACGCGCGGCGATCAGATCGCCACATCGGCTCTTTACGGCGGTAACGCCGACTATGTCGAATCCCTCTACGAACAGTACCTCGCCGACCCGGCGAGCGTAGAACCCCACTGGCGCGGCTATTTCGCCGCGCTGCCCCGGCCGGCAGCGCCGGAAGCGTCCCACCGCGCCATCCAGTCGGCCATCGCCTCGCGCGCCCGAGCCGCCCGGGACGCCGGTGCCGTGGTCGCCGCTGCGGGCGTCGATGAGGAGAGCGCTCGCCAGGGTGCGGTGTCGCGCCTCGTCCAGATCTACGCCAACCGTGGCCACCTGATCGCGAAACTCGATCCGCTCGGTCTCTCGCGCCGCGATCGGCCGCGGGTCCTTGAACTCTCCTACTTCGGTCTCGATGAAGCGGACCTCGATCGCAGCTTCTTCACCGGCAGCCGGGTCGCCGACGTCCCGCAGCGCAGCACGCTGCGCGACATCGTCGCGATGCTGGAGCGCACCTACTGCGGCACGGTGGGCGCCGAGTTCGCGCATGTCTCGGACACCGACGAGCGGTTGTGGCTGCAGGACGAGTTCCAATCAGGGCGGCTCAACCATCGATTCTCAGCGGAAGAGCGCCGTAACATCCTCTGGCAGCTCACCGCAGCCGAAGGTCTCGAGCGTTACCTGCACACGAAGTACGTCGGCCAGAAGCGCTTTTCGCTCGAAGGCGGCGATGCACTGATCCCGTTGCTCGACGATGTGATCCAGACCGGTGGTGCGCTAGGAGCCGAGGAGTTCGTCATCGGCATGGCGCACCGCGGCCGCCTCAATGTGCTCGTCAATGTGCTCGGCAAGGCGCCTTCCGTGCTGTTCTCGGAGTTCGAGGGCAAGTACGACACCGCACACCTCACCGGTTCCGGCGACGTCAAATATCACAAGGGTTTCTCCGCTGACCTGCGCACGCAGGGCGGCAATGTGCATGTGGCGCTCGCGTTCAACCCCTCGCATCTGGAGGTGGTGAACGCGGTGGTGGAGGGTTCGGTGCGCGCCCGGCAAGAACGCCGCGATGACACCCTCGGCGAACGCGTGGTGCCCATCCTCATCCACGGCGATGCGGCTTTCGCCGGTCAGGGCGTGGTCATGGAAACGCTGCAGCTCTCGCAGGCCCGCGGGTACAGCACCGGCGGCACACTGCACCTCGTGATCAACAACCAAGTGGGCTTCACCACCTCGCGTCCGGATGACGCGCGTTCGACGATGTACTGCTCCGATGTCGCCAAGATGCTCGAGGCGCCGATCTTCCATGTGAACGCCGACGATCCCGAGGCCGTGGTGTTCGTGACCCGCCTCGCGATGCGCTACCGCATGCGCTTCCACAAAGATGTCGTGATCGACCTCGTCTGCTATCGCCGGCTCGGGCACAACGAGGCCGACGAGCCCTCCGCCACGCAGCCGGTCATGTACAACGCGATCCGCAAGCATCCGACCGCCCGAAAACTCTATGCGGACCGGTTGGTCGCCGATGGTGTGCTGACCTCCTTCGAGGCGGACGGACTTGTAGAGGAATACCGCGCTGGGCTCGACGAAGGTCGCCCGCAGGCGCGGGCGTCGCTCGGCATGATCGGCAACAAATACACCGTCGATTGGAGCTCCTACCTCGAGATCGACTGGGCCGCAAAGCTGAGCACCGGGCTCGCACCGAAGCGCCTCGCTGCGCTCGGCGCGCGCATCACTGCGGTGCCCGAGGGCTTCCCGCTCCACCCGCGCGTCCAGCAGGTCGTCACCAACCGCCAGAAGATGCTGGCCGGCGAATTGCCGCTCGATTGGGGCTGCGCGGAGACGCTCGCCTATGCCGGCCTGCTCGAGGACGGCTATGCCGTGCGGCTCTCCGGCCAAGACTGTGGTCGTGGCACCTTCTTCCACCGGCATGCGGTG
This sequence comes from uncultured Pseudomonadota bacterium, assembly GCA_937920275.1. Classification (GTDB taxonomy): domain Bacteria; phylum Pseudomonadota; class Gammaproteobacteria; order Steroidobacterales; family Steroidobacteraceae; genus UBA964. The sequence continues at coordinate 7,240 of CALGVD010000032.1, forward strand.
TGGCATCACCAAGAGACCGGTGAGACTTTCGTACCGCTGCAGCACATCGCGGAGCGCCAGCCGCGCTTCCAAGTGATCGACTCGGTGCTCTCGGAAGAGGCCGTGATGGGTTTCGAGTACGGCTACTCGACCACCGATCCGGGCGTGCTCGTGGTCTGGGAGGGCCAGTTCGGCGACTTCGCGAACGGCGCACAGGTCATCATCGACCAGTTCATCGTCTCGGGCGAATCCAAGTGGGGCCGATACTCCGGTCTCACGCTGTTCCTGCCGCATGGCTACGAGGGACAGGGTCCTGAGCATTCCTCCGCGCGTCTCGAACGCTTCCTGCAACTCTGCGCCGAGCTCAACATGTCGGTGTGCGTGCCCTCGACGCCCGCGCAGATGTTCCACATGCTCCGTCGCCAGATGCTGCGCAGTTTCCGCAAGCCGCTCGTCGTCATGACGCCGAAGAGCCTGCTGCGGCACGAATTGTCGGTCTCGAGCCTTGCGGACCTGCAGAGCGGTGCCTTCCAGAACCTCATCGACGAGATCGACCCGGTCGATCCGGCGGCGGTGCGTCGCCTCGTGCTCTCGAGCGGCAAGGTCTACTTCGACCTGCTCAAGGCGCGGCGCGCGGCGGGACAGACGGATGTCGCCTTGGTCCGCCTCGAGCAGCTCTACCCGTTCCCCATCGACGAGTATGAGGCGCTGCTGGCGCGTTACCCGAAGGCGCGCGAAGTGGTGTGGTGCCAAGAGGAGCCGCAGAACCAGGGCGCGTGGTACCAGATCCGCCACCAGCTGGAGCGGCCCATCGCGGGTAAGCGCGAGCTGCTCTATTCCGGCCGTGCACCGGCTGCAGCGCCGGCGACCGGTATCGCCAAAGTACATGATGCCGAGCAGGCGGCGATCGTCCGGGCCGCCCTCAGCGCGACGGTGCGCGAGGTCGGCCAGCGCGAGACGGCGCGGCTCTCGAACGCCTGACCCCATCCCGTTTGGATCCAGCTTCTAGGAACGACCCACGATGACCATTGAAATCAGAGTCCCTCAATTGCCCGAGTCGGTCGCCGATGCGGTGTTGGTCGCATGGCGCAAGCAGCCGGGCGAAGCGGTGAGCCGCGACGAAAGCCTCGCCGACCTCGAGACCGACAAGGTGGTGCTCGAGGTGCCGGCGCCCGCCGCCGGCGTTATCAAAGAATTCAAGGTGCAGCCGGGTGCGACCGTGAAGAGCGGCGATCTGCTGGCGATCTTCGAGGAAGGTGCAGCGGCCGTGGCACCCGCCAAGGCTGCGAAGAGCGCGAAGTCTGCGCCCGTCGCGGCGACGGCCGCTCCAGCCGCACCGGCAGCGAAGCTCGGTCCTGCGGCACGCCGCCTCGTCGAGGAGAACCAGGTGGACCCTGCCACCGTGGCGGGATCCGGGCGTGACGGCCGCATCACCAAGGCTGATGTCGCGGCGCATGTCGCCCGCGAGGTGGCCCCGGCCGCTGCGTCGGCAGCCGCCCCGGCAGCTGTGTCGGTAGCCGCCGCGGGTCCCGTGACGGTGCCTGGTGCGCGCGCCGAGCAACGCGTGCCGATGACGCGTCTGCGTATGCGCATCGCCGAGCGGCTGCTGCAGGCGCAGCAGAACGCCGCGCTGCTCACCACCTTCAACGAGATCGACCTGACCGCCATCGGCGAGCTCCGTGCGCGCCACAAAGACCGTTTCGAGAAGGAACACGGCGTGAAGCTCGGCTTCATGTCCTTCTTCGTGAAGGCGAGCATCGAGGCGCTGCGCAAGTATCCGGTCATGAACGCGGCGGTCGACGGCAACGACATCATCTACCACGAGTACTACGACATCGGGGTCGCGGTCTCGACCGACCGCGGGCTCGTGGTGCCGGTGCTGCGCAACGCAGAGACCCTGGGTTTCGCGCAGATCGAGCGGAAGATCAACGATTACGGCGTCCGCGCCCGTGCGGGCGGCCTCGCGCTCGAAGAATTGCAGGGGGGCACCTTCACGATCACCAACGGCGGCGTGTTCGGCTCGATGCTCTCGACGCCGATCCTCAACGCGCCGCAGAGCGCCATCCTCGGCATGCACAAGATCCAGGATCGGCCGGTGGCGGTGGGTGGGCAGGTCGTGGTGCGGCCCATCATGTACCTCGCGGTGACCTACGACCACCGCATCATCGACGGCCGTGAGGCCGTGCAGTTCCTGGTCGCCATCAAAGACGCGCTCGAAGATCCGGGCCGCATGTTGATCGGTATCTGAGGCGGAGCATCATGAACGACAGCTACGACGTCATCGTCATCGGCGGCGGTCCTGCGGGCTATCCGGCCGCGATCCGCGCCGGCCAGAACGGGCTCAAGGTCGCCTGCATCGATGCTTGGAAGAACTACGACGGCAGCACCGCCTTCGGGGGCACCTGCCTCAACGCGGGTTGCATCCCCTCCAAGGCCTTGCTCGAATCGACCGAACTTTTCCATCGGGCACGATCCGAGTTCGCCGCGCACGGCATCCATGCCGGCGAGGTGTCGATGGATGTCGCGGCCATGCAGAAGCGCAAGGCCGGGATCGTCAAAGGCATGACCGGCGGCATCGCACAGTTGCTCAAGGCGGCCGGCGTCACGGCGCTGCAAGGCCGCGGGCAGTTGCTGCCGGGGCGTGAGGTCGTATTCACGGCCCACGATGGCAGCCAACGCCGGCTCTCGGGCAGACATGTGGTGTTGGCGAGCGGCTCGGTCCCGACGGCGCTGCGTACCGCGCCCTTCGATTGCAAGCACATCGTCGACAGTTGGGGGGCGCTCGAGTTCGACGCGGTCCCGAAGCGGCTCGGCGTCATCGGCGCCGGTGTGATCGGCCTCGAACTCGGCAGCGTGTGGCGTCGGCTCGGTGCGGAGGTCGTGGTGCTCGAAGCATCGGCTTCGTTCCTCCCGATCGCCGATCAGCAACTCGCCAAGGAAGCGCTCAAACATTTCAAGAAGCTCGGGCTCGACATCCGCCTCGGGGCCAAGGTCTCCGGTGCCGAGGTCAAGGACGGCGCGGTGCAGGTCGCCTACGCCGATGCCGCAGGCGCTGCCCAGTCGCTCACGGTCGATAAGGTCGTGGTCTGCATCGGTCGGCGGCCCTACACCGAGGGGCTGCTCGCCGAGGGCACGGGCGTCGAGATCGACGAGCGGGGCTTCATCAAGGTGGACGACCACTGCCACACCGGCGTGGAGAACATCTGGGCGGTCGGTGACTGCGTGCGGGGCCCGATGCTCGCGCACAAGGCCAAAGAAGAGGGCGTGTCGGTCGCAGACCGGATCGCCGGTCTCTATGCCCATGTCAATTACGATGTGATCCCGTCGGTGATCTACTCCGCGCCGGAGATCGCCTGGGTCGGGCAGACCGAGGAGCAGGTCAAGGCCAGCGGACGCGCCTACAAAGTCGGCAGCTTCCCGTTCGTCGCGAGCGGGCGTGCTCGCGCCATGGAAGCGGGGCAGGGTTTCGTGAAGCTGATCGCCGCGCAGGACGACGACCGTATCCTCGGCGTGCACATCGTCGGGGCGATGGCCGGTGAGTTGATCGCCGAAGCCGTGCTCGCGATGGAGTACGCGGCAAGCAGTGAAGACCTGCAGCGCACCATCCATGCGCATCCCACGCTCTCCGAGGCCCTGCATGAAGCGGCGCTGGCCGCCGACAAGCGCGCCATCGACATGCCGAACCGCTGAGGTCTCCGCGCCGCGATGGGCCTTTGGTGGGCTGCGCGGAAGCCTGTGAGCCCTCTGGAATCGGGGTATCATGAAGGCTTGTTTTGCCTCGCCGATCCGGCGTCCGGAACGCATGCCGAGTTACCGCTCGAAGTCCTGGCGCGCCTACCGTCCCGAGTCCTTGGTGACGGGTGCCGCATCGCCCCCCGCCGCACCGTTGCGTCTGCGGGCGGATGCCTGTCGCATCCTCGGTCTTGATCCCGGCTCGCGACGCACCGGCTTCGGCGTGATCGCCGTCGAGGGCCTCGACAGCCGCTGTCTCGCCCAGGGTCACATCGAGATCGAGGCACTGCCCTTGGCCGAGCGTCTCTCCCGCATCCACGCCGGCGTGACGGCACTGATCGCGCAATGGCGCCCGACCGAAGTGGCCATCGAGCGCGTATTCCTCGGCCGCAATGTCGACAGCGCGCTCAAACTCGGTCAAGCACGCGGTGCGGCGCTCGCAGCGATCGGCGGGATCGAACTTGCCGAGTACGCGCCGCGTGCCGTCAAACTCGCCACGGTCGGGTTCGGCGCCGCCGACAAGATCCAAGTCGCACACATGATGCGCACGCTCCTCAAGATCGAAGGCACGCTCTCCGCCGATGCGGCCGATGCGCTCGCCGTGGCCTTGTGCCACGCCCAGCACCGGCGGCTTGCGCCGTTGCAGGCGCTGCGCGCCTCGGCGCCGCGACCGGCCACCAAACGGACGCGGGCGGTGCGGACCGAGGTGTCGGGATGATCGGTTCGTTGCGCGGCCGGCTCACCGTCAAGCAGCCCCCGCAGTTGCTCATCGAGGTGGGCGGTGTCGGCTACGAACTCGAGGCGCCGATGTCGACCTTCTACGCGTTGCCTGCGCCGGGCGAGGAGGTCCGACTGCTCACGCATCTCGTGGTGCGCGAGGACGCGCAGGTGCTCTACGGCTTCATGCGCGAGGAGGAACGGCGCCTGTTCCGGCTCTTGATCAAAGTGTCGGGTGTGGGTCCGAAGATCGCGCTCGCCATACTGTCGGGCAGCGACGCGGATGCCTTCGCGTCCTGCATCGCTGCCGGTGATACCGCCTCGCTCATCCGCATCCCCGGGGTCGGCCGCAAGACCGCCGAGCGACTGATCCTCGAATTGCGCGACCGCGTCACCACCCATGCGGGTGCGACGCCGACGCTCGGCGAGGCCGCAGTGGGTGGCCCGCGTGGCGAAGCGCTCGCAGCCCTGTCGGCGCTCGGCTATCGCCCCGCTGAGGCGACGCGCATGGTCGACGCAGCGGTCGGAGACGGCGGCACCGGTGCGGCGGCAGATGCGCCGACGAGCACCGAGGAGATCATCCGACGGGCGCTGCAGTCCGCCGCGTTCGGCAGCGGAGGTCGGTCCGGATCATGACGAGGGTCGACGCATGAACGAGCGATTGGTCGACCCGGAGGGCGTCCGGGAGGACGAGGCACTCGATCGCGCCATACGGCCGCGGCGCCTTGCGGACTATGTCGGTCAGGCGCCCGTCAAAGAGCAGCTCGGGATCTTCGTCGATGCCGCACGCGGCCGCGGTGAGGCGCTCGATCATGTGCTCATCTTCGGGCCGCCCGGCCTCGGCAAGACCACCCTCGCCAACATCCTCGCCGCCGAACTCGGCGTGAACCTGCGCCAGACATCCGGCCCTGTGCTCGAGCGCCAAGGTGACCTCGCCGCGATCCTGACCAACCTGCAGCCGCGAGATGTGCTGTTCATCGACGAGATCCATCGGCTCTCGCCCATCGTCGAAGAAGTGCTGTACCCCGCGATGGAGGACTACCAACTCGACATCATGGTCGGTGAGGGGCCCGCTGCGCGCTCGATCAAGCTCGCACTGCCGCCGTTCACGCTGGTGGGCGCCACCACCCGGGCGGGCTTGCTGACCTCGCCGCTCCGGGACCGCTTCGGCATCGTGCAACGCCTCGAGTTCTACGATGTCCCCGATCTCGCGAGCATCGTGCGGCGCTCGGCCGGCATCCTCGGCGTGCCGCTCCGCGAAGACGGTGCGCTGCGCATCGCCGAGCGTGCGCGCGGTACGCCGCGCATCGCGAACCGGCTGCTGCGTCGGGTCCGCGATTACGCGCAGGTGCGCGGCGATGGCACCATCACCGCACCGCTCGCGGTCGCGGCGCTCGATCTGCTCGCCGTCGACCCTGTCGGGTTCGACTCGCTCGACCGCAAGCTGCTCACCACCCTCATCGAGAAGTTCGAGGGGGGTCCCGTCGGCATCGAGAGCTTGGCCGTGGCGATCGCCGAGGAGCGCGGAACGCTCGAGGATGTGGTGGAGCCGTTCCTCATCCAACAAGGCTTCCTGATGCGGACCTCGCGGGGCCGGGTCGCGACCCGCGCGGCATACCTGCATTTCGGGCTTGCGCCGCCGCAGCGTCCCGGGGACCTTTCGGCCTTGACGGTCGATCCATGAGCGCGGTCAGCATCGGCGGTGAGATGCGGCCGTTCGAATGGGCGGCCCGCGTCTACTGGGAAGATACCGACGCCGGGGGTGTCGTGTACTACGCGAACTATCTGCGCTTCCTCGAGCGTGCCCGTACCGAATGGCTGCGCTCGCGTGGCATCGTGCAGCAGCAGCTCGCGTCGGAGAAAGGCCTGCAGTTCATGGTCCTGCGTGCCACCGTGGACTATCGTGCCGCCGCAAGGCTCGATGATCTGTTGGCCGTCACCGTCGAGCCGCGTCAGGACACCCGCACCACGGCGATCTTCCGTCAGTGCGTGTTCCGTGAAGCGATGGACGGCCGCACCGGGGAGCGGGAACTCCTGGTCGAGGCCGAGGTCAGGGTGGTATGCGTGGACGCCAAGACTTTGCGTCCGCGCCGCATCGCGGAGTACATCCCTTGAACGATCTTTCCGTGTGGCGGCTGATCCTCGAAGCGACGATCGTCGTGCAGTTGGTCATGCTGTTGCTCTTGGCCGCCTCCGTCTATGCGTGGGCCGTCGTGTTCCGCAAGCGGGCGGTGTTGCGCCGCGCGCGGGACACCCTGGTACGCTTCGAGCGCGAGTTCTGGTCGGGCGGAGATCTCAGCACCCTATACCGCAGCATCGAATCGCGAGGCGATGCCAACGGCATCGAAGCGGTGTTCCAGGCCGGATTCCGCGAGTTCGCACGCCAGCGCCAGCAGGGGGTGGAGACCGCAGAGCAGATGCTCGACGGCGCCCGCCGCGCCATGAAGGCGCAGCAGATCAAAGAGATCGAGCACCTCGAACATCAACTCTCCTCGCTCGCCACAGTCGGTTCTACGAGTCCCTATGTGGGGCTGTTCGGCACCGTGTGGGGCATCATGCACGCGTTCGTGGGGCTCGGGTCTGTGCAGCAGGCGACGCTTGCGACGGTCGCCCCGGGCATCGCCGAAGCCCTGATCGCCACGGCGATGGGTCTGCTGGCCGCCATCCCGGCGGTGGTCGCCTACAACCGCTTCGCCGATCAAGTCTGGCGGCTCGAATCACGATACGACGCTTTCGTCGAAGAGTTCTCGACCATCCTCCAACGCAGCGTCCCGCGCAGCGCGGCGGTCGAGGTCCGTTGATGTCGTCGGGCAGCCGTCGTCGTCGGCCGATCAGCGAGATCAACGTCGTGCCGTACATCGACGTGATGCTGGTGCTCCTCATCATCTTCATGGTCACGGCACCCATGCTGACGCAGGGTGTGAAGGTCGAGTTGCCGCAAGCGGCCGCCGAGGCGATCGACCCCGCAGACCTCGGCGAGCGACCCCCGATCGTGTTGTCGATAGACCGCGAGGGACGGCTGTTCCTCAATCAAGGTGCGACGCCGGAGGCCGCGCTCACGGACGACCTTCTCGAGGCGCGGGTCGCCGCGCTGCTGCGCCGCGCGCCGGGTGTCCCGGTGTTCGTCAAAGGTGATCGGGCCGTGCCCTACGGGCGCGTGGTCGAGGCGATGACCCTGCTGCAACGGGCCGGCGCCGCGCGTGTCGGGTTCATCACCGAGCCGACAGCAGTCCCACCGTCTGCGCGAGCGGCGTCGCTCTGATCAGCTCGTCCCGCGTCATCGCCTTGCCGCAGTGGCAGCCGTGGATGCTGTCGACCGGGCTGCACGGTCTTTTGTTGGTGGCGCTCGCCGGTGGTGTGGTGCTCACCCGCATGACGCCGCCGACCGAGTCGGTGTCGGCGCTCGAGGCGATCGTGGTCGATGCGGCGACGCTGGCGTCGCTGCAACGATTGAGCGCACCACAGCCGGTCACGAAGCCCGCGCCAGAACCTGCACCGGAACCTGCGCCGGAAGCGCCTGCGCCAAAACTTGTGCCAGAACCTGAGCCAGAACTTGCGCCAAAACCGCGCGTGGAACGCAACGCCGCGCCCGTGACGGCGCCATCGCCTGCGCCGGTGGCCGTCCGACCCACAGCCGAGCCGCCACCGAAGCCCGTCGTGGCGGCGCAACCTCAGCCCCGGCCCGCTGCGGTGGTGCCGGACACCGCGGCGCGCGACGCTGCCGCCCGGGAAACGGCGGAGCGTGAACTGCAGACAGCGCTCGCCGAGGAAGCCGCGCTCGTCGAGGGAGATCGGCTTGCGGCGCTGCGTGCGAGCGGCATGGCCGCGCAGTGGGGCGCCGCGATCCGCGGTCGTGTGCAACGCGCTTGGATCCGTCCCGACACGGCCCGCAGCGGTATCGATTGCACAGTGGCCGTGACGCAGACACCCGGGGGTGTCGTCGCGGCGGTCGAGGTGCGCGCCTGCAACGGCGATGAGGCCGTGCGGCAGTCGATCGAGGATGCGGTCCGACGCGCCTCGCCGTTGCCGGCGCCGCCAGACCCTGCGCTCTTCGAGCGCGAGATCATCTTGAGGTTCAAGCCCGATGCGTGATCGATCTTCCGGTAGAGGGGAGGGTGTGCGCACCCGCTGTGCCGTCATGGCGATGTCTTTGGCGGCGATCCTGGTCGCGCTGTGGCCTGCGCGTGTTATCGCCCAACTGCAGGTGGACATCACCGCAGGCGTCACCGACCCGATCCCCATCGCAGTGCAGCCGTTCGAGGGTGACGCTGCGGCGCTGGCGCAGATCGTCGCTGCCGATCTTGGTCGCAGCGGTCGGTTCGTCATCCGCCCACGCAACGAAGCGGATTACCTCGTCACGGGCCGCGCGGCGCCCTCGAACGCTGCGGCGTCGGTCGGCGCGCTCGCGATCGGCTTCGAATTGCAGAACCTGCTCACCGGTCAGGCTCTGTTGAAGGAGACCCTGTCCGCGCCGGCTGCAGCGACCCGTCAAGCAGCCCATCGGATCGCTGATCGCATCTATCTCCGGCTCATCGGTCAGCGCAGCGCTTTCGCGACGCGCATCGCCTATGTGATCGTGGAAGGCCTGCCGCCGCAGCGGCGTTACCGGCTGATGGTGGCCGACGCCGACGGCGCGCTGCCGCGCGTGGTGCTCGAGTCACGCCGACCGCTGATGTCGCCGGCTTGGTCACCCGATGGCCGTTGGCTCGCCTATGTCTCGTTCGAGACCCGCAGTGCCGCGGTCTATGTTCAGGACCTGCGTACCGCCGAGCGACGCGCCGTGTCGCTGCGCCCCGGCGTGAACGGGGCGCCGGCGTGGTCGCCTGACGGCACGCGTCTCGCGCTGACCCTGTCCTCGCCGACCGGTAATCTGGATATCCACCTGCTCGATCCACGCGATGGCACGCTCGAGAGGTTGACCGACGATCCCGCCATCGACACCGAGCCCGTGTGGTCGGCGGATGGTCGAACGATCTTCTTCACATCGGATCGCGCCGGCGGACCGCAGGTCTATCGCATGGCAGCGCGTGCGGGCGAGCGCGCGCAACGGATCACTTTCGGTACGCCCTATGCAGCGCGTCCACGCCTGAGTCCGGATGGCCGTCTGCTCGCCTTGGTGGTGCGCGATGAGGGCGGCTATCGCATCGCAGTGCAGCCACTCGCGGGCGGCGAGCGGCGGGTGCTTTCGCGTGGCCCACAAGATGAGTCCCCCGCGTTCTCGCCGGATGGGGGTACGCTGATCTACGCCGCGCGCGCGGGCGGCAGCGGCACACTCGAGGCCGTCACGATCGATGGGCTCGTCCGCTATCGTCTGCAGTCGCCCGGTGTCGATGCGCGGGAGCCCTCCTGGGGACCGTTCCCGCCTTCCGTGCCATAATTTTGTCCATCCGATCCGTCCTTCTTGGGAGACCCTTCATGGGAAATGCCGTCCGCTTGCCGCTTGCCTTGCTCCTGCTGGTCGCCCTTGCAGCCTGTTCCTCGAACCGTGCGAAGACGCCCGATGCCGCAGAGACGATGACACCGCCCGTCGCGACGAGCGAGCCTGGTGTGGTCGCGACACCGCTCGACGCCGATGGCGTGGTCGGAGCGGGTATGGCTGCGGAGCCCAACGAGGGTGTCGTCAACCTTCCGCCCGAACTCGTCGATCGTCGCGTGATCTATTTCTCGTACGACAGCGACACATTCGGTCCGGCAGAGATCGAACTTGTCGCCGCGCATGCGCGGTTCATGGCGAACCGGACCGGGGTGCGGTTGCGGCTCGAAGGCCACACCGACGAGCGTGGCGCGCGCGAGTACAACATCGGTCTCGGTGAGCGTCGAGCGCAGGCCGTGCGTCGTGCCTTCAGTCTCAATGGCATCGCCGATACCCGACTGGCGACCGTCAGCTACGGCGAGGAGCAACCCGCAGCGATGGGCAGCGACGAGGCCTCACTCAAGCTCAACCGCCGGGTCGAGTTGGTCTATGCCGCGCAGTGAACTCGGTGCCGCGCGCATCGCGCTAGCGGCGGTCGCGCTCCTGCTGCCCGCCGTGGCCTCGGCACAATCGACGCGAGATCGCTTGGACGCGTTGGAAGCTCGGGTGCTGCAGACGGAGTCGGTGCTACAGGGGCAAGGTCTTGCGGAACTCTCCACGCGGCTCGACGAACTCGCCGCCCAAGTGCGAGCGCTGCGCGGTGAACTCGAGACGCAGGCCGAGGAACAAGTCGCGCTGCGCAAGCGATTGGCCGAGCTCACCGCCCCGGCGTCGCCCGAGATCGCCGCAGCGTTGGTCGAGGCTGCGCCCGTCGCTGCTGCCGCGCCCGTCGCTGCTGCTGCGCCCGTCGCTGCTGC